>DASVLI010000271.1:0-17302 GCA_036384955.1 Occallatibacter sp.
CGAAGAAATTAATTTTCTGGTTGGCGGTCTTGTAGCGCGCGTCGGGAAGGCCAATGCGCATAGTAAGCGTGTTGTCGATGGGCACGCCGAGATCGGTAGAGCGCAGCTGGCTGAAGCTCTTGAGCAACAGACCGGCGGCGACGAGCAGGACCACGGTGAGGCCCACTTCAACGACGAGCAGCGACTTGCGCAGGCCGGCGCGCGCGGTGCCGCCGCTGTGCGAGCGGGAGCTCTCATTGAGCGCGGCGAGCACTTTGCCTTCGCGGACACCGAAAGCGGAGATGAGGCCGGAGAAGAGCGCGCAGAGGGCGACAACGCCGACGGTGAAGAGCGCGACCAGGCCGTCCATACGGATGGCTTCGATGCGGTTCATGTCGGGCCGGGCGAGGATGAGCCAGCGGACCGCGCCGAAAGCCAGCAGCAGGCCGCAGGCTCCGCCGGCGGCGGTGAGCAGAAGGCTTTCAATCAGGCGCTCGCGCAACAAGCGCAAGCGGCCTCCACCAAGAGCGGTGCGAATGGCAAGCTCTTTGCTGCGCGCGGCGGTACGCGCCACCAGCAGGCTGGCAACGTTGAGGCAGGCGATGAGCAGCAGGCATCCAGTGGCCGCAAGCAGCGCGTAGAGCGGGGTTTTGTAGTCGCGCACGGCGTCGTCGAGCAGCGAGCTGCCTTCGGCGGAGTCATGAACGGCGGGAATGGGGCGCTCCTGCCTGATGCGATGCTGGACTGACTTGAGCTCGTCGATGAGCGATTTGGCGGTGACGCCGGGAGCGAGGCGCGCGACGGCGACGAACTCATGGTCCTCGTAGGTCTTCAGCAGGAATGGGGGAGCCTCGTGGCGGACGGCCGTCCAGGCCTGGATGGTGTTGCCGCCCATGGATCCGGTGTAGGTGAACGACTCGGGCAAGACGCCGATGACGGTGAAGGGGCGGGCATCGAGCCAGATTTGACGGCCGACGATGGCTGGGTCGGCGGAGTACCGGCGCTTCCAGAAGGAATAGGTGAGCAGGACCGTGGCGCCGGCGCTGGGCTGGTCATCGGACTGCGTGAAGGCGCGGCCCAGCATGGGCTGCACACCGAGCACGCTGAAGAAGTTCGAGGAGCACCAGCCGGCATCAATCTGCTCGGGAAGCAGGCCGCCCTCGGCCGAGACGTTGTAGCCCTGGAAGGGCGAGAAGATGGCGAGCTCGGCCTTGCCCTGGGCGGCTTTCTGCCAGTCCCAGAAGCTGCCGGCGTCGATGGGCATGTGCTGGATGGTTTTCTGGTTGTCCTGGTTATGTTCGTAGAGCGCGACGAGCCGTGCGGGGTCTGCGTAGGGAAGCGGCGTGAGCAGCACGGAGCGCACAACGGTGAAAAGTGCGACATTGGCGCCGATGCCGAGAGCCATGACGGTGATGGAGATAAGCGTGAAACCCGGCGTGCGGCGCAGGGTGCGCGCGGCAATGCGCAGATCGCGAACGATGGCCTCTGCAGCGCCCCAGCTCCAGGCAGAACGGGTTTGCTCGCGAACGAGCGCGGGGTTGCCGAAGGTGCGCAGCGCGGCCTGGCGGGCCTCGTCTGGGCTCATGCCGGCGGCGCGGTTCTCGGCAATCTGCTGCTCGAGATGGAAGGCGATTTCATCGTTCAGCCGTGCGTCGGATTTGCCGCGCCGCAAGAGCGCGCCGAGAGACATCTTCATTCGATCGATCCAGCGCATGGTCTTCCTCCTCGGTTGAGCCTGTTGTTCAGGCTTCGGTGACGATTAAGTTGATGGCCGTCGAAAGGCGATTCCAATTGGCGGTTTCCGTCTCCAACTGCTTACGGCCGGCGACGGTGAGCACGTAGAACTTGGCCTGGCGGCCGGTTTCGCTCTCCTGCCACTTGGCCTTGATCCAGCCCTGCTGCTCCAGGCGATGGAGGGCGGGATAGAGCGAGCCCTGCTGCACCTGGAGGACCTCTCCTGAGAGCATCTGAATGCGCTTGGCGATGGCCCAGCCGTGCATGGCGCCGGGGTTGAGAGTCTTCAAAATCAAGAGGTCGAGAGTTCCCTGAACGAGATCGCTTGGCTTGCCCATACCTAGATTATCTACACAATGATGTGTAGATAGTCAAGGTATGGTACGGAGACGGCGGGCCGCAGGTTCCCATTCCGCGCAGCCGGGATTCGTTGTATGCTCCTGTGGCGGAGGGAATTGGCCATGGGAGTTGCGCCGGTGCGGGTAATTACGGTGGAGCGCGAGTATGGTTCGCGTGGCGGCGAGTTTGCGCACGATTTGGCCGCGCGACTGGGGTGGAAGCTGTTTGACTCCGAGTTGGTGACGGGAGCGGCGCGCGCGGCGGGCGTGCCGGAGGAGCTGGCGGCCAGGTACGACGACCGGCTGGACCCCTGGTACTACCGCTACGGCAAGGTTTTCTGGCATGAGTCGGTGTATCCGATGACCGGGATTCCGGAGGAGAAGATTTTCGATTCGGAACGGATGCTGACGCTGATCAAGCAGGAGATTCTGGATGCCGCCGCGCAGGGTGATTGCGTGCTGGTGGGCCGTGGTGCGGCGTGCGCGCTGGCCGGACGCGCGGATTGTTTCAACATTTTTGTGTATGCCACCTCGAAGGCGAAGCGGAACTGGTTTGTGAATGCGTTTCCGGAGAGAGCGGCGGAGGCGGAGCACCTGCTGGCGAGCTTCGACAAGCGGCGCGCGGCGGTGATTCGCAATTTTTATCAGCAGGAGTGGTGCGCGCGGGGGCTCTACCACATGCTGCTGAACTCAGCGATGGGCACGGACGCGATGATTGCGGCAACGCTGTGCGGCTCTGGGCTGCATTGCGAGAATGCGGCAGCGGTGGGTTGCGGCGACGAGGCGGCGCAGAGCTAGACGGCGATGCGCGGTACGCGCGGGCCAATCCGCGTAAAGATTTCCCACGGAATAGTGGCGGCGGCTTCGGCGTGGTCGAAAGCGGAGATGGTTTCCGCACCCTGCGAGCCGATGAGAATTACCTCGTCTCCGGTGGCGGCGCCGGGAATTTCAGTGACATCGATGACAGCCTGATCCATGCTGACGCGGCCGACGAGCGGCGCGCGCTGCCCGCGTACCAGAAGGCTGAAGCGGTTGCCGAGCGCGCGGGAGAGGCCATCGGCGTAACCCACAGCCAGCAGCGCAACGCGCATGGGCTCGCTGGCGGTGAAGGTGGCGTTGTAGCCAATCGTGTCGCCGGGCGCGAGATAGCGCAGGCTGACGACGCGCGTCTTCCAGGCGAGAACAGGCTGGAGCTTGTGGCGGATGGTGTCGAAGGCGCTGTTGGCAGGCTCGGCGTCGAAACGTGGCGCGAGGCCGTAGAGCGAGAAGCCGGGGCGCATAAGAGCTTTCATTCCGTAGCGTGCGGCGAGCGCGCCTAGGACGTGCGCCTGGCCGCCAAGCAGAGCGGCGGAGCTGCCGACGTTGAGCCATTCGACGCGCGTGGGTGCCGCAGCGAGCGCTTCGAGCGAGGCTTCAAGGCGAGCAAGCTGTTCGGCGGTGATGCGACCGTCGGCCTCGTCGGCCGCGAAGAGATGGGTCATCACGCCTTCAAGGAACAGCGGCGAATCGGGGGTGAAGCGCTTGAGCACAGCGGCGGTTTCCTCGGGTGCAATGCCCTGGCGGCTCATGCCGGTGTCGATTTCAAGATGAACCGGAACAGATTGTGGATCTGCGCTGGCTGAGCGGGCCGCGGCTTCAAGCTCGTCGAAGTGGCTTGGGTCCCACACGACGGGAGTGAGCTTATGCCGCACTACTGCCGCGCCCTGGCCGGGGAAAGCGCCGGAGATGGCGAGAATGCGCGCTGAGGGGCAGTGCATGCGGGCCTCAACGCCCTCTTCGACAGAGGTGACGCCGAGCCATTGCGCGCCGGCGCGGACGGCGGCAGGAGCGCAGCGGCCGAGCGAGTGGCCGTAGGCATCGGCCTTGACGATGGCGAGCAGTTCGGCGTGCGGTGCGGCCGCGGCGGCAAGGATGCGGTAGTTTTCTTCGAGGGCGCGGGTGTTGATCTCAACCCAGCAGGGGCGAATTGACGGCGTGCTGACCACCTATCAAGTGTAGGGGATGGGGACCGTATCCTGTACGGCGTAGTGGAACGCATATGATGTGTGGGTGAATTTTGCGGGGCGCGAAAACGTGGTCAGTGTAATGCGGTGGTTGAGCCGTGTGCTGCTCGGCGTGGCTGGTGTGGTTGCATGTGCGGGTCAAACCCCTGGCGTGCCGCTGCAGACAATGAGCATGGCACCGAGCTTTAGCGACGGTCTGGTGCGGCTGGATGTGACGGTGACAGCGAAGGACGGTCATGCCGTGCGCGGACTGCGCGCAGCGGACTTTACGCTGCTGGACAACGGGCAGCCGCAGAAGCTGGTGACGTTTCGCGCGCATGAAATAGGAGCTGACAACGAGCCGGCTGAACTTTTGCTGATGCTGGACACGCTGGATCTAACAGGGTTTCGGGAGGAGGAAGCGGAGCGCGAAGCGCAGAAATTTTTGCGCGCCAACCAGGGGAAGCTGGCGCATCCGACCATGTTTTATCGATTGCGCGAGGACGGGCTGCGCGCCTCGGAGCTGACGAGCGACGGCAACAAGCTGGCTGACGAGATTGCCCACAACAGCGAGCCGCGCAGAATTGGCTGGCAAAGCGCGCAGAGTAACCAGCCGTTGCTACGGATAGGCTCTGCCGCGGCGCGAAACATGACGGCGCTGGATGCGCTGGGGGCGATTGCGATTGAGGCCCGGCGCAGACCCGGTCGGAAGCTGCTGTTCTGGCTGAGCCCAGGGTGGCCGGTTCAAGCAGGAGGTAAGAGCGCCTTTGAGGAGCTTGTGGAGTATTCCACGCGGCTAAGAGAGGCGCGCGTGCAATTGTTCAGCGCGACGGAGTGGCCGTATCTACAACATGAGTTGGGCTACGAGGAATTTCTGGGCGGTGTGAAAGGACCAAAGAATTCGGGTCCGGGCTACTTCGACCTGGAGGTTCTGGCGGAGAAGAGCGGAGGCGAAGCGATTGCGCCGGTCGCGAAGCTGAGCGATCTGCTTATCCAGCGCATGCTAGAGGCGGACGACTATTACACACTGACGTTCGACCCGCCGCGGGCCGCCGGGCCGGATGAGTACCACTCGCTGGAAGTGAAAGTGGATATGCCAGGTGCGGTCGCGGGTACCAATCACGAATATTACAGCCAGCCGACGATGTACGATGAGCTGCCCGCGCAGCGCCAGGCGGTGAGCGTGGAGGAGCTGCAGCGTGTGTTGCGTTCGCTGAGCGGAGTGTCGGATTCCGAGGCCGCACAACGGCTGGCGAAGATCGAACTGACCGCAAGACTCAGCCACACGCAGATTGCGGAAATGAAGACGCTGGTCCACGGACGCAGAGCGAGTGAGGAGTTGCTGTTGCTGGCGGATCGCGCCGCGTTTTTGCCGCCGCCGGCCGCGGAGATTCCCAACGATGCGGCGCCGAGCATGCACGACCAGAGGCTGATGCTGGAGCAGACGCTGCAGTACCTGCACAACACGATTCCGACGCTGCCAGACCTGTTTGCGACGCGCATCACAACCCGCTTTGAAGAGCCAGCGCCCAAAGACAACCAGACATGGAAGACGGTGCCGCAGGACCAATCGCTCCATGCGGCTGCGCCGGACGTGGTGACCGTGCTGGTGCGGAATGCGAAAGAGATTACAGAGGCAAATCCGGGACACAAGAAGCGCTCCAAAGAGAAACGCGAGCACGCTCTGACGACGGAGGGCACGTTTGGACCCGTCTTTGCGATTATGGCAATCGTCGACGTGGTGAGTTCGCACGGCGTGATGACGTGGAGCCGCTGGGAGAAGGGTGAGAGCGGCAAAGTGGCGGTGTTCCAGTATCGCGTGCCTCAAGAGTCGTCGCATTTCGAGACGGGGTTCTGCTGCCTGGCTGATCCGGATGGAACGATTCCCTTCTCGACTAAGAGTGCGTATCACGGCGAGATTGCGCTTGACCCGGAGAGCGGCGCGGTATTGCGGATTACAGCAGAGGCGGAGTTCGCGCCGCGGATGCCGATGGTGCGCTCAGCCCTGATGGAGGAGTATGGGCCGGTGGCGATTGGCGGCAAGAGCTACATTTGCCCACAGAGCAGCGTGGCAATTTCGCGGTCGCGGCAGGTGCGGCTGATGCATCAGTGGTTTGAAAGATTTGGTGTGTATGCGGCGTTCGAGACGACTCTGAACGATGTGACATTCAGCGACTACCATCAGTTCCGGTCGGAGCACAGGATTTTGACGGACGATCTGCCGGTGCAGTAAAGGCTGGCCTGCAGACGAAGAAGCGCCGCGGCAAGTAGAATCGTTTTTCATTTGAATCAGGGGTGATTGCATGCAGGAATTTGTGAACGTGTTGCGCCGCGCCGTGCTGCCCGCGGTTTTGATTTGTGTGGCGGCGGCCGCGGGCGCGCAGCAGCGCTGGAGCGAGGCGCAGGCCAAGGCCTGGTACGACGCGCAGCCGTGGCTGGTGGGCGCGGACTATTTGCCGTCGAATGCCATCAACGAGCTGGAGATGTGGCAGGCCGACACGTTTGACCCGGCGACGAACGACCGCGAGCTGGGCTGGGCTGAGAGCATCGGCATGAACACGATGCGCGTGTTTCTGCACGATCTGCTTTGGCAGCAGGATCCGAAGGGCTTTGAGAAACGAATCGACGAGTTCCTGACGATTGCGGCCAAGCATCACATCCGGCCGATCTTCGTGCTGTTCGACTCGTGCTGGGATCCAAATCCGCAGCTGGGGCCGCAGCATCCGCCGATTCCGGGCGTACACAACTCGGGCTGGGTGCAGTCACCTGGAGCCAGTGCGCTGAGCGACCCGGCACAAGTGCCTCGGCTGGAGGCGTATGTGAAGGGCGTGGTGGGCGCGTTCGCGAATGACAAGCGCGTTCTGGCGTGGGATATGTGGAACGAGCCGGACAATGGCAATGACAGCACGACCGCGAGCCGCGAGGCGAAGCACAAGGCAGAGATTGTGCGGGGGCTGCTTACGCAGGAGTTTGCGTGGGCGCGCAGTGTGCATCCTACGCAGCCTCTGACCAGCGGCGTCTGGGAGGGTGATTGGAGTTCGGCGGAGACGATGTCTCCGATGGCGCGGGTGCAGGTGGAAGAGAGCGACGTGATCAGCTTCCACAACTACGGCTGGCCGGAGGATTTTGAGGCGCACGTGAAGCTGCTGGAGAAGCTGGGGCGGCCGCTGATTTGTACCGAGTACATGGCGCGCGGGGCGGGGTCGACGTTTGATACGGTTTTGCCGATTGCCAAGGCGCACCACGTGGCAGCCATCAACTGGGGACTGGTGAACGGCAAGAGCCAGACGAATCTGCCGTGGGACTCATGGCAGCGGCCGTACGTGCTGCAGCCGCCCACGATATGGTTCCACGATGTGTTTTATCCGGATGGCAGGCCGTACCGGGAGCGGGAAGTTGAGATTATTCGAACTTTGACCGGCACGAAAAAACCATGAAGAACGAAGCTAACAAGACGAGCAGACCGAGCCGCCGCACATTTTTAGGTGCGGCGGTTGCTTTTGGAGCGCAGGGCGCAATGGTGCGTGCGGCGGGAGCGGCGAGCCCCGCGGGCGGTGCGCCAAGTGAAAGCGTGGAGCGGATTGCACGGGCCAGGCGTGCCGCGCTGACCTTGCAGCGCAAGGACTGGGAGCAGGGCATTCTGGCGCAGGCGCTGCTGGAGAGCGGTGATCGCGAGGGCGTGATTCTGTTGACGCGCGGTGCGATGGTGCAGCAGACTGCCGACGGGCGCATGGGCGTGGTGGTGAGCGGCGGCGCCACCGACGCGGCGATGGGCGGCGCGGCGTATGCGCAGGCGGCGGAGTGGACGGGCGAGCCGGCGATGAAGGAGGCCGTGGCGCGGCTGACCGAATGGATTCGAGTGAAGGCGCCGCGCGCTGCGGATGGGACGATTTCGCATGTGATGGAAAGCGTGGAGATGTGGTCGGATGGGCTGAACGGGGCTCCGCCGTTTTTGGCCGCGGTGGGGTTTTATGACGAGGCTCTGCGGCAGATTGAGGGCTACAAACGGCGGCTGTGGAACCCGGAGAAGAAGCTGCTGGCGCACATCTGGGACGAGCGGAAGGGTGCACTGACCGACGGCAGTTTTTGGGGCGGCGGCAACGGATGGGCAGCGGCTGGGCTGGCGCGGGTGTGGCGCAGTCTTCCGGTAAGTCGCTCGGCAGAGCGGGCGCAGGTGGCGGGCTTTGCGCGAGAGCTGATTGACGGGTGCCTGCGGTATCAAAGGGCCGATTGGCTCTTCCACAACGTGATTGACCGGCCGGAGAGCTTTGTGGAGACGAACCTGGCGCAGATGCTGGCGTATGCCGTGTATGAAGGCGTGCGCGCGGGGTGGCTGGGGCCGGAGTATCGCGCGCGGGCCGACCGGATGCGCGCAGCGGCGCGGGCAAAGATGGACGCCGAGGGCTTTGTGCAGGGCGTGTGCGGCGCGCCGGAGTTTGCGCAGCCGGGGATTTCGACCGAAGCGCAGGCGTTTGCGATTTTGATGGAGACGGCGGGGGATAGGCAGGGAGTAGGGAGTAAGGAGTAGGAACTGCGGCGGGGATGGGGGAGTGCTTTCACCCATCTCCAACTGCGGGAGATGGGGGTGCCCGTTCTGAATGACAACCGCAGGTTGAGGGATTGGCCACCCCGATCCCCAAATACGAGTGCTCCCGGGGCACCCGAAAGGCACAATACTGTAAATCTATTTACCTTCTAGAACCAACGGCTGAGGCGCGCCCACCTTATCGAGTTTTCGTCCTCTTAGGCTTTGACGACCGGTTGATGGATCGTAGGTAAACTCAACTTCATCGTATACGTCGAAAAACTTGCGTAAGAGAAAGTAAAGAAGCCCCGCGAAAATCAAGAAGAAAATAACTTGGTCAACCTTCATGAAATACCTCCTGAAGATAACTCATTCTAGCGCTAAGTTGATGTAAACGACAGGAGCCCTATTCCACGGTGACGGATTTGGCCAGGTTTCTTGGCTGGTCGACGTCGCAGCCGCGGCGGACGGCGATGTAGTAGGCCAGCAGTTGCAGCGGGACGATTTCGATAAGCGGGGAGAGTAGCTCGGGGACCGGGGGCACGTGGATGACGTGCTCGACCAGGGTGCCGATGAGGTCGTCGCCCTCGGTGGCGATGGCGATGACGCGGCCGGAGCGCGCGGTGACTTCCTGAATGTTGGAGAGGGTTTTCTCGTAGCGCAGCTTGGATGCCGGGTCGGCCTTGTCGCAGGTGACGAGGACGACAACGGGCAGGGTCTCGTCGATGAGCGCGTTGGGGCCGTGCTTCATTTCGCCGGCGGGGTAGCCCTCGGCGTGGATGTAGGAGATTTCCTTGAGCTTGAGCGCGCCCTCGAGGGCGATGGGGAAATGGATGCCGCGGCCGAGGTAGAGGAAGTCGCGGGCGTTGGCAAAGTGCGAGGCCAGCTCTTCGCACTGCGCGGCGCGAGTCTTGAGAACCTCTTCGACTTTGGCGGGGACGCGGGAGAGCTCTTCCATCAGGGCGATCGATTGCTCCTTGTCGAGGCGTCCGCGGAGCTGGCCGAGTTTGAGAGCGAGCAGAAAGAGCGCGGTGAGCTGCGCGGTGAATGCCTTGGTGGAAGCCACGCCGATTTCAGGGCCGGCGTGGGTGTAGATGGCGCCGTGCGCCTCGCGGGCCACCATGGCGCCGACGACGTTGCAGATGGCGACGGTCTTGGAGCCGAGTGCGACCATTTCGCGCTGGGCGGCCAGGGTGTCGGCGGTTTCGCCGGACTGGGTGATGAGCAGGCCGAGGGCGTTGCGGTCGGGGATGGGATTGCGGTAGCGGTACTCGCTGGCGTAGTCGACGTCGACGGGCAGGCGGGCAAGGCGCTCGATCATGTATTTGCCGGCCAGCGCGGAGTGCCAGCTGGTGCCGCAGGCTGCGATGTTGATGCTGGAGGCGGCGGCCAGCTCCTCGTCGGGAATGTCCATTTCGCCGAGATAGACCTTGCCTGAGTCGAGCGAGAAGCGGCCCATGGTGGTGTCGCGGATGGCGCGGGGCTGCTCCCAGATTTCCTTGAGCATGAAGTGCTTGTAGCCGCCCTTTTCAGCCTGGATGGGGTCCCAGGAGATGCGGGTGAGCTTGCGCTCGATAGGCTTGCCGTCAAAGTCGGTGAGCTTGACGCCATCGCGGGTGAGGATGGCCATGTCGCCGTCGGCGAGGAAGTAGATGTCGCGGGTGTGGTGCAGGATGCCGGGAACGTCGGAGGCGACGAAGGACTCGCCCTCGCCGACGCCAACGACGACGGGCGGTCCGGAGCGGGCGGCAACGATCTTGTCGGGCTCGGCGGAGGTGAGGATGCCGAGTGCGAATGCGCCGGTGAGGCGCTTGACGGCCTTGCGGACGGCGTCTTCAAGGAGCAGGGGCGCGCCAGAGGCTTCTGCGTCTTTCTGAATCTGCTCGATGAGGTGGGCGATGATCTCGGTGTCGGTTTCGGTGACGAACTTGTGGCCCTGCTCGGTGAGCTCGCGCTTGAGGTCGAGATAGTTTTCGACGATGCCGTTATGGACGACGACCAGGCGGCCGGTGCAGTCGCGGTGCGGGTGAGCGTTTTCCTCGGTGGGGCGGCCGTGGGTGGCCCAGCGGGTGTGGCCAATGCCGAAGGAGCCCTCGATGGGATGGTCCGCGAGCACTTCTTCAAGGTTGCCGAGCTTGCCGGGCGCGCGGAAGACCTGCAGCGGCGCGTTGGCCACGTGGCCGACAGCAATGCCTGCCGAGTCATAGCCGCGATATTCGAGGCGGCGCAAACCCTCAATGATGACGGGGACGACCTTCTTGGGACCGACGTACCCTACGATTCCGCACATAGGACGATTCTATGCGAGGGGGGAAGCGGTCCGGAGTAGCAGGAAAGTGGGAGCAAGTGCCTTTGGTGCACAGGATTGGCTCCGCGACTTCCCTATCCGCAGAACTGGAGGGGACAAGGGCGCAGCAGCGCGAAGCGGACAAGAGACAGGGCAGAGGCGCCGCTTGAGGAGGAAGCTATTCCTCTATGCGGTATGTGAATTCTTCAATGACGGGGTTGGTAAGCACGTCGCGCGCGATGCGCTCGACGGTGGCGGCCGCGTCGGCGGAGCTGAGGCCATCCGCCAGATTCAGCGCGAAATACTTGCCCTGGCGCACCGCGGAAACGCCGGAATAGCCGATTTTACGCAGTGCGTTGTGGATGGTCTGGCCCTGCGGATCGAGGACCGATGTCTTCAACGTGACATAGACATGCGCCTTCATTATCCGTGATTATAGTAGGGCCGGTGCGATACCGGTAGATTGCCTTTTCCGGCTCCCCACATTCCCGCTGGAAAACGCTCCCCCGAAAGCCCAAGGAGAACCACGTGATCAACTACCTGGAGCTGCCGATCGGCGACCGTTCGCCGGAAGTGTTTCGTGCAGTGATCGAGATTCCCAAGGACGCAACCAACAAGTTTGAGTACGACAAGCAATTGCACGTCTTCAAGCTCGACCGCAACCTGCACTCGCCCGTGCACTACCCCGGCGACTATGGCTTTATTCCTTCCACATTGAGCGACGACGGCGATCCGCTGGACGTGCTGGTGCTGGTTCCGAGTGCGAGCTTTCCGGGCTGCGTGCAGGAGGTACGCCCCATTGGCCTGCTGGAGATGATGGACCAGGGCGTGCTGGACGAAAAAGTGCTGGCCGTGGGCAACAACAATCCGCGCTACACCAATGTGTGGAATTACACCGACATCTATCCGCACATGCTGAAGGAGATTACCCACTTCTTCTCGATCTACAAGGATCTTGAAGGCAAGCGTGTGGAAGTGAAGGGCTGGCACGATGCGGCTTACGCGCGCGACCGTGTGCTGCGCGCGGTGAAGATGTTTGAGAAGAGCAAGGTGAAGGGCGCGGAAGTAAAGCCGAAGGCAGCAGAGAGCAAGGCAAAGCACGGCAAGTGAGCTTGCGTTCGAGTGGACATAAGAAAGCCGCGCCAGCAATGGCGCGGCTTTTGCGTGTCTGCGCGAAAGCTAGTCGGCGGCCTGGGCGGTGGCGAGGCGGCGGCGGGCCCAGGGGCGCGCGGTGAACCAGTAGAGGACCGGTCCGAGGACGCCAACGCAGAAGGCAAAGAGTAGCGCGGAGACCGAGCCGATGCCGGTGGCGGCGTGGCCAAGAGTTTCTCCACGGGAGGCCCAGAGGGCGTAGCCGATGAGCGCGACCGGGCCGACGCAAAGCGAGCAGGCAAAGGCCAGGTTGCCGGCCTTGAAGGGGCGCGGCAGCTCGGGCTCGCGGATGCGCAGGACGATGAGCGCGACGAACTCAAGCATGAGGCTGGAGCCGTAGAGGATGAGGTCGATGGAGATGAGGCGCTCAAAGGGCAGCTTGAGGGCGAGCGCCCAGGCGATGCCGCAGAGCAGCACGCTGACCCAGGGGACTCCGCGGCTGTTGCGGCGGGCGATGGCGGCGGGCAGCATGCCGTCTTCGGCCATGGCCATGGGCAGGCGGGTGTAGCTCATCACCAGGGCGTTGAACATGCCAACGCCGGTGATCATGCCGCCGATGACGATGGCGATGCCGAGCAGCGGGCCGCCGATGGTGGCTGCGGCCGTCATCCAGTCGCCGGTGGAGAAGCTGTCGATGGGCAGGCCTGCCCAGGCCATGGCGGCAAGGGGCAGAACGTAGGAGACCGTGACCACGATGGTGGAGTAGATCATGGCGCGCGGGTAATTACGCTGCGGGTTTTCGACTTCCTGCGCCACGGTGGAGGCGTTGTCCCAGCCCATGTAATTCCACATGGCGACAAGGATGGCGGTGGAGAGTGCGGACTCCGATGCCGGGCCGCCCCACTGGATGCTGGTGGGATGGGTAAAGCCGTGCCAGAAGCCGAGGACGACGAAGAGGGCGAAGGGTGAGAGCAGCAGGGCGGACATCCACATGGAGTCCTCACCGACGGCCGGCGCGCCGCGAAGGTTCCAGAGCGAGCAGAGAACGACCACGCCGAGCGACCAGGCGTAGGCATGCCAGCCCTCAGTAAGCGCGGGGGCGAACTTGCCGAGATAGAGCACAAAGATGGCCGGGTAGATGGCCATGTCGAAGATGCTGGCAGAAAGCGAGAGCCAGCCTTCCTGGTAGCCCCAGAAGGGGCCCATGGCGCGGCGCACCCAGACGTAGAAGCCGCCTTCAGCGGGGAGCGCGCTGGCCAGCTCGCCAATCATGAGCGCGGCGGGCAGGCTCCACAGCACTGGGAGCACCAGCAGCAGCACGATAGCGCGCGCGAAACCGGCGCCGCCGAGGATGTCCTCGATGGCGTACGGACCGCCCGAGACCATGAAAAAGGTCGCGGCGATCAGGGGCAAAAAGCGCATCTTTCGCCGGGCCGGTTTCATGTGGAAAAGCATACTTGTGAATCTAACAACTTTTGCCCCCTGCCTAAAGGGAAAAATGAGCCCGCGGAATGATTTTTGGAACACGCGTCATCTCCGCTGCTGGCGCGGGGTCGAGCGTGGTTTGCCGGCGCGGAAAATGGAGCGGGCGGTAAGGGGGAAACTGATGCGGGCGCAGGCACGATTTTCGCGGCATTTCCGGCGGCGATTTGCAGCCTGACGGGTGCGGAGAAATGGCACGTGAGGCAGCACGAGGAGCATGCCTTCCGGCGGGATTCTCAAATTTCGGTATAATCGCGTGTAGAGCCGGAGAGATGGCCGAGTGGCTGAAGGCGGCGGTTTGCTAAACCGTTATAGGGCCTAAAAGCTCTATCGGGGGTTCGAATCCCCCTCTCTCCGCCAGAAACATTGCTCATTCTATCCCTGAACACACAATCAAATATTCCGTATATACGTGCCCCGAAGTGGGTGCCGGTGGTTGGTTGCCGGACATCCGCGGAATGCAAGTCGCACGCCTGAAATGCCGGCGATGCGGCAGAAGTGTTCTTGATCGACACGACGGCTCTTTGGCTGCGTTCCAAGCAACGCTTGCTGCCAGGCAGCAACACTCTTCGGTCCGATCAAGTCCGGTTGCACGGGCTGATTGCCGCGTTGCTGGTTCAGTACTTCTTCACGGTGGGGTCGATTTGGTCGGCCCAGGCGAGGATACCGCCGGCGAGGTTGGAGACTTTGGTGTAACCGGATTGGGCGAGGAACTCCGCGGCGCGCTGCGAGCGGCCGCCGCTCTTGCACTGCACCACCACTTCACGGTCGCGCGGAATTTCGCCGAGGCGATTGGGAACTTCATTCAACGGAATCAGCGTTCCGCCGATCTGGGCAAGCTGATACTCCCAGGGCTCGCGCACATCCAACACAAACACGTCTTCGCCCGCATCGCGACGGGCCTTGAGTTCCTGTACTGACACCTGCGGAATTCCGTTGCTCACTTCATTTCCTTTCGTGCTTGCCTGGTTTTCGCCCTGCGAGGGCAGACCGCAAAACTGGTTATAGTCGATGAGCGCGGTGACCGTGGGGTGCGCGCCGCAGACGGGACAATCGGGATTCTTCTTCAGTTTCAGCTCGCGGAACTTCATGGCGAGCGCGTCGACCAGCAGCAGACGGCCGGCGAGCGAATCTCCCTGGCCGAGAATCAGCTTGATGACTTCAGTGGCCTGGATGACGCCGACCAGGCCGGGGAGAATGCCGAGCACGCCACCCTCGGCGCAGCTGGGCACCATGCCCGGCGGGGGCGGTTCGGGATAAAGGCAGCGGTAGCAGGGGCCGTCTTTTGTGGCAAAGACGCTGGCCTGGCCTTCGAAGCGGAAGATGGAGCCGTAGGCATTGGGCTTGCCCAGCAGCACGCAGGCATCGTTGACGAGGTAGCGGGTGGGAAAGTTGTCGGTGCCATCGGCGACGATATCGTAGCCGCGCAGGATCTCAAGCGCGTTGGCGCTGGTGAGCATGGTTTGGTGCTTAACGACGTTGAGATGAGGATTGAGTGCGGTAAGCTTTTCGGCTGCTGAGTCGAGCTTGCTGCGGCCCACGTCGTGCGTGGAGTGGAGAATTTGCCGCTGCAGGTTGCTGGCGTCGACGACATCGAAGTCGACCAGGCCGAGAGTGCCGATGCCGGCGGCGGCGAGATAGAAAGCCAGCGGTGAGCCAAGACCACCCGTGCCGACGCAGAGCACCTTCGCGACCTTCAGGCGGCGCTGGCCGTCGAGGCCCACCTCGGGCAGCGTGATGTGCCGCGCATAGCGCGCCAGCTCGTCGGGGCTCAGGTTGGGCAGGTCGGTCATTGGGATGGGCCTGGGCGTTGCCTTATTAGGATGCCTTACTGAGCCCGCGGGACGGAAGCCGGTCGAGCGATTTCATTGGACGCTACGATTTTGATTTGCATCGACTCGAAGCGCTTGTCTTCCTCGACTCTTCCGGCGAGGAAGAAGGCCTGGGTCTCCGCTGCCTTGCCTTGTGCCACCGCGGTGATGACGTAGCAGCAGCCGATCCAGTGGGCTTCGTCAAGGTCGGTTTGCGACCAGTGCGGTGGATGGTCGGGATGCGAGTGGTAGAAGCCGGCAATATCGAGTCCCTGGTGGGTGGCTTCTCGCTGGATGGCCACAAGTTCGGCCGGTGCGATGGCGTAGCGATTGTGTGCCGTGCTGATGTGGGCGTTGTTGGCACGGATGGTGGCGACTACCTGCCAGTCGCCGGACAGCGCCTTGCCGAGCAGCGCACCGCAGCACTCATGCGGGTAGGCGGCTTCGGCGTGCTCGCGGATGTGGCGGTGAGCCCTTTTGGCGATGGATAGAACGTGCACGGCGGCTCCTGCAAATCGTAGGAGAAGTGTACGCGGAACGCGACTCCTATAATCGGGAGAGCGAGGCAGATCTGAGCACGACACCGAAAAAGCGAGTGGACGATGTGCGCGGCGCCGGCGAGCTGGCCGGCGAAGCGCAGCGCATTCTGGCCGCGCACCTGCGCGAGAAGGGCCTGAAGCAAAGCTCCAAACGTGACCGTGTGCTGGAGGTGTTTTTGGCCACGCACGACCACCTGACCACCGAGGAGCTGCACAAGCTGGTGAAGGAGCACGACGCCAGCATTGGCTATACAACGGTGTATCGCACACTGAAGCTGCTGGCGCAGTGCGGGCTGGCATACGAGGTGAGTTTTCACGACGGAGTGGCGCGCTACGAGCACGGGCTGCACCGGCGTACGCACCATCACATGGTGTGCACCACGTGCGGAGACTCGTTTGAGTTTTTTGCGCCGGAATTGGAAGCGGTGGAGCGGCGCATCGGCGAGCAATTCCATTTTGCGCCGTCGCGCCACACGTTCCAGATATTTGGAACATGCCGCGCGTGCCAGAAGCGGCACAGCGCGGCACGGTAACTAGAAAGAAAACTTGACCGCGAGCTGCAACTGGCGCGGCGGATTCGCATTCACAATCTTGCCAAAGTTGGAGCTGTCTGGGTTGCCGTTAATGGCCTCGGGCCCGAAGAACTGCGCGTGGTTGAAGACGTTGAAGGACTCGGCGCGGAGCAGCAGCGTGCGTGCGTCGCCCACGTGGAGTGTCTTTTGCAGCGCGACGTCGAAATTCTCCATGCCGGGACCGTAGAAGAAGCGGCGAGGCGCGTTGCCAATCTGGCCGAGGGCAGGCATGGAGAAGCGCGCGGCGTTAAAAGCGGCGCGGCCATTGCGCGGATTGAGGTTCAGCTTGAGCGCGCCGCCATCGTAGTTCGGCGTGTCCACGCCATTGTTGTTGATGCCGTTGGGCATGGAGCCAATGAGCGAAGTGTCGTCGTTGTTGTAGAGCGTGACGGGCATGCCGGTGGTGAAGCGGGTGATGCCGGAGACCGACCAGCCGGAGGTGAGCAGGCGCGGGCCATGCAGCAGGCGCTGGAGCGGCAACGGCGTGACGTAGCTGAGGGCGAAGTTGTGGCGGATGTCGAAGGCGGAGATGGCCTTGCTGATGCCGGGCTCAATGGGGTTCACCTCTTCGGAGAGGCTGGAGGAGTTGTCGAGCGATTTGGAGTAGGTGTAGGCGGCCAGCAACTCACCTGCGCCGGCGTGGTGCTTCACGGTGACTTCAAGCGCGTTGTAATTACTCCAGCCGATGGTTTTTTGATAGGTGATGCCGTCGAACTCCGGGCCGAAGGGGCCGCGGGCCTGCACCGTTGAGCCATCCGCACGGGTAAAGAGACCGCCCTCGCTGAAGGGACCGCAGGTGTCAGAACCGGCGGCGACCTGAGAGGGATCGCTGACGCTAAGGCAGCGCTCGGCATTGCCGGGCGAGGCCGGCGTGAGTACCAGCAGGTGATGCGCACGCGCGCCGACGTAGCCGATGCTGAGCGTGGTGCCCTGGCGAAGCTGGCGCTCGATGGAGGCGCTA
>DASVLI010000272.1:0-6536 GCA_036384955.1 Occallatibacter sp.
GTGGCCGTGGGCGCAGCCGTGCAGGCGGGCGTGCTGGCCGGTGAGGTCAAGGACCTTCTGCTGCTGGACGTGACACCGTTGACCCTGGCGATTGAAACGCTGGGCGGCGTGGCCACGCCCATGATTCCGCGCAACACCACCATTCCGACCAAGAAGACGGAGACCTTCTCGACGGCGGCCGATAACCAGACCGAGGTGGAAGTGCATGTGCTGCAGGGCGAGCGTCCCATGGCCGGGCAAAACCGCACCCTGGGCAAGTTCAAGCTGGCCGGCCTGCCGCCGGCGCCGCGCGGAGTTCCGCAAATCGAGGTGACGTTCGACATTGACGCCAACGGCATCCTGAACGTGACCGCGAAGGACAACGCCACCGGTAAGGACACGCGCATCACCATCACTTCCAGCTCGGGTTTGAGCAAGGAAGAAGTGGAGAAGATGGCCCGGGAAGCGGAAAGCCACGCGGCCGAGGACAAGGAGAAGCGCGAGCAGATCGAGGCCCGCAATCAGCTGGACGGCATGGTCTACAACATCGAGAAGATGTTGAAGGATGCCGGCGAGAAGGTGCAGGCTGCCGAGAAGTCCGACGTGGAGACGGCCCTGGCAGAGGCGAAGAAGACGCTCGAGGGTTCGCCGTCCGCGCAGGAGCTGAAGAACGCGCACGAGAAGCTGACCGCGGCAAGCCACAAGCTGGCCGAGGCCATGTACAAGGCGTCAGCCGCTACGCCCGGCGAGCCTGCGGCCGGCGCAGCTTCGGAGCAAGGCAGCACGGATGCACCAGCGAGCGAGGCCAAGAAGGAAGGCGAAGTGATCGACGCCGAGTACGTGGACGTGGACGAGAAAAAGTAGGACTGGCCGTTCAGGCAATACCGCCCTGCGGGCGGAGGAATCACCGGGGTGAGCGGCGAAGGCTGTTCACCCCGTTTGTTTTAGAGTGGGACAGCGAAGTTTGGCAGAATGCATGCAGCCAAAGCCGGTTTGTATTGTGTACGCTGAATTGAGATAAGAAAACACACATGGCAACGACGACCAACAAAGACTATTACGCAATGCTGGGCGTGAAGAAGACCGCCACGCCTGAGGAGATTCGCAAGGCGTTTCGCAAAGCTGCGCGCCGCTATCACCCCGACGTCAATCCAGGCGACAAGCGCGCCGAGGAGAAGTTCAAGGAAATCTCTGAAGCCAACGACGTGCTGAGCGACGAGAAAAAGCGGAAGGTGTATGACCAGCTCGGCTTCTACTCGGACCAGATAGACCCGGCCCAGGCCGAGGCTTACGCGCGGCAGCAGAGTGCGGGCAGTCGGCCGCCGGTGGACTTTGGCGGCTTCGACTTTTCCGGCTTCAGCGGCAGCGGCGGTGGACATGCCAGCAGTACTGCGAGCTCAAGCGCGGGCTGGGGAAGCTTCAAGGATATTTTCTCGGGCATCTTCAGCGGGGCGCAGCAGGCAGAGCGTCCGCGCGGGCCGCTGCAGGGCACCGATCTTGAATATCAGGCAACGGTGGACTTCTGGACGGCGATTCGCGGCGGGCAGGCGCGCGTGCAGGTGCATCGGCAGGAGACCTGCCCGACATGCCACGGCCAGGCCTCAACCGGTGGCCCCATGCCGTGCCCGGAGTGCAACGGCACCGGCCAGGTGACGCAGATGGGCGGCCGTATGAAGTTCAATATTCAGTGCCCGCGCTGCGGCGGCACGGGCCGCACGGCCAGCGCATGCCCCACCTGCCAGGGCGAGGGCCTGGTGAGCCGCACGGAGACGGTGGAGTTCCGCATGCGGCCGGGCACGCGCGACGGGCAGCGCATTCGCCTGCAGGGCAAGGGCAACGGTGGGCTCAACGGCGGCGCAGCCGGCGATTTGTTCGTAATTGTTCGCACCGGCACGCATCCGGTCTTCGAGCGTCAGGGCGACGACATTCACGTGACGGTGCCGATTACCGTGGCCGAAGCCTCGCTGGGCGCCAAGGTGGAAGTGCCGACCATTGACGGACGCGCGCAGCTCAAAATTCCGCCCGGCACGCAGAGCGGGCAAAAGCTGCGCATGCGCGAGCGCGGCGTGGAGTCGGCCTCGCGGCCAGGGCAGCGCGGCGACCAGATTGTGACTGTGGAAGTGAATGTGCCCCACCTGAACGACGAGCGCAGCCGCGAAATTATGCGCGAGCTGGCAAAGCTGAATCCGCAGGACCCGCGGGAGAAGCTGTTTGAGAAGGTGTAGACGCGTGCAGTAGGGACTGCGCAAGAGCGGCGTTGGAACTTCGCGGATTGGAAAGACAGGCGACCATGGCGAAACGCAAATCGAAGGGCGTGTACATGATTTCGGCGGTGGCCGACATGTACGAGATTCATCCGCAGACGCTGCGCCTCTATGAGCGCGAGGGTCTGCTGAAGCCCTCGCGTACCGAGGGCAACACGCGCTACTACACCGACGAGGACCTCGAACGCCTGGAGTTCATCCTCAACCTGGCGCGCGACCTCGGCGTGAACATTGCCGGCATCGCCATCATTCTGCAAATGCGTGAGCGCATGGAGGAGATGAACCGCCAGATGCAGGGCTTTGTGGAGTACGTGCGCACGGAGATGCTGTCGCGCTTCCAGCAGGCCGCGCCCAGCGCCGCCGGCGCCATTGTGCCCCTGCGCAAGCCCGCCATTGTCAACGCCAAAACAACGGCCAAGCGGTAAACCTCCGTCACTCGCGCGCCGCGCCATCCGCGGGTATGCTTAATCCTGCATGATGTACGTCCTGCTCGCTCTCGCCGGTTTCGGCCTCGTCACGTCCACCGTCTTTGCCGGCATGGTGCTGGCCGCGGTGCCGCGTTTTTTGCGCGAGCGCCGCGCCGACCGCAAGCGCCTCACCGAGCGTCCCGGCTTCACGCCTCCGCTTACGCTGCTCAAGCCATTGCATGGAGCCGACCCCGGCCTCGAAGCCTATCTCGAAACATTTTTCACGCAGGATTATCCCCAGTACGAAATCCTCTTCTGCGCGCGCTCGGCTGAAGATGCCGGCCTCGAAATCGCCCGCCGCGTGGCTGCGCACCATCCCGAGATTCCCGTGCAATTTCTCTCTACCGGCGGCCAGCCCGATTGGATTAACGCCAAGGCTGCTTCCATGGAGCACATGCTCAAGGCGGCCACGCACGACATCCTCGTCATCAGCGACAGCGACGTGCGCGTGACCCCCGGCTACCTGCGCGCGGTGGCGCTGCCCTTTGCCGACACGAAGGTGGGCGGCATGTGCTGCCCCTACCGCGGCGTGGCGGCCGAGGGCGGCATGTGGGCGCGGCTTGAAGCTATCGGCATGAGCGTGGAGATGACTGCAGGCGTGCTGGTGGCGCGCATGATGGAGGGCATGCAGTTCACGCTGGGGCCCACCATGGCTTTCCGCAGGGCGACGATTGAACGCATGGGCGGCTTTGGCGTTACTGCCGAGTACTGTGCCGACGATTTCATTCTCGGCAACGAGACGCACAAGCTGGGCGAGACGGTGGTGCTCAGCACGCACGCCATCGAGCATATGGTCATCAACTCCAGCTTTGTGGCGTCGATGAAGCACCAGACGCGATGGATGAAGTCGACGCGCTTCTCGCGCCCCAAGGGACACTTCGGCACCGCACTTACGTTCAGTGTGCCCTTCGGCGTGCTGGCGATGATTGCGGCGTGGGCTCTTGGATGGCCCATGTTCGGCGCCTCGCTGCTGGAGTGGTCGATTCTCACCCGGGTCGCCATCGCCATCGCCGTGGGGCGCATGGTTGTGGGCGACAAGAGCTGGATGGCGCTCATCGAGCTTTATTGGATTCGCGACTTCATGGGATTTTGCTTCTGGGCGGCCAGCTACTGGGGCAATAAAATTCTGTGGCGCGGCCGAGTGTACGAGCTGCTGCCGGGCGGAAAGATGAAGGCCGCGGATTAGCGAATTCATCGCACACAAAAAACAAGAGGGCGCTTCCGAGGAAGCGCCCTTTGCTCTACGTTAGTTCTGATGGAGTACTACTTGCTCAGCGGCCGGTCCGTCCACAGCACCTTGTCGGCGATGGTCTGCACTTCATACAGCCGCCCGTGGAGCAGCGACTCGACCTTGTCGACGTTGGTGTCTTGCGCGAAGAGCCACTTGCGCTCGCCCGTGCCCCAGGCTTGCGAAAGCGTCTCATCGCTCAGGAAAATCTTCGGCGCGTCGGGATAGCACGATCCCCAGAGCAGGGACGATCCCTCGCCTGTGGGCGAGCATGGTTGCATCACAATATCCGCCGGCTTGTGCAGCAGCTTATGCGTGTAGAAGATCACCGACGAGGCATCCGACTGATCGCCGTAGACGATGAACGTGTCTGCCGCAGAACCCTTGGCAACTATCGTGTCGGCCAGCGGCTTCGAGCTCAACATCGGCTCAAAGCGCGCAAAAGCGATGTGCGCCGCCACCAGAAACACCGCCGCTGTCAGCGCCAGGCTCACCGTTGCGGCCGTGTGTCGTTTGCGCACGCGCAGCAGCCAGCCGGCCAGTGGGCCGACCAGCAAAGTGATGAGTGCCAGAACTGCGGGCAAGCGCAGAGCGGCAAAGGACGCGCCGGTCAGGTCGAAGAGGTGCGACATGGAAAGCGTGTAATCGCCCACGCCGCGATGCGCCAGCAGAGTGCCAATATCCGGTTGATAGGGCAGGGCGCGCGCCTGCCACAACCCCCAGGCAAGTGCAACGGCGGCCAGCAATCCAATCACCGCGAAGATGCCATGTGCCCAGCTGAGCCAGCGCGTGGAAAGCAGCGGGGCGCTGTCAGGTGGTGTGCCCTGTGCCGGCGTGCCTTCTTCCATGCCGGCAAGGATGGCGGCGATGAGAATCAGCAGCGGCGGCCAGGCCGGAAAGGTGTAGTACTCCTGATTGGTGGAGAGTGAAAAGAAAAGCAGAATGACGCCGGAGAACAAGCCCAGCAGCCAGGCCGACCGCACGCGGAATTTGAGCTTGAAGACAAAACTGGCCACGTCTTCGCGCGCGGCGTAGTCGAGATAAAAGTCGACGGTCTGGCCTGCATCGCGGCGCAGGTGGTGCAGCCATGCTTTACGCGTGCGCCACGCGGCCACCAGCAGCGCGGGCAGAAACAGGCTCCACGGGAAGAGCCACACAAAGTGCAGCAGCCAGTAGGCCGCGAACGGCAGCCGGTTGTAGTCGTGCGGGAAGCGCTGGCCCAGGAAGCGCAGGAAGTGCTCGTTGACAAAGTAGAAATACCAGAAGCCGTGCACGTGGCCCGGCGTGGGATGGTTGTCGATGGGGCTGCCCTGATCGGGATTCGCGAGCCCGCAGAGAATGTGCCATGGCGCGGCGATGGCCAGGTAGAGCAGGATGCCGCTGAATGGCTTGAACTGCCGCCAGCGCCGCCATTGTCCGCTGAGCAGCAGCAGCGGAATGGCCGCGCCTGCAAAAAACACTGGAGCAATCAATCCCTTGGTCAGTGTGGCCAGGGCCAGCGCGGCCCACATGCCATAGAAGCGGAGAGGTCGGCGCGACTCCATGCCGGTGAGGAAACTGTAGAGCGCGAGCAGGAGGAAGAAGCTCAGCAGCGCTTCAGGAATCGCGAAGCGTGTGTAGAGAAATGGTCCAATGGCGGTAAGAATACCCAACGCGGCGTAGTAGGCGGCGCGGCGTCCCCAGGCGCGGCCAGCCCACAGCCAGCCCAGAATGGCGCAGCCCAGCAAGGCAAGCGCATTGGGCAGGTGCGTCGCGAACGTGTTTTGCCCGAAGATGCGATAGAACGCCGCATCGATCCAGTAGGGCAACGGCGGCTTTTCCAGATAGCGGATGCCATTGACGTGCAGCGTAATCCAGTCGCCGCTTTCGGCTATGTGCTGCGCGGCTTCGGCATGGCTGGCGTCGGCGTCGTCCAGCAGTGGGGGAGTGAAAAGCGCGGCAAGCTGCACAGCCACAAATATGGCTGCCAGAAGCGCCCATGCGGCAAACGCGGAGGTCTGCCGGGGGCGCGAGAGTGTTGCAGAATCAGAGGTCATGGTATGTGCACAGGCGCCCGGAAGGGCCGCCGAGTGAAACAGCGGGGGATGTTGGAGAGGAGGCGGCCGGTGGAAATGCCCGTCAGGACCGCGCCCAGGCTGCATGCGGCTGCACAGGTAGGATACCAGCGGGCGCGGTACGTGGTTGCGAAGAATAAGACTCGGGCTAGATACGGGCCAGTAAACGGCGGTAGCGCCGCCACATAAGCCACGCGGGAACAGCGGCAATCGCCAGCCAGATCAGCATTGCGGGACCGAACTCCATAAAGAAGAGCGCCAGCGCAACCACCGTCGCCCACGCGCGCTCCAGCCCCGCCACAAACGCGTTGTGCATCCGCGTCGAGGCCGGCAGCGCGCGCCCGCTCAACGCCGCACGATACTCCTCGGTCAGTTGCAAATCGATACTGCCGAACGTTACGCGATGCTCCAACGCCTGCTGCTCGGCCTCCATCTGCTCAATTTCGCCGCGCACCTCAGAGATCTTTTCCTCGACGTCGAGAACCTCTTCAACCTTGCCGGTGCGCTGCTGCAGGATGGCGCGCAGCCGCTGCTCGGTCTCGCG
>DASVLI010000273.1:0-4213 GCA_036384955.1 Occallatibacter sp.
AGTTGCCGTGATTGGAGCGGGCCCGCTGGGCCGGCGGCTGGCGCTGGCTGCCCTGCGCGCCGGTTGCCGCGTCTTCGTTGAGGATGTGATGCCGGCCAATCTGCATCACGCGCAGGAAGAACTGCGCGCGGCGCTGGGGCCGGAAGCGCTGCCCGCGGCTGAGTTTGTCTCCACCGTGGAAGAGGCCGTGCGCCAGGCCGATCTGGTGATTGACTGCGTGCCGGACGAGCTCGAGTCGAAGCTGGAGATTTTCTGCCTGATTGACCGCATGGCGCCGCCGCGCACGGTTCTGGCCACGCCCATGACGCGCCACTCAATTACAGATTTGGCCAGCTGCACCTATCGCGCCGAGCAGTGCATTGCCATTGCCGCCGAGGCCGCGGAGCTGATGGCGACGGAGCCGGGCGAGCTGCTGCTGCGCAAGCCTCCGCAGGCCACCGAGCAAACCATTGCGCTGGTGACGGAGTTCTTCGCGTCACTGGGATTCAAGCCGCGCGTAGAGTTGGAAACAGTGGAGCCGAATCCGGCGGCGCTTTAGTCTTTCCCGTTCAAAACTTTCTGGTAGTAGTGCGCGTAGCGCGGCAGCACCAGCGTGGAGCAGAAGCGGTGCTGCGCTGTTTTGCGCGCGGCTTCGCGCATGGCGTTCAAGCGCGGCTTGTCGGTCAGCAGCTCGAGTGCGCCGCGGGCCATCTCGTCGACGGCGCCGACTGGATACAGCAGGCCAGTTTCGCCATCGTCGATGAGCTCGGGAACGCCGCCCACGTCGGTGGCAATGGCGGGCACCTTGCAGGCCATCGCCTCCAGCGCGGCCAGGCCAAAGGACTCAAGCTGGCTGGGCATAATCATCAGGTCGGCCAGCGGCAGCAGCTCATTCACGCGTTCCTGCTTGCCCATAAAGTGGATGCGCTGATGAATGCCGAGATCGTGCGCCAGCCACTCCGCGCAGGAGCGGTCGGGCCCATCGCCCACCAGCACCAGTTGCGCGGGAGTTTCCTTCAGCACGCGCGCGAACACCTGCACCACGTCGCTGACGCGCTTGACCGGGCGAAAGTTCGACAGGTGCATCAGAATAGCTTCGTCGGGCTTGGCCAGCTTCAGCCGCGCTTCGGCGCGCGCCTCCTCGTCGCGGATGGGCTGATACACATCGCAGTTGACGAAGTTGGGAATCACTTCGATGGGGCGCGTAACGTCGAAGTGGCGGAAGGTTTCGGCCTTCAGGTATTGCGAGATGCTGGTAACGCCGTCGCTTTGCTGAATGCCGTACTGGGTGATGGGCAGATAGCTGCGGTCCAGGCCGACCAGCGTGATGTCTGTGCCGTGTAGCGTGGTCACAAACGGCAAACGGCGGCCGCGCGCGGCCAGCATTTGCCGCGCCAGCAGCGCGCTCACCGAGTGCGGAATGGCGTAGTGCACGTGCAGCAGGTCGAGCTCGTAGAGCTCCGCCACCTCAGCCATGCGCGAGGCCAGCGCCAGATCGTACGGGGGAAACTCGAAGAGCGGATAATTCGAAACCGGCACCTCGTGGTAAAAGATGCCCTCGCTCCGCCCGTTAAGCCGGAACGGCTGCGAGTAGGAGATGAAGTGGACCTCGTGCCCGGCCGAGGCCAGCTCAATGCCCAGCTCGGTGGCCACAACGCCCGAGCCGCCGTAGGTGGGATAACAGGTAATTCCGATGCGCATGGCGCGGGGTGTACTCCAATTCTTTTGGGTGCCGTAGATTGGACGCGCCAAGACCGCGGCAGGTTGCACAACTGCGCCGCTACCGCAGCGCGGCGAATGAGATCAACTCGACGCCCGTGGCGCCCTTGAGCGCAAGCAGAGCTTCGCGCTCGATTGCGCGCGACTCGCGCAGTCGCGTGCGCACACGGGCCAGGTCGGCGTCGTTGTAGCCGGGATGCGTCACCAGCTCCCAGTTCCCTGCCGGCAGCGTGGCCACCAGCGATTGCACAGCGGCCGCGTTCAGCACGCCGGTTGCAGCCACGGCCACCGCTCCATCGGTGGTGGCAAGGCCCTGCGCGGCGGTAATGCGCCGAAACGCCGGCGCGAAGCGGCGCAGCACAAACACCTGCGCGGAGCGCACCAGGCCCGCGCCCTGCGCGGCGCGCGTGGACCATGCCGGCTCAAACGGATTGCGCACGGCGCGAATGCCCGCAGCCTTGGCCGCGCGCAAAACCGCCTTCAACACCGGCGGAAACATGTGCGTATGCTTGTGCGTGTCAATGTGTGTGAGGGCGAGGCCGTGGGTTTTCAGCTTGATGATCTGCGCCGCCGCCTCGGCCTCAATCTCTGCCGCGCGTATTTGCCCCGCATAGAGGCGCGGCAGCAGTTTGCCCAGCGTGGGATAAAAGCGGCCAGTGGATTTGTCGATGAGCGAAGGCACCTGCTCGGGGTCGAGAACCGGCTCGCCATCGACCAGCACAACGTGGCAGCCGACGCCGAGCGTGGGCGTAGCCAGCGCCAGTTGAATGGCCTCGCGCGTGGCGCCGGCATTGGCCATCAGCGTGGTGCTGGTCAGCACGCCGGCCCTGTGCAGCTCCACTATGGCGCGATTTACGCCCGCGGTCAGGCCAAAATCGTCGGCATTCACAATCAATCGGCTCACCGGGCAAGTCTATCAACTTGAGCGGCTGGGCGGTTCCATTGCACCGCGCCATTGCTTCGCACATTGCCCGCACCGGGCGTATCGCGCACGCGCAGTCGCTGGTAGCATGGAACCAGGGCGCAACGCCCTGCCGCACACGGGGGCGGTTAGCTCAGTTGGTTAGAGCGCCTGCCTTACAAGCAGGATGTCGGGGGTTCGAGTCCCTCACTGCCCACCACCATTGCATCGAGCCATTGCATGGAGCGGACGCGGCCTGAAGGCCGCCTTTGTTTTGTGGGGCTCCCGTTGGTCGCCCTTTATCTTTCAATCGATTGCTTGTTGCTCCGGGCCTGAAGGCAAAAACGCTCTGAGTCCTCATTTTGGCGGGATATGATAATCGCAAGATGTCGGCTTGGTCCTTGCTTGTCAAATCGTGGCAATGGATGGTGAACGGACAGAACGCCGCAGCCATACAGGCTCTGTTTGCCTTCCTCGCCTTTATCCTAGTGTGGAGATACACCGCATATACACGCAGGATGATGAAACTGGCTGAACTCGACAGAAGGGCCAAAATATCTCCTCTTCTCGCGATGGAGGAAATGAACCCACATTTTCAATCCAGCCAAAGCGAAGATCTGGTGAGAGTGGAAATAACGGTAAAGAACGTTGGGGAGGGGGTTGCTGGGATTATTTGGGCATGGCATCAACCCGTCAGCGAATCTTTCGGCCTGTCAGGGCTTTTACTCAAGGATGTAGGTCCAGCAAAAACTGCCAAGGTAGATACAGGGAACCTAATGAAGGGCGAATCAACTTGCGCGAGATTCGAATACTCAGATACATTAGCGCCGTTTCCTCACGACAAAAAGTGGCTCTTTATTATCGACACAATCGACCAAGCTAACGGGCGGCATCAATTGCAGATATTGAGCAACACCGCAGGTAAAGGTGTGACTGAAGTTAGTTTTGTAAATGCTATCGGAGACACCCTGCATGAGCGCATGCAAAAGAGGAGACAGCGGGCAATTGAGACTCTAGATGCGCTTTGGTTAAAGTTTTCAAAATGGTCTCGTTAAGTGGGCCTCTTAGATTCGAATTGAATTTCGCTACATATTCGCAGCGATATAAATTCCTAGCCATCCAGAATCTCAACAAAAGTATAGCGTTAAATATGTCAAATGGTTGACGTCCTGTATTTCGTCGGCCCTCTGCCATTGCATCGAATGAGTTCCTCTCAGCGTCTGCGTTTAGTAGTATGCCCACGCGGCGCCACCGGCGCCCCAGCCTCATCCGTCACAAACACAATCTCCGAGCTCAGCGGCATAGGCAGTGCGACTTTGAGGCCGTCCTGCATCAGTTCGCGGCCAGTCGCGGTGCGATCCGGCGAAGAGCCATCCTGAAAGTGGAGCTGGTAGCGTGCGGCCGGCTTGAGGCCGGCGAGTTGGAAGCGATGCGCTGACTCGACCGGAGTGCTGCCGCGGAAGACGAAGACCGCGCCCTTGCCCTGCGCGGGGTCCCAGTACTCCATGCCGTCCCAGTGCTCGCCGTCGGGCCGCGCGGAGACGTGGTAGAGGTCGGCCTGGCGGATGAGCGGGCGCAGCTCGCGTTTGTAAAGCGCGATAGCCTGCTCGGCAG
>DASVLI010000274.1:0-1552 GCA_036384955.1 Occallatibacter sp.
GTGTATCCCGCTCCGCGGGGGGCACGATGAGCAAATCCGTGCCCGCGTCAGCCGCCTAAGCCCCCAGGCTGACCTTTTGCGTGAAGGCGCGCGAAGAACGACAATAGCGAAATGAGATTGACCCGCTTTGCCGTCGTGGCATTCCTTGCTGTGTCCGCGTGTGCCTCCATGGCGCAATCCATCGAAAAACAGCCTGCCAGCGCGTATCACGCGCGGCGCGTTGCGCTTGCCGAAAAGTTAAAGGGCGGGGTTGCGGTGCTGTTTGCCGCTGAGCAGCCGGCGCTGGATTTCATGGCGTATCGCCAGGACGAAGACTTCTACTACCTGACGGGATGGAACGAGCCAGGTGCGGCGCTGCTGGTGAAGGCAGCGACAGATGCGGAGCATGGCTATCGCGAAATTCTGTTTTTGCCGACGCGCGATCTGCGCCTTGAACACTACACGGGGCCGAAGCTGGATGCGGTGTCGCCCAATGTAGCGAAGATTGCGGGCGTGGACGCAGTGGAGCCGATGGCGCAGCTTCCCGTGGAGCTGAACAAGCTGACCGGCGAGGATCGGCGGTTGGCGTATCGGATCTGGTCGCAGCCGGAGTCGGCGGCTGCAAAAGCAGTGGTGGAACTGAACGGGGTGACGCTGGGGATGGACAAGGCTCCCGGCGCGCTGGACGTGACTGCGCTGACGATGGAGCTGCGCGAGGTGAAGGATACGGGCGAGATTGAGCTGCTGAAGAAGGCTTCGGAAGCATCGATTGCCGCGCAGCGGGCGATGTTCCGCGCGGTGAAGCCGGGCGCAACAGAGCGCGCGATTGCAGGCAAGATGGGCGCGGTGTGGGCCGAGCACGGATGCGAGCGGCCGTCGTATGCGCCGATTGTGGGCTCAGGCGTCAACTCCACTACGCTGCACTACGCGGAGAACTCGCGGACGATGGAGGATGGCGATGTGGTGGTGGTGGATGCGGCCTGCGAGTACTCGATGTACGCGGCGGACATTACGCGCACGGCGCCGGTGAACGGGCACTTTACGGCGCGGCAGCGGGAGATTTACGAGATTGTGCTGGGTGCGCAGAAGGCGGCGATTGAGGCGTTCGTCGCGGGCAAGTCGACGATCAACGACCGCGACCGCAAGGACCCGAACTCGCTGGACACGGCGGCGTACAACTACATCAACACGCACGGCAAGGCGGTCGATGGCTCGCCGCTGGGCAAGTACTGGCTGCATGGGCTGGGACACATGCTGGGCATCGACGTGCACGATCCGGCGAAGTATCCGGCCGTGTTGAAGCCGGGCATGGTCTTTACGATTGAGCCGGGCGTGTACATTCCGGAGGAGAAGCTGGGCGTGCGTATCGAGTGCAATTTCCTGGTGGGCGCGGATGGGAAGCTGATTGACCTGGACGCGGATTTGCCGCACACGGCCGACGAAGTAGAAGCGGCGATGAAGGGGAAGTGAGCGAGGCTGCGATGCAGGATCCGCGCGATGAGATTGAGCCGGAGCAGTGGGATGCGTTGAGCCGCGTCTTCAGCGAGCAGCTGATTGCCTGTCTTGAAGAGTG
>DASVLI010000275.1:0-3351 GCA_036384955.1 Occallatibacter sp.
CTACTAGCACCATGATCATAACGGGTCTCGCTCAATTCAGCAGCGGGAAGCTCTTTCCTTTGCCGCAGGCACTCTATCGTCCAACCGCCGAGGCTAACGCCACCGCAGATGCAGCGCTGCGGCCTATGGCCTTGACCAGAATCCGCGCAGGCGATATTTTTCACGCTACTGTGCCGGCTCCGGTGGCATGGGCGTCTGTTGCGATGTCAACCGGCGTCGGGGACTCCCCGCCGCCCGTGCGAATCGTTGCGAACAGTTGATCGGCTATGAGATGGGCATGTTGAGTTCCATCCAAAACTGAGCCACTTCGCCGGGTGATTTTCGTCGAAATTTGAGCCACCTCCTACCACCCTCCGCTCACAGCACGAGCGGGAGCAACAGGAGTGATCGACGTGGCCCTATTGAGCGTAATCCGACGCTGGCACCTTCGCGACAAGATCTCGATCCGAGAGATCGCTCGACGCACGAAGCTGTCACGCAACACCATTACCAAGTACCTGGCGAGCGGTGAGACCTCCCCGAGGTACCCCCACCGGAAGAGCCCCAGCCAGCTGGATGCGTATGCCGCGGAGTTGTCCGACTGGCTGCGTACCAACCAGCGACAGTCGCGTAAACAGCGGCGCACCCTGCGGCAGATGCATGCCACTCTTTTGACGAAGGGCTATGCCGGCTCCTATGGCCGGGTCGCTGCGTTCGCCCGCGAGTGGCGGCGCGCCGAGCAAGAGCGGGCGCAGACAGCCGGGCGCGGGACATTCGTGCCGTTGCTCTTTGCTCCGGGCGAGGCGTTCCAGTTCGACTGGAGTGAGGACCATGCCCGCATCGGCGGTGAGCGCATCAAGCTGCAGATCGCCCACTTCAAGCTGAGCCACAGTCGAGCTTTCTTGCTGCGGGCCTATCCGCTGCAGACGCATGAGATGTTGTTCGATGCGCACCAGCACGCCTTTGCTGTGTTCGGTGGCGTGCCTCACCGCGGCATCTACGACAACATGAAGACCGCTGTGGACAAGGTCCGCAGCGGCAAGCTGCGCGACGTCAACGCCCGCTTTGCCGCGATGGTCGGCCACTACCTGTTCGAGGCCGAGTTCTGTAACCCGGCATCCGGCTGGGAGAAGGGCCAGATCGAGAAGAACGTCCAGGATGCCCGTCACCGGATCTGGCCCACGGTGCCGCCCATGCCCACGCTGGAGGCCCTCAACGACTGGTTGCAGGAACGCTGCGTGGCACTGTGGCACGAGTGTGCCCACCCGGTATGGCGTGATCGCACCATCGCCTCGATCTGGCAGGACGAGCAGCGGTTGCTGATGCCGACACCGTCACCGTTTGACGGCTTCGTCGAGCAGACCAAGCGCGTGACGCCGACCTGCCTGGTGCATGTCGAGCGCAACCGCTACAGCGTGCCGGCCAGCTACGCCAACCGGCCGATCAGCGTGCGCCTATACGCCGACCGCGTGGTGATGGTGGCCGAGGGTCAGGTGATTGGCGAGCACGTGCGCCGGATCAATCGCACGCATGATGGTGGCCAGACCCTCTACAACTGGCGGCACTATCTCAGCGTGGTACAGCGCAAGCCGGGTGCGTTGCGTAACGGTGCGCCCTTCGCCGACTTGCCCGAGGGTTTCCGTCGCCTGCAGGCGCTTCTGCTTCAGCGACCCGGCGGGGATCGGGAGATGGTGGAGATCCTGGCGCTGGTGTTGCAGTACGACGAGCAGGCCGTGCTCGCGGCGGTGGAGTTGGCCTTGGAGGCCAACGTACCGTCCAAGCCCCATGTGCTCAACCTGCTGGCGCGATTGACGGGCGAGACACCGCCGGCGCCGATGGATGCGCCGCCATCGCTGGCCTTGAAAGTCGAGCCTGTCGCCAACGTGGCTCGCTATGACCATTTGCGGAGGACTCGCCATGTCGCATGAGGCCGTGATCACCACGCTCAAGTCGTTGCGCCTGCATGGCATGGCTCAGGCCTTGGAAGAGTTGGCTCAGCAGGGTACACCGCTGTATCGAGATGCGTTGCCGTTGATGGGCACGCTGCTCAAAGCTGAGGTGGCTGAGCGCGAAGTACGCTCCATCAACTACCAACTGAAGGTGGCCCGCTTCCCGATCTACCGCGACCTCAGCAACTTCGATTTTGCTCAGAGCACGGTCGATGAAGCGCTGATCCGCCAGCTGCACCGTGGCGACTTCATGGACCTTTGCCAGAACCTGGTCTTTGTCGGTGGGCCAGGCACCGGCAAGACACACTTGGCCACCGCCATCGGCGTACAGGCGATTACCCATGGACGTCGCCGCGTACGTTTCTTCTCGACCATCGAGCTGGTCACCACACTGGAGCAGGAAAAGGCCGCTGGCAAGCAAGGGCAGTTGGCCACACGCCTCATCGAGGCGGACCTGGTGATCCTGGATGAACTGGGCTATCTGCCGTTCTCGCAGGCGGGTGGTGCCTTGCTATTCCACCTGATCGGCAAGCTCTACGAGCACACCAGTCTGGCCATCACCACCAACCTCAGCTTTGCCGAATGGGCGGCTGTCTTTGGCGACGCCAAGATGACCACGGCGCTGCTCGATCGGCTCACGCATCGCTGCCACATCCTGGAAGCCGGAAACGACAGCTACCGCTTCCGGAACCATGGCACTGACATCAAGAAGGAGACCAAGACCCCGATCTCAACCCCGATCTGAGCTAACCTGCAGCACGAACGGGTGGCTCACTTTTCGATGAAAAACCCGGCTCAGTTTTCGGCGGAAATCAACAAGCTGAACTCACTCAGGTTTGGGGAAGGCCGCTTCCGACCCGTTTCTGTCGGTCGTGAGCGTCCGCTCTCGGGAAGGCTGGTAATTCAGCACGACATGGCGAACGTGTTCAGAATTTCCCTTAGGCCATACTGTAGCCAACAGCCACCGCGCCTTGCGTTTCAGCCTTATGTGGAGCTTGATTTGTTGACGCGTATCTGGAATTGAACAGGCCTCTGTCTCAGGCGTGTAGGCCGTATCACCGCCGGCCGAAAATCAAAGAAGGAGACCACCGCCCGCAACGACCACCTGGCCAGAGATGTAATCGGATTCAGGTGTGCAGAGGAGATAAACCGCGCCGGCAGCTTCTTCCGGCGTACCCGCCCGACCGAGCGGAATTAGCGACTCGAAGGTGTTCAGCAACTGCGGTTCGATGCCGACCTTGATCGCGTTGCCGGCGACGGAAACAGTTGCAGGATCTTCATGGTCAATCGCCTGCGTCAAGCGGGTCTGGATCCAGCCGAACGCGACGCAATTGACATTGACGTGGTAGCGGCCCCATTCCTTGGCCAAGGTGCGTGTCATTCCCACCATGGCAGCCTTGGCGGAGGCATAGCCGACCTGGCC
>DASVLI010000276.1:0-15492 GCA_036384955.1 Occallatibacter sp.
ATGTAGCTCTTGGCCGTGCCCAGCTTGGACGCGAACTCGTCGAGCTGCTCCTTGTCGTCCTTGGTCAGCACTGCCTTGTCAAAGCCGAAGGTCACGGTCACGTCGCTCATGGACTTGTAGTTGTCCAGGCCCTTCACCACGCTGTCCAGCGAGTCGGCGCGATGCACGGCGTCGTTGGCCGCGCCCTCGGCATCGCCGGCAGACTTGCTGGCAACCTGCGCATTCTGCGTCGCGGTGTCCGCACTGCCTTGCGCCTGCTTGATGCCGGCCTGCGCGCGGTCATCGGTATCGCGAATGGCGCGCGTATTGTCGGCGGTCTTGGCGGTCAACTGGTCGGTGTGTTCAATAATCGGCGCCGTCTGGGTGCGCACGTAGTTCTTGGTCGCGCAGCCCGTAACTCCGGCCACTGCCATTGCCGTCATAGCCATCGAAAGCCCAATTCCATATTTCGTCATGGTCTTCTCTCCTCCCAATGTCCTCGGTGCGGCGGTTGCCTGCCCGAAGCTCAGTCCTGTTGCTTCGCCCTTGTAGATAGCACCCTGCGTGCCAAAGATGAATTTCCTCTTATCTCCATGGAAAAGGGCAGGTTAAAGACACGTTTCAAACCGGCACTTTGGAGCCATCGCCGTGTAATTCTTACAGGGTAGGTAACCTTTGCTCTGCGAACGGCCTCTGCGGCGCTCTGCCCGCGGTTGCGGCTATGCTAAGAACTGGCCTGCCCGTCGCCACTCCGTCATGGATCTCTACGAGAAAATCCGCAATCTGCCCACCCAGCCCGGCGTGTATCTCTACAAAAACGCCGAGGGCGAAGTGATTTATGTGGGCAAGGCCAAAAACCTGCGCTCGCGGGTGCGCTCGTATCTGCTGGAGGCTTCGCAGGCCAACGCCAAAACCGGCTCGCTGATGCGCGAGGCCGTCGATCTCGACTACATTCTGGTGGCCAACGAGCACGAAGCGCTGGCGCTTGAAAATAACCTCATCAAGCAGCGCAAGCCGCGCTTCAACATTCTGCTGCGCGACGACAAGACTTACCCCTACGTAAAGCTGACGCTCGCCGACCGCTACCCCAAGGTGTTTGTCACGCGGCGGCTGCGCAAAGACGGCGCCGCGTACTACGGACCGTACTTTCCAGGCAATCTCGCCTATCGCGTGGTCGAGCTGATTCATCGCAGCTTTCTGATCCCAAGCTGCAAGGTCGATCTCTCGCGCTATCATCCGCGCGCATGCCTGCAGTACTACATTCATCGCTGCCTGGGCCCGTGTGTGGAAGGGCTGACCACTCCCGAGGCCTACAAGGACGCCGTGCACGACACACAAATGTTTTTGGAAGGCCGCCACGCCGAGCTGGAGCGCACCCTGACCACGCGCATGCTGGCCGCCGCGGAGAATGAGCAGTTTGAAGCCGCCGCACGCCTGCGCGATCAGCTTGGCACCGTGCATCAACTCAGCGAGAAGCAGCGCATTGCCACCGCCGAGCAGAGCGACGATGCCGATGTCTTCGGCTTCCACTTTGAGGATGGCTCGCTGGCGGTGAATCTCTTCCACATGCGCGGCGGCAAAATCGTGGACCGGCGCGAATTCTTTTGGGATGAGCTGCCGGAGCTGCTCGACACTGGCGATCCTGAGATCATGGGTGCCCCATCCTTTCCGCGCTCTTCCGCGGAAAGGGTGGGAGAACCAAACTCCGATCTGGGTGCCCCAGGTCCCTCGCACTTGGGGACCTGGGCAAGCACGTCCACTCCAGAGCCGCGCCAGGCGCAGCCCAGCGACGTGCTCGGCGCACTGCTCAAGCAGCTTTATATCGACCAGCATTATGTGCCGCGCAGCATTCTGGTGCCAGTAGACTTTGCCGACCGCGAGGCGCTGGCGGCGCTGCTGAGCGAGCGCACCGGCCACCGCATTGAGCTGGCCGTGCCGCAGCGCGGCGAAAAGCGCTCGCTGGTGGACCTGGCCGCGCAGAACGCCAAGCAGTCGTTCACGCAGCGCTTCCGCGTGCTGGAGCCCTCGCGCAAGGCGATCCAGGAGGCGCTGGCCGACGCACTAATGCTGCCCGAACTGCCCAAGCGCATTGAGTGCTTTGACATCTCGCACATTCAGGGCGCGGAGACCGTGGCCTCGCTGGTGGTGTGGGAAGACGGCAAGATGAACAAGGCCGCCTACCGCAAGTTCAAGATCAAGACAGTCACCGGCGTGGACGATTTTGCCTCGATGCGCGAAGTGCTGCACCGCCGCTACAGCCGCCTGAAAGAGGAAGAGCGCGAGATGCCGTCGCTGGTGCTGATTGATGGCGGCCTGGGTCAGTTGCACGCCGCGGCAGACGCGCTGGAAGAGCTGGGCTTTACCACCCAGCCGCTGGCCTCGATTGCCAAGAAGGAAGAGATTATCTACCTCTACGGCAACGAGGATGAGCCGGTGGTGCTGGACCGCCGCTCGCCGGTGCTGCACCTGGTGCAGATGATTCGCGACGAGAGTCATCGCTTCGCCATCGGCTATCACCGCCAGCGGCGCGCCATCCGCGACCGCTCCAGCGAACTGCTGGAGATTGACGGCGTAGGCGCGCAAACGCGCCAGCGGCTGCTGACGCACTTTGGCTCGCTGCGCGAGGTGGAGCAGGCGACAGTCGAGTCACTGGCCGCGGTAGTGCCGCGCAAAACCGCTGAAGCGATCTGGAAGCACTTTCAAGTGAGTAAACCACTCACCTGAGTTATGCCGCGTTGCTTCATATCAACTTGGTTTATACTGCTGCGTTACCCCTATGAAAGCTAAATTCTTACTCAGCTACAGCGACTTTGCGAATGCTCAACGGCTTCATGCTAAGCAAAATCCCACTGAAACCGTGGCAAACATCACAATGGTTATTTGCGCTTTGTTTGGAACTACCCTGCTGCTGCTCCTGGTTTTCGTGCACGGCAAGGCAAATAGGCATAGCACGGTGCTAGATTGGGCTGGCTGTATATTCCTTATCTTGCTTCCGTTCGCAAGAATCGGCCTCCAGTCTTTGACATGGAAGCGTGCTTACAATCGCTTTTCGACAGGTCAGGAGTGCACGGTCGAATTCGACTCTAAGAATCTCTCTTTTTCAAGCGACTACTCCACAGGCGAGACACTGTGGCCCGCTTTTAAGTCGTATGTGGAAGGCGAGAAGTGCTTCTTACTTTATATTGCACAAGGCAGATTCCTAATATTCCCAAAGAGACTCCTTGACGCTGATCAAATCAGCGAATTGCGCACGCTGTTCAGTGAGAAGATCGGTCGGGTTGGAATGCCGGATCGTGTGAAAACATAAAGCCGCACGCAGCCTAGGAGCCGCGCGCGGCATATCTTCACAGCCACCAGCAAAAACTACGCCGGATGCGCCCCGTGCTCGTCGACCACGGCAAACTGCTCGCCGCAGTGGGGGCAGGCATGGGCGCGTTGGTCCGGTCCTGAGACGACGCGCATGCCGCACTTGGGGCACTTGCCCTGGTGCTCGCCCAGTCCGAAGATGGGCCCGGCCAGCGGCGCAAGCACGCCCAGCGCGATCACCGGAATGCCGAGGAACAGTCCCCAGCCCGTGAGGCAAATCATGATGCCGAAGGCGATGAGGATGGGCGCGGCCACAATGCCATACACCAGGCCGCTATAGGCGCCTTTGTGGGGTACGGGCTGGTGCTCGCGGGGCGTGGCCACCGGCACAGCGCCGTGCGCGCCGCAACGCGGACAGAAGCTCCAAGCATCTTCAAGATTGGTATTGCATTGCGTGCATTGACGGTTCATCTCAGGACCGCTCCTCGCCGGTCAGTGCGCCTGGGGCACGGGCCCGAACCACCTGCCTGCGGAGGCCCGCAGCCGTCAGTGCCAGCGAGTCTAGCCCTGTTCCAAATCGCTTCCCGTGACTGGCATCACGTTTGTATCGGGATTTTAGGGGTGATGAACAGGCGCTAATCGTCGTTGCCGGAGCGCGCGGCAAGCACGGTGATGTAAAAGGCGTTATTGCCGGTGCGCGTGTCGCGCCCGTAGCTGAGCGCCACGCCGCGGCCCAGCACGCGCAGCCGCGCCTCGCCGCCCACGTCGCACAGCCACTGGTGCGAGCCCAGCGCACCGGGGCCGGAGATGGCGCCCGCATCGACAAACGGCCCGGCATGCACCGTGACCATGCCTTTGCTGAAGAACTTGCGCTGCAGGTCGAAGTTGGTGAGCACAAAATTCGTGCCCAGCGGCGCGCTGCCCTTGCGGCCATCGCGTGTGCCGATGTGCGCGCGCAGGTCCAGATCGTTGTCGCGCTCCAGACCCAGCATTGCCAGCTCGTCGAAGGGCACTGTGCCCCACGCGCGGCCCGCGCGCAGCGTGTGGCTCAGTTCGTAGGTATCGCCCTGTGCCTGCGGCAGCCAGCGCCAGCCAAGCGTGCCGCGCAGCTTTTCAAATGTTTCAGGCGAGGCCGACCACAGACGGCCGGTCTCGGACTCGGCATCAGCATCGATGCGAAAGCGGTGCTCCGGCAGGCGCAGCAGCGTGCTGGCCGCGCCCAGGTGCGGCTTGAGCGCGTAGCCCTTGGCCAGCATCTCCGGTGTAAGTGCGGAGCCCAAGTCGACGCTGCGGAAGTCGCGATGCGAAAGCTCGACGCCTGCCGACCAGCGCAGCCGCTCGTGCGCGAACGAATTCAGTCCCAGATCAACCGCTTCGCGGCGCAGATTCGTGCTGCCCAGCGCGGGCGCGGCGCCGGTGAACGAGTCGCGCACAATCCAGTTTTCATCGCGCAATTCCAGCGCGGCACGTGTGCGCAGCTCGGCGCGGCGCTCAAAGGGCGCGGAAATCTCCGCCTCCACACGCCGCTTCTGTGCATCCCAACGATAAAACGCAGACAGATTGATGGCGTTGCCGTGCAGATTGTTGTACTCCAGCCGCACATTCTCAAACGGCAGCGTGATCAGCATGGCGGCCAGCGCCCAGCGCGAGTTGCCAATGCCATTGCGCTCCTGTGCGGTCAGCTCAGCGTCAAAGCGGCCATCATCGCGCGCGGCCAGCGAAAGATGAAACGGCGAGAGAACATCGAGGCCATCGAGGCGCGTCTGCGTGTCGTACCATGCGTTGAGTTTGAGCTGGCTTGCCGGCGCAAACGCAAAGGCGCGGTCCAGCAACGCGGGCGCGGTGCGCAGGTCTGCTGGCGTGTGCACTGCCGCAAGCTGCGGTTTGCCAATGCGGTTCCATTGCTGGATGGCAGCGGGCGCATTGCCTTCAAGCAGGTACACGGTGGCGAGAAAGTCGCGCGTGTACTGGTCCGCGGAGTCGAGCGTGCGCGCACGGCGCAGCAAATGTGCGGCGTCGCTATAGCGCTTCTGGTGGAAGCGTACACCGGCCAGTTCAACACTGAAGCGCGCTTCATGCGGCGAGAGTCTGCGGCCCGCGTCGAAGGCCGTGGCCGCCTCATCCCATCGATCGCTCTTGGCCAGCGCCGTACCGAGCAGGAAATCCATCTCCGCGCTGCGTGAAGAAACCGGCGTAAGCAAATCGATTGTCTGTTGCCACTGCTTCGCATCCACAAGCGCCTGCGCCTGCTGCTCCAGCAGCGTTTGCGCGTGCGCGCGGCCCAGCGCGCACACGGCGAGCAGCAACACAGCGATGAGTCGAAATCGTTTCATGCGGAGATTTGCGTTACGCGGCCGGCACGGCGAGCAGCGTCCAGAAGCCGGCAGCCTTCCACTGCTTTTTGAATTCGTCCTGGTCCAGCTTAAGCAGCTTGCGCACTTCGGGGTCGTTCACCAGTACAACACTCTGTGCGGGATCCAACCCAACCACCACCACGTAATGCAGCGGCAGACCCGCGCCGGGGTTGAGCGCAACGATAAGCGGGCGGCCTTTTTCAAGATGATGCCGCAACTGCGAAAAATCGCCCGCGACAGCAAAGGCGCGATAGCCGTTAGCTTCAAGATACTTCGTCATGGCCGAGGCGTAGATGCCATGCGCCTTGGGCGAGAAGAGCGCGCGCTGAATAATGGCCTCATCGGAGGCTGTCGTCGCCTCCCTGCCCTGCTTGTGCTCCCAGTACTGCATCACCATGGCCAGGCTGGCGGAGCCGCAGCCCTCGCGCTGCTGGTGAATGTAAGGCACATCAAGCCAGACGCCCTGCGCCGCCGCGGAAAGCGCGGACAACAGCAGGGCGAAGGCAATCGAGAATTGGCGCACCATTGCAGACGCGCTTAGCGCACCGCGATGATGATGAGAATCAGCGCCGCCACGGCAACCAGAATCACCAGCAGGTCGCGGTCGGAGATGTAGCCGGCGGCAAAGTCAGCCTGCGCCTTGTTGGCGCGCGCGGCAAGCTGGGCAAGTTCCTTGTCGTCCAGGCTGGCCACTGCGGTCTTCACCTGCGCGGGGTCCATGTTCGCGGCCTCCAACGCCTTGGCGGCCCTGGGCGAACCAAGCAGCGCATTCAGGCTGGCGATGTTCTGCTGGCGTTGGCGCGCGGCGTCCACGGCAGCCTTCTGCAGGTCGCTGGTGCTTAGCACGTGGTCAGTTGTGGACGCATGCGCTGCCTGCGGAGCGACGCAAAGCGCCGTCATGGCGGCGGCGGAAAAAGTCAGTGCCATTCGCTTCAGATTGCGGTGCATATTCAGTTTTCCTCCAATGGGGAATTGGATCGATCTGTCTCGATTGTACACAGGGTGTTGCGCGCGGACGACGCTTGCGTGGCTTGTGGAATCAAGCGATGCACACCGTGAATTCCCGCTGCAAGAGCCCCCGCCCTCATGCTAACCTCACATCACCGCATGAGTTCAGCACCTGCTCCGCACGTTCGCGCAACTCCCGGATTGCCGCGTGTGCTTGGCGCCAGCCAGGCCACGGCGATTGTGGTGGGCACCATCATCGGCAGCGGCATTTTTCTTGTGCCCAGTGAGATGATGCGCGACACCGGCTCCTCGGCCATGGTGTATTTGGCGTGGATTGTCGGCGGCCTGCTCTCGTTGTTCGGCGCCATGACTTACGCCGAACTGGGCTCCATGCTGCCCTACGCTGGGGGCGAGTACGTCTACCTGCGCTGCGCCTATGGCGACACCACCGCCTTCCTTTATATGTGGACGTGGTTCGCGGTGGCCAAGCCCGCGTCGATTGCCGCGGTCACCAGCGGCCTGGCGCGCACGCTAGGCGTCTTCCCCGCATTTCACTTTCTTTCCTTGCCGATTGCAGGCCTGCCGTTTCTGCTGTGGTCGCAGGTTTTCGCCATCGCCGTCACGTGGTTCATTACCGGGCTCAATTATCTCGGCATCAAAAAAGCCGGCGACTTCCAACTGGTCTTCACCATTCTGAAGGGCGTGCTGATTCTCATCGTGGTCGGCATCTGCTTTGGCGCGGGCGCAGGCACGTGGACCAACTTTGCCACCAGCCTGCCGCATGCCATGGGCGGCTTCAGCGGATTCATGCTGGCGCTGATTGCCACGCTGTGGGCCTACGACGGCTGGAATGACCTGACCATGGTGGCGGGCGAAGTGCGCCAGCCCGAGCGCAGCCTGCCCATTGCGCTCATCGGCGGCTTGTTTATTGTGGGCGCGCTCTTCATGGCCACCAATGCGGCCATCCAATACATCCTGCCCGCCGCGCAAATCGCGGCGTCGGAGCGGCCCGCAGTCTCGGCGCTCTCCGTAGTGGCTGGACCGGCCGGCGCGAGCTTTGTGGCAGCGGCCATGGCCATCAGCATCTTTGTCACGCTCAACGGAACCATCATGTCGGGCGCGCGCGTGCCTTACGCCGCGGCGCGCGACAAGCTCTTCTTCCGCCACTTCGCTGACGTGCATCCGCGCTTTCAGTCGCCCTCGACATCATTGGTTGTGCAGGGGCTGCTGTCGACCGTGTTGCTGCTGTTTCTCAGCCAGTTTCAGCAGCACTTCGAGCTGGCGGTCTTTGCCGAGTGGCTCTTCTACATGCTGACCACGACCACGGTGTTCTATTACCGGCGCAAGCGGCCAGACCTGGCGCGGCCGTATCGCGTGTGGGGCTACCCGGTGCTGCCCGCCGTTTTTGTCGTCTGCGCAGCAGCCGTGCTGGTGTGGAGCTACGCGGAAAACTGGCGCGGCTCCATATTGGGCACCGCGCTTATTTTGCTGGGCCTGCCCGTCTTGTGGTTCATCCGGCGTCGCTATGGCGCTTCGGCTCCGCTGGAAACGGCACAACCTGAAGCCTGACGCTGCCGGATTTTCGCATCGGAAAATCGCGGCCGCGCATCGATAAGGAACATGGACCCTCAACATCCTCTCGACAATCCGATCTGGAGTTCACTGTGCACCTCCCACTCCGCGCTGGCGTACGGCGACAGCCGCGCGCGGCGCTACTCGCCGGAGATTGGCCCGCTGAGCGGCGTGCCCGTGTGGACGGAGAGCAACGTTAACGCGCTGGCCGAGTTCACCAACCCCGGCGACGTGGTGGTGCTGTTTACCGACGGACCCAAGGAAGCGCCCGCGGGCTGGGAGCTGGTGCGCGAAGGGCCGCTGGTGCAGATGGTGCAGGAAAGCGCCTCTCTGCCCGAGCTCACCGTCGAAACCAGGAAAAGAATAGTGAGACTGTACGAGCAGCATGCGCCAGCCATGGTGGAGCTGGCCACACTCACGGAGCCCGGGCCCTTCCGCAACGGCACCCACCGGCTGGGCTGCTTTTGGGGAATTCTTGAGGACGGCCGACTGCTGGCGATGGCCGGACAGCGAACCCAGACGCCGGAGTACGTCGAAGTCAGCGCAGTGTGCACCCATCCCGATGCGCGCGGCCGCGGCTACGCCACAGCGCTCATCGCCACGGTGTGCGAGGAGATTCGCTGCCGCGGCAAGACGCCCTTTCTGCACTCGTGGGCCGATAATCACGGTGCGATTCGCGTGTATGAGAGTCTGGGCTTTGTCGTGAGCCGCAAGCTGCACGTGGTTGCGCTGCGCCTGCTGCCGAAGGCCTGAGGGGCGCTGGTCTACCATCGAAAGAGCCGTGCCCGCGAAACCCAAACTCGGACAGAATTTTCTACGCGATGCGCAGGCCATTGAGCGCATTGTGAACGCGCTGGGCGATTGCTCCGAGCGCACTGTGGTTGAGATTGGCCCCGGAGAAGGCGCAATCACGCGTCTGCTGGCTGCGCGCGCCAAGCGGCTTATCGCGGTTGAGCTTGATGCAGAGCTGGCCGCGGCGCTTGAGCCGCAGTTCCCAGCTGAGCGCGTCACCGTGGTGCGGCGCGATGTGTTGCAGTTCGACTTTGAGGCTGCGGCCAGCGAGGCAGGCAGCAAGCTGCTGGTGGTTGGCAATCTTCCTTACTACGTCACCTCGCCGATTTTGCTGAAGCTGGCCGCAAACCACGCCGCGCTGGAGCGCGCCGTGTTGATGGTGCAACGCGAAGTTGCCGATCGCGTTGCCGCCGAACCGGGCTCGCGCGACTTTGGACTGCTGAGTGTGACGGTGCAGATGCACGGCCCGGCGGTGCGACTCTTCACCCTGCCGCCCAGCGCGTTTTCGCCTCCGCCGGATGTGCACTCAACCGTTTTCCGCTGGAGTTTTGCGGCGCGCTTTGCAGAACTCGAAGTCGACGAAGCTGGATTCATCGCATTCGCGCGGCAGGCCTTCGCACAAAAGCGCAAAACGCTGGCCAACAATCTACGCGCGGCTGGCTTTGAGCCGGCCGAGGCCACAGCGGCTCTTGCAGCGGCCGGCATTGCGCCGCAGGCGCGCGCGGAAGAATTGTCCCTGGAGAAGCTGGCCGCGCTCTATCGCGTGCTCTCAAACAAACAGACCGCCCACTAAGGGGCGGCCCGTCTGCTGCAATCGAATTGCTGCTTAGTGGTGTGGGCTGCTGGGCGCCGGATGCGATCCACCGCCGCCGCCACCACCGCTGGGGAAGCTGCCTCCGCTGGGACGCGATCCACCGCCGCCACCACCCGAGTAGCCGCCGCCGCTGCTGCGCGGTGCGCTGCCGCCTGAGTAACCTCCGCCGGAAGGCCTGCTGACCGGCGCACTGCCGCCGGAGTAGCCGCCGCCCGAAGGCCTGTTGACAGGCGCTGCGCCTGTCGAACCGCGTCCGGAGTTATACGTACCCGCGCCATTCGCGCCGTTGCCAAAGATGACCGAGGGCGCAGAGGGCTGCGAGCCGTTGACCACGCCCATTGAAGGCGTGCCCGTCTGCGGACGGCCCGTAGTTGGCCGCGGCACAAAAACCGGACGCGCGCCTGTGCCGCTATAAATGCCGGTCACCACGCCACGTTGCGAGGAACCGCCACCCACCGGACCCACTGGAACTCCGCTGGTTGGCCTGTAGCCGCTGCGGCCTACCGCAATTGGCTTAAGCGGCTGCACCGTGGTGCCGCCCACTGCCACCGGGCCGCCCTTGGGGCGGATAAGCTCGCCCTTGTCGAAGTTCTTCATGCGGAAAACGTCGCGCACTGGATACTGCTTGGTCCCGCCCAGCACCACACCGCCGCTGGGTGGCCGCACCGGACCGCCGCGCGGCCGCTTGGGCGGACTGTAGTGGAAGGCCGTGTTGCCGATGTTGTAGTTCCAGCCGCCGCCGTACCACCACCCGCCGCCGTAGCCCGGCGACCAGCCCCAACCCATGCCGGGATAGTAGTTCCACATGCCCGACATGTACGGCATGTAACCCCACGACTCGCACGAGACCCAGATATAGCCGTAGAAAGGCGTCCACATCCAACTACCGCAGCCGTAGGGGTCCCACGCGGAGTTGGCCGCCACGTACGGCGACCACACGTAGCCCTGGCCCGGCATGTTGTACCAATTGCCGTTCGCGTCCAGGTCGCTCCATGCGGGATTGTCGCTGTTTGGCTGGCCGTTGGTGGCCGCTGTGCGCTTGGCCTGCTCCTGGGTCAGCGCCTGGTCGCGGTCGGCGTTCCACGCGTCCCAGGAATCCGGCGGAATCGACTCCGCCAGCTGATAGTTGTTGGGCACGGTGGCATGCAGCTTCACACTCTCGCCGCCGTTCAGGTCCAGCGCCAGCGCGGTGCCCTGCTCCAAATGCGCATTGCCGCTAAAGACAGCAATATCGCCCGGAAGCTGGTCAAGCCGGATGCGCAGCACCGTAAAGCCGCTGGTGGTCACAACCACCGCGCCAAAACGCACGCGAATCGGCTCGGGCGCTTCGCCCTGCATCTCAAAGTAGCCCAGGCCAGAGTTCAGCGTGAGCTCGGTCTGGGGAACATCGTTCTCTTTGCGCAGTACGGTCAGCCGCAGCGAGCTGTTGGGTGCAATGCGCACCACGCTGCCGTCGTCCAGCTGAATCTCCGCGCGGCCGTCCTCGCCCGTGGTCAGCACCGTGCCTTCAAACAGCGGCGCGTTGGCCAACGCCGGATCTGCCAGCACCGTGCCGTTCTGCTCCAGCTTTACCTGTCCGTCCACGCTGCTCAGGCGCGCTGCCCGGGTCTGGTCCGGCGCGGGAGCGCTGCTGAACTGCGGCGTGGGTTGTGCTACCGGTGAGCCCTGCTCCTGCTGCGCCAGTGCAGACAGGCAGCCCGGCGCCAGAGCCACAGCGCCCAAAAGCGCCACAGCCCGCATCCGGCTCGTCCCGTTCCACCTTGCGATTGTGTTCATGGAGCCCCCTCCCTCATTTGCCCTGCGGCCTGGCAGCGGCACTTCCCCAAGAGGCCATCACTTGTTGGACACCTGCACCGGCCACAAAGTCGCGCTCATTCTAGCGCTTTTCCGCTATGGCTGGCTTGCTGGGTTACCGCTCCGCCCGTGCCAAAAGAATGCGAATGCGCTTGCGCACCATCTCCATCACTGCCGGATCCTGCTCCAGCGACTCCAGAATGTTGCGGATGGCGCCAATCTGCTGCAGCCGTCCATCGGCGGCGCCTTCCACCATAAAGCTGGTTTCGCGATCCAGACCCAGCGGGTCGTGCTGGCGCAGCAGCTCCAGCCGCGCGCCCTCAATCAGCGTAGCGGCCACCGCTACCAGCGACTCGCCCATCTCCTGTATCTGCCGGTCGCGCGAGTAGTTGAATGTGCAGCTGCCCTTTCCCTCTGGCCCCTGGTATTGGATGGTTTTCCACCCCTGGAAAGCAACCCTCAGATGGCTTTCGCACTTGTTGCCGAGCACGCGGTCGCTGGTGGCCACGCGGAAGACGCGGCCGGCAAAGTCCGGGCTGATTTGCACGCCGCGGTCAATGGTCGGCACCTCAATGGTTTTCAATCCCGGCGCAGGCTTGGCCGGCTCGGCGCGAAAGTTGCCCTGGCCGTTGGCGCGCAGCACCAGCGTCCAGTGCGTGGGCGTGCCGCCGGGGTTGCTGTACTCCACCCGGACAACCGGTGCGGACTGCTGCGCGGCGGCAGCCAGCGGCAACACGAGCAGCAACGCAGCCAGCCTCATCGCGCGGACCCCTGCTGAATCAGCGTTTGCGCGGTGTGGATATGGCAGATGGCGACCGCCAGCGCGTCGGCCGCATCGGGAGGCTCGGGAATCTGCTCCATCTCCAACAGGCGCGCCACCATGAACTGAACCTGCTCCTTTTTGGCCAAACCGTAGCCCACCACGCTCGATTTGATGCGCAAGGGAGCGTATTCGGCTAAAGGAATTCCGCAGGTGGCGGCAGCCAGCAGAGCCACTCCGCGCACCTGGCCCAGCTTCAGGGCCGATTTGGCATTCACCGAGTAAAAAACCTCTTCGACGGCCACCACTTCCGGCTGCCAGCGGCGCATCTGCTCGGTCAGTTCGGTAAAAACCTGCGCCAGCCGCTCGGGCAGTGGCTTGGTGCGCAGCAGGCGAATGGCGCCGAAGGTTTGCAGCACAAGCCGCGGCTGGCGGCTGCCTTCGTCCGAGTCCACCACGCCGAATCCGGTAATCTCCGTGCCGCAGTCTATCCCGAAGACGCGCATTGGGCTCAGTGTAAATCAGAGGGACAGTGAACAGTGGACAGCTTACAACTGACAGCAAAAGCCGGATGCCCCATCCTTGCGCAGCAAGGGTGGGAACCACAACCGCAAACCCTCCCACGACGCACCCACCCATCCCCGTGTCAGGCTGGGCTTCAGCCCCTGCGGGCCGCGTGCCGTAAAACTGCTGGCTAATTAGCTCGCGGAAAAACCCGACGCAGGAGGTCTTGTAACAAGGGCACGGCTTCAGCCGGGCCAAAAATGCGCCGCAAATGAGGCGGGGCTTCAGCCCCTGAGGGAAAACACGCAAACGCAGCAACGGCCCGAAGCGCATACGCCGCGGGCCGTTGCCGGTGAACTGTTGGGATTGGACTAAGGCCATCGCGCTTCCGCGAGAGCCAGTGACCCGGCCGGATGAAACTCTGCCGGGGTTGAACTGGAGTCTGGGGCGCGATGCCCTAGGCCTCAGTCACCTCACGTGCGATACAACTGGGCAAATCAATCTTCATAGGCTGGATCAACCTCCTTTCCCGTGTACGCATATCCTGCGGGAAAACCGCCGCCACGTCAAGGCATTGCATGCAGCGGCCGGTCACAGAACGCTTTTATTGCGTCTCCAGCACAAATGCCGGGTGCCCCACATCTCCCGATTTTGGAGATGTGGGAGACCACAACTCTCACCCAGCCGCGTCTTTCACACCAAATCCCCTGGGGAACTCAAATCCACGTTTTGCCGCAGTCCAGTGCGATTCAATCTCGACCGTACCGCACTCTCCGGTCAAATAGTGCCGGTAACTCGCCACACCCACTCCTCCGGGCTTGTGACCAGTCCGCGCTTGACCGGATTACGGTGCATGTAGCGCAGCTTCTCGCTCGTCTTGGCGCTTGAATGCACATTGAAGTCGTAGTAGCGGTACAGCCAGAAAGGTTTCTCCGGGCGCAACCTGGAGACGGAAATCTTCAAGCCTGTATCGCGCGCAGCAAGTCCCCTTTGCGCGGCTCGCTGAGGAGCAGATGCACGTGCTCTGGCATGACGACATAGCCTACCACCACGAATCGATAGCGGATGCGCGTCTGCTCCAGAGATTTTTCAAAGGTGTTTCTCGCCTCAGCAGTGCCGAGATACGGCTGCCGGTGATGACAACTAAAGGTCAGAAAGTGGAAGTCGCCGGTTTGTTGGTATCGAACCAGACCGCGAGGCATGGCGGAAGGATACATCCATTCTGTGCACAGTCCAGATCCGTGGTTTCCCACATCTCCAAAACCGGGAGATGTGGGGCACCCATTTTCGTGCTGAGCTCAATTTCAGAAGATCCGGGCCGTCAGCCCGCTACCGTTTCCGCTTCTTCGCCTCCACGCGAGGCCAGTACTGGAACTCATCAGCGAACAGCTCGCCGTTCAGGTCGGCGACGCGGGCTGCCATGCGCGCCTGCGCGTCGGAGATGGCGTGGTTATAAACCAGCGGGCCAATCTCATCGAGGATGTAGTTGAGCAGCAGGCCGGCCTTCAGGTCGCCGATCGGCTCGGAGAGGTCTTCCTCAAAGTAGCGTTGCAGCGATGCAATGGCTGTGGCGCGGGCGGGCTTGGGCAGTTCGATCTTCGGTGTCATAAGCTGTCTCGTTTCATGCGGCGCTCGGGCAAAGATTCTGCCCGGAATGTGGACCGCCGTCATAGACATTGAAACAAATATGGCGCAGACTGCGCATATGCTTCGCACCATTGCAGTTCTTTTGCTAGTTGCCAGCGGCGCTGTGTTTGCCCAGCAGCCGGATGCCAGGACCAAAGACCGCACTGCCCCTGCGGCCGCGCTTTCGCCTGAAAACCAGAAGCTCGCCGACCGCATCAAGGCCAGCTACTACCACCCAGACACGCTGCCGGGCTTGGCCTGCACGGTGCAAGTGGACTGGAAGACATTCCTGCAGCAACTGGGCACACCCACCACCGATGAAATATTGAAGAAGTTCGATGGCTTCCACATCAAGGTGAAGGCCCTGCGCGGGGAAAAGGCGCAGGTTAGTTTTGTGTGGGATGGGAACAACGTGCCAGCCACCGCGGAGCAGTTGCAGGAAGGGATGAAGCAAATCCTGCAAGGCTTTTATCAGCAGTACTGGGCGATGCTGGCTTCGAGCGAGTCAATTGATGTGACCGGCGACTCGAAGGTGACCGTGCAGGCCGATGGTGGCGCAACCGTGGACACCAAGCAGGCCGGCATGGAAGTGTTGATGACCGTGGACAAAGACGGTGTGCCGGGACACTTCAAGGTCGACTCGCCCGCGATGAAGGGTGAGATGGAACCGCACTACGCCGGCTCACCTCAACCCGCGCCGGGCGACCTGCGGCGAATTGTAGGGCTGGATGTGACCCAGGAGATTGGCACCACTAGCATGCAGGTAAAGGAAATCATGGACTACCAGCCGCTGGACAAATACTTCATCCCCGATCATCTGCGCGTAACCGTGGGAGGAGCGATGAGTATCCCCATGGAGTTTACAGACTGTACTATTGCCGAAGCTAAGAAGTAGCGGCCCGCGTGGGCGCACAATCGCAAAGGAGAGGCCGATGAGGACAACCCCTGAAGGCATGCTGTGCGCAATGAATCGCCGCGGCTTTTTGGCCGGCGGAGCCGCCGCCATGGCGATAGGTTTTGGCGCGCTGCCCCATGCCGCACTG
>DASVLI010000277.1:0-4128 GCA_036384955.1 Occallatibacter sp.
GCCGCACTCGCTCTCGCCGCAACTCTTTCTCTGGCTGGTTGCAAGTCCAGCACTCCGGCGCCTGCCGCCGACCAGGGCGCGCAGCAACCGGCTGCCGGGCAGCCCGCCGACCAGTCCGCGGCTACGCCTGCCGCCGCTCCCCCCGCCTCGAGCACAACCGCAAGCGCTCCGGCGCCTGCCAAGCCTTCAAGCTATGCTCCGGCGCCTGCACCTGCCGCGCCGCCCAAGCCAGTGGCAATCGACCTGCCGCAGGGCACCAATGTGCGTGTACGGCTCGACCAGGATCTCGGCTCCAAAATTTCGCAGCCCGGTGACAGCTTCAGCGCAACCGTGGCCGACGACATCCTCGTCAACGGCGAAGTAATTGTGCCCAAGGGCGCGCGTGCCGACGGCACCGTCATTGACGCGCAACCGCTGGGCAAGTTCAAGGGCGGCGCGCTGCTCTCCATTCGTTTGGAGCGCGTGGTAACCAAGTACGGCAGTTATCCGGTAGCCACCAGCACTGTCTCCAAAGCCGAACAGGGCAAGGGCAAGCGCAGCACCGGCTTCATCGCTGGCGGAGCAGGCCTTGGCGCTCTGATTGGCGGCCTGGCCGGCGGCGGCAAGGGCGCGGCTATTGGCGCACTGGCAGGCGGCGGCGCGGGCACCGCAGGCGCAGCCATGACCGGCAACAAGCAGATCTTCCTGCCGGCCGAGTCGCTGCTCACCTTCAAGCTGGAGCACGCCGTCCGCGTCACGCAGTAAGACCCTGAAATACCTTGCAAGGGCGTGCCTAAAAAGCTCATCCACGAATCCGCACAATGAGTTCGCACACAAAAAGCGGTACACCGATTCTTCCGGTGTACCGCCTTCTTGTTTGCACTTCCATCGGCAAGCCGCGCTCAAAGCGTCTGTCCCACCTAGCAGTCAGGCCGCTGTCGCCTTCTGCATAAACAGCGGCGGCTCATCCGCGCTCGGACCAAAGCTGGCCGGCACTGCCACGTCCAAAATGCGCAGATAAACGCTCAACTGTCCGCGGTGCTGATAGAGATGGCTGAACAGTACATCGCGCAAAAACAATCCGCGCGCTTGCGCCAGCACTTCCCTGTTGCCAGAGAACAGGCGCCACGTGTCCTTCATCGCCGCATCGTCAAACTGCGGCAGTTGTTCCCGCACCGTCCTCACGCTCTCGTCAAAGGTCTTCAGAATTTCCTGCTTGCTCTTCGGCTCGGGAAACTTGAAGTCCGGCGCCTGCGCCGTCTCGTTCTGCACTGCATGCATCACGCCTGCCGGCACCAGCGCCAGGTGAAATGCCAAAGCTCCGGCCGTCATCGACTTCTCATGCGGCTTCCACGTCAGCTTATCCTCCGGCAAACGCTCCAGAAACCTCCGCGTGACCGGTGCCTGATTCTCAAACTCCTTCAACATCTCCAATGCAATTGACATGTCCAATCTCCTGTTGGGGAAGTGTGTATTCACAACGGGCAAAATTATTTGCCCGTCTCAGCGCGTTGCTTCACCTGGTCCAGAATCCAGTTCCAGCCCTTGTTCATGCCCGCGCGGTGCTGCGGATCAACAAGTCCGAATGCCACATGACGGAACTTGATCACCGTGCCTCCGCTCTCCTCGCTCAGCCGGTACTGCACGTTCGACGAGAACGGGTACGACGCAAACAGCGGGCCTGAGAACTCAAGCAGTGTCGGCCGTTTAATGGCCTGCACATGCGCCCAAAAGTGGCCGTTGCCGTCGCCCAGATCCCGATACCACCGCCCGCCCGGCCAGGGCTCAAGCACCATCGGCATCTTCGTCCCATCGGGATTTTCATTGCCCGATCCGACCTGCTCAAGCAGAGCTTCAAACGTGTCTTTCAGGGAGGCCTGAACGTGAATTTCCCGCTCAATGTTCACTGTCATGTCTTCAATGCTCAATTGTGTCTCGACCATTTCTCCTCCAGTCACCTTTTCATTCAGATTTTGATTCGCCGAATCTCATTCCATTCACAACGTGCCTGCGCCGCGCGCTTTCTCTTCGGCGCGCTCCTTCACCCGAGCCAGCTGATGCGTCCAGTACCGCTCAAACATTTTTGTCCACTCGTACATGGGCTTAATAATGTCTGCGTCCGTCTTGTACAGCTTGTGCCGCCCGTTGCGCCGCATCCTCACCAGCCCCACCTCCCGAAGTACCCGCAGGTGTTTTGATACCGATGGCTGATCCAACTTCAGCGCAACCACTATGTCATTCACTGGTTTCTCCTGCGCCACCAGCAGAAGAAGAATTTCCCTCCGGCGGGGCTCTGCGATTGCGTTAAAGGGGTCCGATGTCGTCGCTGCTCGTGCCATGCAATTCATAATATTCCCATATGAGAATATGTCAAGTGTGATTCCATTCTCCGCCACATTTGCTGTTTTCGCCTGCCTCCATTTACGATTGGCCCCCGATGACCAACTTCACTTCCATTCGCACATTAGCGCTGCTTTTTGGAGCAGCTTTCGCCTCCATTTCGCTACTCCCTGCGCAGTCCGCCGATCCGCTGGCCCCCACCGAGGGTGTTAAATCCGCGGTGGAGATCGACCGCGAGTGGCAGCAGGCCGTCTCCAAATATGACGCCGAGCGCAACCGCCTTCTCGCCATCGAGGAGAAGCAGGAGAACAACGGTCCCTTCCGCGCAGACTGGGCTTCGCTGAACAAATATCTGCAGCCGCAGTGGTACAAAGACGCCAAGTTTGGCATCTTCATCCACTGGGGTGTGTATGCCGTGCCCGCCGCGGAAAACGAGTGGTATCCGCGCAACATGTACATTCCCACCGAGGGCGCGTACAAGAACTTCCGCGAGCATTTTGCCAAGGGCGACGAGTCAAAGGGCTACAAGGACCTGGTTCCGCTCTTCCGCGCCGAGCACTTCGACGCAAAAGTCTGGGCGCAGCTCTTCAAGGACTCCGGCGCGCAGTACGTTGTCCCCGTGGCCGAGCATCACGACGGCTTCTCCATGTACGACTCCGGCCTCTCCGATTGGACTGTGGTGAAGATGGGTCCCAAGCGCGACACGCTTGGTGAGCTGGCCTCGGCCATTCGCGCGCAGGGCCTGCACTTCGGCTTCAGCTCGCATCGCGTGGAGCACAACTTCTTCCTTGAAGGCGGCCGCCGCATCCGCTCCGACGTGAACGATCCCAAGTACGCCGCATTTTATGGCCCCGCGCACCAGTGGATTGCCCCCGGCGGCGACGAGCACGGACTCATTAACGACTGGACCTATGTGAGCGATGCCTGGGCGCGCGACTGGCTGGCACGCGACACCGAAATGGTGGAGAAGTACAAGCCGGAAATTGTCTACTTCGACTGGTGGATTGGTCATCCACGCATGCGCCAGTCCGTGGCGCAGTTCGCCGCCTTCTACTACAACTTCGCCGTGGCGCAGGGTTACACCGGCGTCATCAACTTCAAGGACTACTCGCTGAACTGGAAGGCCGGCGTGCGCGACTTCGAGCGCGGCCAGCAGGACCACATTGTCGCCGACCATTGGCAGACCGACACCTCCATCAGCGACAAGAGCTGGGGCTACATCGACAACGACACCTTCAAGTCGTCGCAGTTCCTCATCGACCAGCTCATCGACATTGTGAGCAAGAACGGCAACCTGCTGCTGAACTTCGGCCCCCGCGCCGACGGCACCATTCCCGACGAGGTGCGCGACCGGCTGCTGGCCATGGGTTCATGGCTCAAGGTGAACGGCGATGCCATCTACGGCACCACCCCGTGGAAGAGCTTTGGAGAAGGGCCGACCAAGGTGGAAGCCGGCGCATTCCACGACACCGATACCAAGCCGTACACATCCGACGATTTCCGCTTCACCGCGAAGGGCGCGACAGTTTACGCGATTGGCATGGCCTGCCCCACAAATGGCAAGGCGGTCATCCACTCACTGGGCTGGGCGCACGAAGGCGCAGCGCTGCCCATCGGCAACATCGAACTGCTCGGCTCCGCTGGTAAGGTAACGTGGACGCAGGGTGCGGACATGCTTGAGGTCACGCTGCCCGCCGGCGCCGAGTGCCACTACGCCTACGCACTCAAACTGACGCCCGCGCAAAAATAGCGGCCACATCCGGCACGGGGAGAAAATTCATGCGTGTACATCGCCGTCACTTCATGGAG
>DASVLI010000278.1:0-36805 GCA_036384955.1 Occallatibacter sp.
GTCCAGGCCAGCTTGACGAAGGGCGACTGGTAGGTGGAGGCCAGTGAACCGTTGACTCCACGCGCATCGGTAAAGAACTGGTTGCCGTTCACCGAGCTGACCGTGTAGCCGAGGTTGGTGTGGACCTTCTTGTTGGGCGACAGGCTCAGGGAGACCGAACCGTACTGCGTCGGCGCATCCATGAAGTCGCGTGCGAACCAGTCAACCAGAACGGTGGTCGAACCGCGGGCGAAGACGCCGGGGCAAACCGCCGGGGTTCCATCTGCATTCATCGTTGCCGTGCCGGCCTGTGTTGCGCTGGCGCCGCTGGTGTAGCAGATGTTGGTCGCTGTGTAGACCTTGCTGTAGGCGTAGTTGAAGTCCAGCCCGTAGTGCTCGTTGGGAGCCAGCGAGGCACCCACGCCAAACGAACGGTTGTAATCGACGTGATCCAATGGACCGTAGTAGATGTCGCCTTCGTCAATCGACTCCTGCGCGTTGAAGGTATTGTTGTGGTGCTCCACGCTGCTGAAACCCGCGGTTACCGTGGCCCAGTTTTTGGGGCGGTACTTCGTGTGGATTCTGTAGCGCTGCGTCTGGCGCGGGCTCACCGAGGTGAACGCGTTATCCGCGTAGCCCAGCTCGACCGTGCCGTTGATGTCCCAGTTGGCCGACGGGCGAATGGCCGCATTGAAGATTCCGGCGTTCGAAGTAATGTCGACATAACCGTTGATCGGGTCATTCTCGACGTCGAACGGAATCGGAACGTCGTGCGGCGTGCCCTGCGCAATGCGCTGCTGCTTGAAGCGATAGCCAAGCGCCAGCCGAACACGTGCATTCACATCCCAGTTAGCCGTCAACAGGTTGCTGGTCGTCTTGTCACCGTAGAAGTTGTCAACCCAGGTGCCGTTGATGCCGTGCGGCAGAGCGCCTACGCCCGGCGTCAGCGGTCCTTTGTAGTTGATGGTCTGGTTGGGAGCGCCCGAGGTGGACAGCGTGCGCGGAGCAGAAATGTACGAGTAACCGGGCTCCTGGACCTGGTAGTAGTCGACCTGCTCAGCCACGCTAAAGGCCGGCGCCACCTGCCAGATGAGGCCGTAGTCCGCGGAGAGAACCGCGCGATGGCCCTTGGCGAAGCCGCCCGAGTAGGTGATCTCGCGAACCGCGCCGCTCAAGCCCTGCGCATCCTCGTAGTAATTCGGCATCTTGGAGTTGGCCAGCGTGTAGTTGACGCTACCGTTCATCGTCACGTTCTTTAAGGCCGAAGTCTGGAAGCGGATGATCGAGGTCGGCGTCAGAGTGCGGGTCGGCTGGGTGCGCGTGTAGCTGGTCACCGCCGCGCAGGCTGCATTCAGAATCGGCAGGCCGCCCGGCATGTTGGCCGGCGAAAGCATTGTGCCGCCGCCCATGCTGGTGGTGTTGCAGGCTGCTGTGCCGTACGGCGCCAGGCTGTCCCAGTTGCCCAGATACACCTTGGTGCCGTCGGCTTCCTGCACCATAAAGCCGTTGGGGTCCAGCGTGAAGTAGGAGTCGGCCTTGTAACGGACGATCCGCTCTTCAAACGAGATCCGTGTCTGCGGCGTGGGCTTCCAGTCAAGCGCGCCCATAAAGTCGTCGCTCGAGTTGCGCTGATACTGCTGCAACAGGGCGTCGTACTTCATGATCGTGTAGCTGGGGCTCAGCGACGGGCCTTCCATCACGTTCTGCGCGTAGCCAAAACGATACGACCACGTCGACAGCGGATGAATGGTCAGGTTGGTGTCCGTCATGCGGCGCACCGAGTTGAACATCACCGGCGACTTGTTCACCAGCGGCCAGGCCAGCGTGTCGACCGGAGCCGCCGTCGAGCCGATCGGAATCGACCGTCCCGGCGTCAGGTTCGGGTTGCCCAGCAGGTTGTAATCGAAATACTGCCGGTTGCGGCGGAAAAAGCCGGAAAAATCGTAGAGCTTGCCCTTGGAAACGTTCATGCGGGCAAAAGCCACCGGGTCGCCGCCAAAGCCGCCACTGATCAGGCTGAGCGAATCGACCAGCGAATGCTTGGAGCCGGGCACGGCGCGCATGTCGAAGCTCTGGTTGAGCACGCGAGGTCCGGACTGCTGGTTGACCAGCGTGCTGTACATGGCCGTACTGCCGGTGCTGCTGACAATGTGGCCGCCCACATCGATGGTCTGGTGGCTGGTGTAGCCCTCCGGCACCGACATGCGCGATCCCGGAACCAGAGCATCGGCCGCAGCGGCCTCCTGGGCGCGGGAAACGCCAGTCACAAGCAGCAGCGCTGCTACTGCAAGGCCCGCGGCGGTACACCGCAGCAGCGCAGTAAATGGCTGGTGACTGGTCAGCCCTAACATCGAATCAATCTTCCTCATATGAAGCCTCACTTAACAATCGTCGCCCGCGGCGACCTTCAAATTTCCTGTCCATGCCCAATCAGGTCCTGTCCGCCGCGGTTGTCTCTGACCGCGGCGGACAAACCCATGCTTCCTAGCGGATGAATGCCTGGCTGACGTTCGAGCCGTGAATCATCGTGTGGCAGCTGATGCACGGTGTCTGCGAGGCCGAACCGGCATCCAGACCGTGAACCGTTACGTTTGCCACCGGGCTGTGGCACTGATTGCACAGACCGTTGATGTTGGGCATGTTCAGCAGGCGGGCATTCTGCGATCCGTGGGGCGTGTGGCAGCCTACGCAGCCTTCCGCCTTCACAGCCGCGTGTTCAAACACGAACGGTCCGCGCGTCTCGGTATGGCACTTGGTGCACACCGCGTTCATATCCGCGGTGGACTTCAGATTGTTGTTGCCGAAGGTGCCATGCGGATTGTGGCAATCCGAGCAGCCAACCAGCCCCTCGTTCACCTTGTGGTGGAAGGGCATATTGAATGCCGGCTTCACATCGGTGTGGCACTGGTAGCAGAGCGTCGGCTGCTTGGCGCGCAACAGATGCGCCTCAGACGACGTGTGCACGCTGTGGCAGCCCAGGCAGCTTACATCCGCCTTGGCATGCGCCGAGCGCTCGAAGTTCGGGTGCTGCCCTTCATGGCAGCCCAGGCACTTCTCGTCCACGGCCTTGGCCGGCGCATTGGCCGGGTTGAAAATCTTTGTCTTGTCGCCGCCGCCGTCCACGTGGGCCTGGCCCGGTCCGTGGCAGCCTTCGCAGGTTACGCCAGCCTTGCCATGCATCTCGGCAATCTTGTTATGCGGGTTGTTGGCGAATCCCTTTACGACTTCCTCGTGGCAAGTCGCGCAGGTATCCGTTCCTACGTATCCGCTGGCTGCTGCGTCCTTCGCCTGCGCGTCGCCCTTCTTGCTGGCGCCGTTGGCGGAGGAGGCCATCGCCGGAAGCGCAAGAACCGCGCCCGCCAGCAACAGTATCAGACAAACTCGCAGTCCCGGAATCCGTCCTGGGACCGCACGGAACAGCGAATGCGTTACGAACCTTATCTTCTTTTGCATCTACTGCCACTCCATTCGGCTCTCGCCGCATCTTTTCCAGACCGTTTTGAGCCGCACCCTCGGATGTTTTCACTGCGATACGAATGCGTTATCGGCAGGTGCTGGTCCTTCTTCGGCCCTGAAGCTCAGCGTGTGCGGAGCCTCACTTCATGCATGGCATCTTAAGCCGCGCAGCCGATAGGTACGGTGACTTCCATCACACTCGATAGTGCAGCCCGTCCCATTGTTGCACCGGCCGTAAGCCTTTTGTTTCAAATGGGGTAAAGCTGAACTCAATCCAGCAACACCGGAACAGTAAAGTGATACCTCACACCTATCCCCGCTTCGGGAACCATCCCTCCATTGAAGATTCTGTCCAACTCCCGCTCCGTCAACATTTCCCGGCTGCCAACCCATGCTCTCCATTCAACACAGGTGAGTCCCGTCACATCCTGAAGTTGACAGCCTGCCTCAAACTCAGGCGATAGAGCACAGGAATATTCCCCGCATGTGTCTTGTCCCTCCCTGTGAGAAGGGGCACTGTTGCGGGACCCGGCCACGGCCGTATTCATTGGCTGCGAGCCTGCTCCCACCGGAGAGAAGGCCATGGAAGAAACGGCAATTCCGGCTGTCAAACGGAAGCGGCGGAACTCCAAGATGGATTTGGCGCCGATTGGCTGTGCGGCCTGCACACACAGGCGCCCGGGCTGGTTCTGCTCGCTGGGAAGCGCGGTTCTGGCTGACCTGGAGCTGGCCACCAGCACCATTTCACTTCCTTCCCAAACTCAGCTCTTTACCCAGGGAGAAGAGGCCCGCTGCCTGTATCTGATCTGCGGCGGCTACCTCAAACTGACCGTAGGCCGCAACGAACACCGCCGCATGGTGGTCCGTGTGGCCGGTCCGGGCTCCATGCTGGGCCTCTATGCCGTTCTTTCGCATGGCGTTTACGAGGTTTCAGCCGAGTCGCTCACCCCGGCGCAGCTGCGTCCGGTTGAGCGCGAACGCTTCCAGGGCTTTCTGCAATCGCACAAGGAGGCGCAAATGCGCGCCGTCCAGTGCATCTGCCAGGAATACCGCTTCGCCCTGCAGGACTCCTGCCGCATCGCTCTGGCTGAAACCGTGGCCGCGCGCCTCGGCCGCCTCCTTCTCGAGCTGGCGCATCAGATCGGCGAACACATCGACGGCGGGCCGTCGCGCTTCCCGCTGCTGCTGACCCATGAGGAGATGGCTTCCATGGTCTGCACCACCCGCGAAACCGTCACCCGCACCCTCGGTCAGTTCCGCAAAGATGGCTGGATCGCCATCGAGGACTCCTGGGTCTCGGTTCTGCATCCTGAGCTGCTTCAGTCCCTGGCCTGAGCCCTGCCTCAGCGCGCGCAGAGAGCTATCATCGTCGCAGAGGGATTTCATGGCTCGCACTTCACATTTCTTCGCCTGCATGGCTGCGTTCCTGTTTGCCTGCACCGCATTCGCCCAGGCTCCACCGGCCAATGTCACTTCCACTGACGAAGCCGTAGTCGCCGAGTTCCAGAAGCTGGAGAATCGCTGGGACGATGCCGTCAACCTGCGCGACCAGTACGCGCTGGAGCTGGCGCTCTCTCCGCTCTACGTGGACATTTCCGCCTCGGGCGACATCACCACGCGCAACCAGCAGGTGGCCTCCCTGCTCTCCGGCGACGACAAGACCATCCATCTCGAGCAGAAAATCATCACCGTCCGCGTGATGGGCGATGTAGCCGTGGCCAACGGGACTTACACGCTGCATCACAAGGCCCTTTCCGGCCCCGTGGACGAGAAGGGTGTCTTCACCCACGTCTTCCAGCACGTGCGCGCCGGCTGGGTCTGCATCAACTCGCAGCGCACCATGGTGCGCGAGGAGTCGGCAGGCAAGCACAAGAAGCCCTCGACCGCCGAGCAGCCCTTCCACATTCCGCTCTTCTCAAAAAGCGACAAGGACAAGCAGTAGCGCGGCTCAGCGGTTGTACTTCTTCAGCACTTCCTTCAGCTGCTCATGAGGCAGCGCAATCACCGTGCGCCCGTTGACGCCTGTCATCGTCTTGGCCCCCACCATCGCGTTCACAATCGCCTCTTCGGTGGCCTCCACGGTCGCCGTAAACAGCGGCGTAATCCGCTCGGTGGAGACGGTCTGCACCGTGTTTGGCCCTGGAACCGTATCGGCATGCGGATTGGCGGTTGAAAATGCGATGAAAATATCACCCGAGCTGTTTCCGCTCACGGAACCGGTTCGCGCCAGCCCCAGCGCCGCGCGCCGCGCAATCCGTTTCAGTTGATGCGGCAGCAATGGCGCGTCGGTGGCCACCACGATAATGATCGAACCCACATCGCTCTGCGCGTCGTTGCCCGGCCGCGCATTCGGGTGCAGCACGGCATACGCTTCGTTGCCCGGAATCTCCTTGCCCACCGGCACGCCGGCAATGGTCAGTTGAGGCCTCCGCCCGCAGTTGCACTGCACCAGCACGCCCACGGTGTAGCCGCCGTCCTCTTTTGCCAGCACGCGCGACGCGGTTCCCGTACCGCCCTTGAAGCCGTAGCAAACCATACCCGTTCCGCCGCCGGTATTGCCCTCCGGCACCGGCCCGGAGCGCGCTCCATCCAGCGCCGCATACACGTCAGCCTTCTTCACATGAAAGCCGTTGATGTCGTTCAGCCAGCCGTCCCAGGTTTCTGCCACTACCGGCAGCGACCACTCGTCCTCGGTCATCAGCTTGTGGTCAAGCGCCCAGGCAATCACCGAGTCGCGCACCACGCCCACGCTATGCGTGTTGGTGATGGCCACCGGCCCGGTCAGAAAGCCCGACTCCTCTACCCAGGTGGTGCCGGTCATCTCGCCATTGCCGTTCATGCTGAACCATCCGGCATAAACCGGGTCGGGATTCATGCGCCCGCGCGGCAGAACCACCGTCACGCCAGTGCGCACCGGGCCCACGCCCACCTTCAGCGGCCCATCGCCCTCAATCAGCGTCTGCGTGCCTACTTCAATGCCAGCCACATCGGTAATGGCGTCCAGCTTGCCCGGCCTCCCGTCGAAGGGCACGCCCAGGTCGCGGGCGCGGGCAGAATTGGGGTTGGACTGCGCCAGAACCGGTACGGTGGCCAGAAAAAGCAATAAACAAAGGGGGCTGCGCATGCCTCAATGTAAACCAGCTTCCGCCGCCGCTGCCTCAAAACAACTCATGCCTTGGCCGTCGGCTGCCGATAAATAAAGTTGCGCGGCTCGTGCGGCCCCTGGCCCAGCGACGCACGGAAAACCTGCTGCGCCGGGAAGCCGTCAAATGAAGATCAAATCGCTCAGCATGCGCCTGCTCTATGCCTCCATGCTCCTCATTGCCGTCGCCGGAGTTGCGTTCAACGTGGTTGCCTGGTGGCTCGTCTCCTCGCAGGTCACCGCCCAGGCCGAGCGAGAAGCCTCCCGCCAGGCCTCGGAGGCTATCGGGCGCTTGACGATGATTGACAGCCTGACCCGCGAGCAGGTCGCGGTGGGCATGCGCATTCTGCAGCACGAGGGCTTCTCGATGGGCCAGCCGGCGCTGCACGGTACAGCCACCTTCGGCGGCAAAACCGTGCCCAATCTCGTGCTCGGCAGCGAGTCGCAGGTCGGCGCCTTCGCCCTGGTCGATCGCGTCAAAAAGACCGTCGGCGGAACCGCTACGCTCTTTGTCTGGGACGGCGCCAGCTTCACCCGCGTCTCCACCAACGTGATGAAGCCGGACGGCACGCGCGCCGTCGGCACCGTTCTAGACCCCAATGGCAAGGCCTTTGCCGCGCTCGCCGCCGGGCAGGAATTTCAGGGCGTCGTCGACATTCTCCGCGTCCCCTACACCACCAGCTACGTGCCCATCCGCGACCAGAACGGGCGCATGATTGGGGCCTGGTATACCGGCTACCGGCTCGATTCCATCGACTCCATCGGCGAGAGCATCGCCTCGGCCACGATTCTGGACCACGGCTTTCTGGCGCTGCTCAAGCCCTCCGGCGCAGTCATGTTCCATGGCTCCAACATCGATGAAAAGAAGCTCGCCGGGCTGCTGGACAAGTCCGGCAGCTGGAGGCTTCATCGCACCACATATCCTGCATGGGGTTACACCCTCGTCGCCGCTTATCCGCAATCGGACGTGCGCTCGCGGCAGGTGCGCACTTGCGCCATGCTGGCAGCCGGCATGCTGATCCTGGTGGCCTTTCTGGTCGCCTTTCAGTTCATCTTCATGCGCCGCCAGGTCATTCTCCCAGTCACTGAGCTAACCGGCCGCCTGGAGAATGCCGACCTGAATACCCTGCTCCAGGTGGAGCGCAGCGACGAGATTGGCGCGCTGGCGTCGGCCTTCAACAACTTTGTTCTGCGTCTGCGCGAGACTCTGTACCAGGTGCAGGGCGGCTCCGGCGCCACCACTTCCAAATCCGGCGAAATCCGCCGCATCTCGAACGACGCCGTGCGCCTGATGGAAGACCAGAAACGCAGCGCCGAGGCTGCCTCCGAGGCTGTCGCGCGCCTCTCCAGCGGCATCAGCAGCTCTTCCACGCTCACCGCCGACGCCTCCAGCCGCACACGTGAAGCAGCCGAGGCCTCGCGACGCGGCGGCGAGCAAGTCGAAGCCGCCGTGAAAATGATCCGCGAAGTCAGTGACGACACCAGCCAAAGCGCCGCCTCCGTTGAACAGCTGAACGAGCGCGCCAAACAGATTGGCACCATCGTGCAGATGATTGACGAAATCGCCTCCGGCACCAACCTGCTGGCCCTCAATGCCTCCATTGAGGCCGCGCGCGCCGGCGAGCAGGGCCGCGGCTTTGCCGTGGTGGCTGGCGAGGTCCGCCGCCTGGCCGAGCGCACCGCCCAGGCCACCAGCCAGGTTTCAGAGCTGGTCAGTGGCATTGCCCAGGAAACCGCGCAGGCCGCTGAAGGCATCCGCTCCGCCTGCACCCGCGCTACTGCGGGCGCCGAAGAAATTGCCGGCTTGACCAGCACCTTCGAACGCATTGCCGCGCTGGTGATTGAAGCCGATTGTCGCGTGGATCAGATTGCGCTCTCCTCGCGCGAGGAGTCGCAGGAGGCTGAAGCCGTCAGCCGCGCCGTGCAATCCATGGCCGAGTCCGCACGTCAAAGTGCAGACGGCGCCCACGAAGTAATGGCCGCCGCCAACGACCTGCAGCAGACCGCAACCGAACTCGAAGATCTGGTGCGTCAGTTCGAGCTCACCGCCGCCTGAGCGCCGCCTCAGCTTGCGCGCTGGCTGTTTTGCGCACGTTGCCCACCCTGCACTTTGATGGAGACGTGCACCAGCGAGAGCGCCGCCGGCGTCACGCCCGGAATGCGGCTGGCCTGGCCAATGGTCTGCGGCCGCACCCGCTCCAGCGTCTCCCGCATCTCCCGCGACAGGCCGCTGATTACGCCGTACTCCAGCCACTCGGGAATCGTCACCGCCTCGGCCGCCTTCAGCTTTGCAATCGACTTGCGCTGCTGGTCAAGATACCCGGCAAACTTGATCTCTGTCTCCACCGCGCGAGCCTCGTTGCGCAGCGTAGCCCGCGCAATCGGGTCGTCCGCATCCGTCGCGGCAAAGTGCTCCAACTGCGCGTCGGCCGCAAGCGTGGACCGCAGCGCGCGCAGCACCGGCTCGATGCCAACCTCGGGCCGCTTCAGCAACTGCGCCCAGGTCTGGCCCGCAGTCGCTGTCAATTCGCTCAGCCCGGCTTCGCCCAACGCAGCCGCATCGGGCTTGCTTGTGGTCAGCAGCCGTTCCAACGCCACCATCCGCGCCTGTTTGGCCTCGTACTCCGCCCAGGCCTCATCGCCAATCAGCCCCAGCCGGCGACCGTGCGGCGTCAGCCTGCGGTCGGCATTGTCAATGCGCAAGTGCAGCCGGAACTCCGCCCGCGAAGTAAACATGCGGTAAGGCTCGTTGGTTCCCTTCGAAATCAAATCGTCAATCAGGATGCCCGTATAACCTTCGGTGCGGTCCATCGTGAATGGCGGCTCGCCCTTCAGCCACAGCGCCGCGTTGATGCCCGCCATCAGCCCCTGGCACGCCGCTTCCTCGTATCCGCTGGTCCCGTTAATCTGCCCCGCCAGATACAGCCCCGTGAAATTCTTCACCCGCAGCGAGCGGTCCAGTTCCGTCGCATCCACCGAGTCGTATTCAATGGCGTAGCCCGGCCGCAGCATCTCCGCGTCCTCCAGGCCCGGAATCGAGTGCACCATCTGCCACTGCACTTCCATGGGCAGCGACGTGGACATGCCGTTGACATACACCTCGTGCGTGTTCAGCCCCTCCGGCTCCAGGAAAAACTGGTGCTGCGTCTTGTCGGGAAACTTGACGATCTTGTCTTCGATAGACGGGCAGTAGCGCGGCCCAATGCCTTCAATCCGCCCCGAATACATTGCCGAGCGATGCACGTTTTCGCGAATCAGCTGCAGCGTCTCCGGCGTGGTGAAAGCAATGTGGCAGCTCACCTGCGGTTGGACAATCTTCTTCGTGCGAAAACTGAACGGCGTGGGCTCGGCGTCGCCCGGCTGCTCCTCGAACCGCTCCCAGTGAATCGTCCGCCCGTCCAGCCGCGGCGGCGTGCCTGTTTTCAGCCTGCAAGTCCGAAGCCCAAGAGCCCGCAGTGCCTCGCCCAGCAGAACGCTGGCAGGTTCGCCACTGCGCCCCGCCGGATAGCGCTCCTCGCCGCAGTGAATCAGCCCGTTCAAAAACGTTCCGGTGGTGATAATCGTCGCGCCCGCCATCAGCCGGCGTCCATCGCGCAGCTTCAGCCCAGTCACGCGGCCAGAACGGCGCACAGGCCGCGACAGTTCTCCCGGCTCTATTCCCTGTTCCCTATTCCCTATTCCCTCGTCATCAATCACCAGATCGACAACTTCAGCCTGGCGAATGTGCAGCCCCGGCTGGCTCTCCAGCACCTCGCGCATCTTTACGCGGTACTGCTGCTTGTCGCACTGTGCGCGCGGGCTCCACACGGCGGGGCCGCGAGAGGTGTTCAGCAGGCGGAACTGGATGCCGACCGCATCGGCCACTTCGCCCATGATGCCGCCCAGCGCATCCACTTCGCGCACCAGGTGCCCCTTGGCCACGCCGCCAATGGCGGGATTGCAGCTCATCTGCGCAATCAGGTCCAGGTTCATGGTGATCAGCGCGGTCTTCAGGCCCATGCGCGCCGCAGCCATCGCCGCCTCGCACCCGGCGTGCCCGGCGCCCACTACCGCCACATCGTATTGTTCCGTAAATGCCACTGGGCTTTATTCTACGGAACCAGCGGCTCAAGAACAGCTCATCCATTCATCAGGTAGGTTTCTGGTCTTTACACTATTCTCGTGTGCACTGTTTTCGTGTACACTGTTTTCGTATGAAAAACATCACCCTCAGCGCCGATGAAAGTCTCATCGAGAAGGCGCGCTCGGTTGCCCGTGCCCAGCGCCGCTCGCTCAACGACGCCTTCCGCGAGTGGTTGCAACAGTTTGCGATGAGTGACGGCGAAGCTGCCGCCGTCAAATTCGATGAGCTCATGAAGCAACTGAAATACGTCAAAATCGACCAGCATTTTACGCGTGACGAGCTGAACGAGCGATGAAAGAGCGATATTTCCTCGACACCAACATCTTTCTCTACATCTTCGACCCCAACGCCCCGCATAAAACCGCCATCGCCAAAAGCCTGATCCGCACCGCGATTGCCACGCAAAAGGGAGTTGTCAGCTTCCAGGTGGTGCAGGAGTTTTTTAACGTCGCCCTCAAGCGGATCGCACAACCAATGCTTCCGGACGACGCGCGGGTCTACCTCGATTCCGTCTTCGCCCCGCTGCTCGCCGTCCACTCCTCCGCCACGCTCTACAGTGAGGCGCTTCGCATGTACGCGGTCGGCGGCCTCTCCTGGTACGACTCACTGATCGTTACCGCCGCTCTCCAGGCAAAGTGTTCTGTCCTCTACAGCGAAGACATGCAGCATGGCCGTACCTTCGGTACCCTTCGCATCGAAAACCCCTTCCTCTAGCGCCGTCTGCATCCGCTGCGCCTCTTCTATAATCGCCACATCGCTCCCAGTCCGGTGGCCGGCGAATCGCGAGTGCCCCCATGTACAAGTGCTATTGCGGCAACATCATCGAGGACGAAAGCGAGCTTTGCCCGCGCTGCCAGGCGTTGAAAGTCCTCGAACTGACCTCCAGCGCCACCCCCGCCCTGATTGAGGACAACTACCGCCAACTGCACAAGATATGGAACCCCGACGGCTTTCTGCTCACCCGCAAGTGGCGTCGCAGAGCCGAGGAGAAGTTCAAAGGCATCGCAGCCGCCTACGAGTGGCTGCACGCCACCAATAGCCTTGACCCGCCGCAGACCCTGCCCATCGATCCCGAGGACGACGACGGCGACGACGATGAGCCTTTGCTGCTGCGTTCACGCTGGCGCATTCTCTTCGCCGATCCCCGCGTCCAGAGCGGCTTGCAGGTGCTTGCACTCTGCGCCGGCCTGGCGCTGGCCGTCCCGTTGGTCGATGCGGTCATCTCCTCGCTGCCCAGCGTCGGCCCCAACTACATCACCTTCAAAACCAACTTCCGCAACGGCATCTCCGTGCGCCTGCACATGATGGCGCAATCCTTCACCGGCAAGCACGACGAAGCTGCTGTATCCCCACCCGCCGAAACCCAGCCCGTCGAGGATGCCAACGCCTCCGCGCCACCAACTCCACAAAGAAGCAGGCAGCAGATTGCTCGCCAGGCTGCCGCCGCGCCGCATGTTTCCGGCGTCGAGGCATACGTCACCCTCGGCCTCAAGCCCGCGGAGGTCATCGCGGTGCTAGGCCAGCCCACCTCCTCCACGCCACGCGCGCTCAACTACGGCGCCTCGGCCATTTACATCAACAACGGCACCGTTTCCGGCTGGAAGATCGACCCCGCTGCGCCCCTGCGCGTCAAACTCTGGCCCAGCCACCCGGTTGACCCCACGATGGACGCCTTCACCACCGGCTCCACACGCGACGAAGTGATTGCCGTGATGGGCACACCCACCCTCGTGCTCGACAACAAGTACGGCTACGGCAAATCGCAGGTGTTTTTCGATGGCCGCCGTGTCACCGGCTGGCTCAACAACTCAAAATCCATCCCGCTCAAAGTGCACGAAGAGTAGCCCATGCGGCCGCGCCAGTGCCCCATGCACCCAACGCAACACAACTTCATCTAATTCAGCAGGAGGTCAAAGACCACATGGGTCAGTCCGAACTGCTCAGGGAGAGCACTGCCGAAGTTATCCCCACTCCGGCTTCCATCGGCGCGGTTTTCCAGTCCCCGGAAGAGCTCGCCGAAGAGAGCCGTAAAATCCGCCGCTTTCAAATGGTCTTCAACATGGTGATGCAGGTAATTGCGCAGGATCCGATGGTGACCGTGGACGAAGCCGCCGAAATGGTTTCCGACATGCGCCGTCTCGCGCTTGGCATGTTCCCCGAAAAGGAGCTGGCGTTCAATTTAATCTACTGGCCGCGCCTGCAGCGGCTGATGCGCGAGCGCTTCCGCATGCAATAACTCGCCTGCGGCAGCCCTTGCACGCAGTCTCTACTTGTTCTCGTTACCCACCAGCCGGAACGTAATCGTTCCCCAGAAGAGCCGCGCGCGCATCTGCACCGGCACATGGCGCTCGTCGTCCGTGTACCAGATCCAGATGTTGCCGCGGTTCTTCACCACTCCCGCATCGGCAGTGGGCTGCACGCGAATCGTCTTGAACGTGCCCAGCGGAGTCTTCACGTCTTCGCGCCCTTCCACCTTCATCGTCACCGGCACCACGCGCATGGCGTCCACCAGCGGAATCACAAATGACTTGCCCACCTCAAGCTGCTGCGACGAGGCATAGAAGACGCCCGTGAGCAAATCGGTCAGGCAGCCGGGAATTCCGATCTCCGCGTGCTTTGACTGGCCCGTCACCTGATTCTTTTCGTCCAGGACCGACTTGCCCTGGTTGTAGTCCAGCCGTATCGAGGCGTTCACCTGCCGCCGCCCCTCCACCGTCTGCTTGTCAAACTCGTACGTGCAGCCACGCGTACGGTCAAAGGTCGACTGAAACTTGTCTGAAACGTGGAACAGCAGATTGATGGCGCCCACCGTGTCGGCAGTTGCCGTCAGACGTTCGCGGTCGCCGTTCGCCTCAAAGTGCAGCACCGCGGTGCCGGCGGTAAACACGCGCCAGTCCACCGAGTAGGTCAGCGTCTGCTTCTGCGGAAAGCTGTAGCCAGCGCGGGGTGGAGGCAGCGTAGCCGTTTGGGCGCAGGCGGGAATCGCCAGAGCCAGGGCACACAGAATTGTTGTCCACCTCGCGCGCTTCTTCACTGGATAGCCAAACTCCTTGTTCTGGTTAGACGCGCGCGGCACAGCAACAGAACACACCCGCAAGTCTCTTGAAATTGATTGAGATAGCAGCCAGCGCACGCAGTCTATCGCAGCCCGTGCAAAACTGCGCCCAGCGCCGGCCGGAGGAAGAACAGGCTGAGATAGAGCAGGGCTGCCCCTATTCCTGCATTGTACTCGCGGTGACGTGCGTACAGGGCCAAGGAAAAGCTGCCCGGCTGCACGTCTGCCTTCGCCGCTATCAGCCGTGGAATCAACCGCGGCACGCGCGCGCAGTAGGCGTCGAAATCCCCAAACGTCGCCCTCAAAAACTTCTCTTCGCCCGCAATCACCGGCACATAAATCACCACGAACATTACCGCCAGCGCCACGGCCACAATCCAGCTCAGCAGCGCCACCGCAAACCCGGCCGCAATCAGGATCGACCCCACATACAGCGGGTTGCGCGTATAAGCATAGGGCCCGGTCTGCGTCAGCTCGCGATTCTTCTTCACATAGCCGGCCGCGTATCCCCGTAGCCACAACCCGGGCAGCACCAGCGCCAGGCTCCAGGCAATCGCGCGCGGGTCGGGCTCGTGCCGCCACAGCTCAAATAGGTACAAAGCCGCAGTAAGAAAGCCCAGCGGCACCCGGATGCGGCGCGCCACCTTCTGCCACCGTTGCATAAAGGTGGAATCCTGATTGTTGTCCGTGCTTGTCATTGCGTCGCTTCAGGATAAAGCAGCGCATCGGCTGCCTGCAGCACCGCCTCGGGCTCAATGGTCAGCAATCCGGCCTCGGGCTCCGCGCGCCGCGTATGGTCGCGCCGGCTCTCTGGGCTGCGCAGCACGGTAAAACGCGTCAAAAACGGCCCATTGCGGCTCGGGTCCGTGGGCCCAAAGATGCCCACCACCGGTTTGCCCAGCGCGCAGGCCAGGTGCAGCGGCCCCGTATCGCCCGCAACCGCCAGAGCAACGCGCCGCGCCACCGCGATCAGCAGGCTCACATCGCCTGCAAGCACTATTGCCGAGCCGCCGGTCCGCTCCACAATCGTCTCCGCCATCGCTTCCTCGCCCGGCCCGGAGTTCACCACCACACGCATGCCGCGTTCGGTCAGCCCCCGCGCCACTTCCGCGTAGCGCTCCACCGGCCAGCGCTTGGCTCCCCACCCCGCACCGGGATTCATCAGCACCAGCGGCACGGAGCCGGCGGGCGCAAGCAGCGCGTCGGCCAGTTGCTCCGCGGCGTCATCCACCGGCAGCATGGCCCGCACCGGCGCCAGCGCGTCGCCGGCAATCGCATTCACCAATTCAACATCCTGCTCCGTCACGTGCGTACCCGTCGTTGTCACGCGCTCGTTGAAAAGCAGCCGTGCCGCATGCTCGCGTGGATTGCTCTCGCCTATCAGCCGCCGTGCGCCCGCCATGCGCGCCACTATGGCGGAGCGCACTGCGCCCTGCAAATCAATCACCGTGTCGTATTGGCCCGCGCGCAACGCGCTGCGCAGCGCGCCCAGCTCCGAGCGCGTAGTGCGGCTCAAGGGCTGCTTGCGCCAGGCCTTGGTCGGTGCAAAGTGCAGATTGTCCACCAGCGGCTGTCGCGGTTTTTCGGCTTCGGTATCGCGCGCGGTGCTGTCCGCCGCGGCCAGCAGCGCACTCCACTTCGGCTCCACCACCCAGTCAATGGTCCAGTTGAGGTGCGCCTGCCGCAGCGCCGTCACCGCCGGCAGCGCGTGCAGAATGTCGCCCATGGCGCCCAGCCGCACCACCAGCACCCGATACTTGGATTGCGTGCGCAAAGTTCGATTCTCTCACACAGGCTTTTGCGCGCAGGCCTCATGCAACCGCGCGCTCAGCCAGTCCATCGCGGCCGCTTCGTCGCAGATTTCAACACGCAGGCCCGCGGTCTTCAGCGGCAGCTTCGCCGCCAAATCGCCCATCCGCACCGCGTCCTTCTCTGTCGTCAGCAGAGCCGTCGCGCCCACGCTCCGCGCCTGTTCCGCCAGCCACTCCACCACATGATTCGTGTATTCGTAGTGATCGCCGAAGGCCTTGCGCGCGGCCACCTTCACCCCCGCCGCCTCCAGCCCCGCGAAAAACTGCTCCGGCCGCGCGATCCCGCAGAACGCCAGCACCGGCCCATCCACCGCAGGCACATCCATGCGCCGCCGCACGCGCCACACCGGCCCCTGCCAGCCCCACGCGCGCAACTCGTTCTCCAACCCCGCGTCCTCGGCTGGAAGAACAATAACGTCCGCCCGCCGCGCCGCACGCAATGCCTCGCGAAGATTCCCTGCCGGCAAAAGCGTGTCGCGCCAGTCCTCGCGATTCAGCAACAAAATGTCCACGTCGCGCTTGAGCTGCCGATGTTGAAAGCCGTCATCGAGAATATGCGCGCGGGCGATTTGACTCAGCGAATCCTCAGCCTGCTCCTGAAGCATTCCCTCCGCCAGCACGCCAGCGTCATACCGCTGCGTCGCCACATACACCGGCAACCCCGTCGCCCGCGCAATCAACAGCGGCTCATCGCCAAACTGCTCCGCTCGGCCTTCGGCCTCAACCTCCGCGGCAACGGAATATCTCCGCCCATACCCGCGCGAAAGCACATCGACAGCAAATCCTCGCTCCGTCAGCAGCCGCGCCAGCGCAATCGTGAACGGCGTTTTGCCCGCGCCTCCGGTCGACAGATTCCCCACCGAAACCACCGGCCACCGCAACCTTCTTTGCGTCTGCATCCGCGCGCGCAGCGCGGCCCCCGCCGCATACACCGGCACCAGCGGAGCCAGCCATGGCCGTCTCACGCCCCGCCTTCCAGCAGCACGCGCAATGCCTCCACACTGCGCGCCGTCGCTCCGGCCTGCGCCTCAAAAACCTCGCGCGCGCGATGCCCCATGGCAACCGCAGCTCCGCGGTCGCGCAGCAGTTCGGCCAGGGTTGCCGCCAGCTCATCTTTGCCGGCCACGCGCATTGCGTCGTGGGCCAGCAGCTCCTGCACCATGGCGCGGAAGTTATGCGTGTGCGGCCCCATTACAATCGGCACGCCAAACTGCGCCGGCTCCAGCGGATTGTGCCCGCCTCCCGCCGCAATCGATCCGCCCACAAATGCCACCGCCGCCAGCGAATACAACGACGCCAGCTCCCCAATCGTGTCCAGCAGAACCACGCTGCCGGCATCCAGCGGCGCATGGTCCGAGCGCTCGTCATCCTTCCATCCCGCGCGCCGCGTCCACTGCATGCCCGAGCCGCGCAGCAAACTCGCCACCGCCTCAAAGCGCTCCGGGTGCCGAGGCGCAAGCACCAGCAGCAGATTCGGATCCTGTGCAAGCAACTTCGGCCATGCCGCCAGCAGCGCCGCTTCTTCGCCCTCCAGCGTGCTGCCAGCCACCACCACCCGCATCCCAGGCGCCAGCGTACGAATTAGCCGCGTCGCCTCCGCCTCCTGCGCGGCGCGCACGTCGAATTTCAAATTGCCGCTCACCGCCACTTGCTCCGGCGTGCAGCCAATCGTGCACAGCCTTTCGGCGTCCACCTCGCTCTGCGCCAACACGCAGCTCAGCCGGCTGAGAAACGGTTGCCAAAGCCGCCGCAGCTTCAGATAGCGCGGCCACGAGCGGTCGGAAATCCGCGCATTCACCACCGCCACTGGCACGCCCCGACGAAAGCAGCCGCTCAGCATGTTGGGCCAGAATTCCGTCTCCGCCAGCACCAGCATCCGCGGCCGCAGGGCATTGAGATACGCCCGCACCGCCCACGGCAAGTCCAGCGGGCAATAGAAAACGCGATCCGGTCCCAGTCGCTCCCGTGCCAGCGCCTGCCCGGTGCGCGTGGTGGTTGAAACCAGCACCTGCATCTGCGGCAGTGCGAGATCCAGCTCACTCACCAGCCGGCTCACTGCCAGCACTTCTCCCACGCTCACTGCGTGCATCCACACCACCGGCTTGGTGACAGCCCGGCTGCGCAGCCATGGCGGAACCCAGCCCAGCCGCTCGCGCAGCCCGGCGCGGTACTTGGCGGCTGTAGTCATGCGCCACAGCCACCACGGCAGCCCCGCCACCAGCGCAGCCACCAAAGCCAGGTTGTAGAAGAGCAAAATCATGCTGACGGATTCCCACTGTTCCCGGTCTAACCATCAAATGATACAGTCGTCTGCGATGAGGCACCCATTCGCGCTTGCGCTTTGCGTCCTATGCGTTGCCTGGCCTGCCGTGGCCAGCGACCACACGCCGCCGCCGGTTCAGCCGGCCACCTCGTTTGCCGCTGTTGAAGTGCACGAAGACGAGAAGGTCGCCGTGGCCGCCGAACCCTACGACACCCATGAAAAAGAGTCGCTCTTCCGCGTCGACTATCTCGAACACGGCGTCATGCCCATCCGCCTCATCGTCACCAACAATGGCGACCGCCCCATCAGCCTGCGCGATGCGCGCATCCTCTTCGAAACCAAAGCCGGTGACCGTATCCAGGCCGCCGAACCCGAAGACGTCGAGCGCCTGATGACCGCCCAGGAGCGCGAGGGCAAAAAAATCCCAATGCCCGGCCCCATTCCCAGCATCAAGCTCAAGCCCAAGGCCAGCAACCAGCAGATCGAAGCCGACTTCGACCAATTCGAATACCAGGCGCTGGTCGTCGAGCCGCACACCACCCATGCGGGCTTTCTTTTCTACGATGTTTCGGGGCTGAGCAATCCGCTAAAAGGCGCCAGGCTGTACCTGCGCAAGCTGCGCGACGCCGACGGCAAGGAGCTGTTCTACTTCGAGATCCCCTTCGACAAATACCTCAAGTCAAAGTCTCCCGAAATGCACTGATTGGCGAAGTCAGCGTGCTCCCGGCGGAACTTCACCGCCATAAAATGATATTGCATGTGATATGATTTCGTGTGCGGATTGTCCTCGAAACCTCCGTGCTTGTGGCGGCCATGCGCAGCTCCAGTGGAGCGTCAAATGCTCTGCTGCGTTTGGCGCTGGAAGGCAAACTGAAGCCCCTGATTTCTGTTCCGCTTGTGCTTGAGTACGAAGCTGTTTTGACGCGGCACGAACATCTGCTCGCTGCTCGCATGGATCCAGGCGAGGTCTCCAACCTGGTCAAAGCTCTCTGCATCCACGGAGAGCACATCCATTTAGCCCGTCGCCTGCGGCCGCAGTTGCTCGACCCAGACGACGAGTTCATTCTTGAAACCGCGGTGCACGGCAACGCCGATGCCATCGTCACACTGAACGTCAGAGATTTTTACCTGGCAGCACGAAGTCTCGGAATTCGAGTCTGGAAACCAAACGAGGCCTTGAAGGAGTTGAGAACGCGATGAAAACGAGTAATTTTGCCCTGCGCCTGCAGCCCACGCTTTTGGAAGAAGCGCGAGAGCTCGCAAAAGCGGAGGGAGTTGCGCTCAATCAGCTCATCAATGTCGCCGTAGCTGAAAAGCTGGCCGTTGCGCGCACTCGTGAGTTCTTCAGCAAGTACACGCGTGGAGCCGATATTCAGCGTGCCCTTGATTTCCTCGACCGCGCCGGTGCGGGCAATCCTCCCGTACCCGGCGACGAGCTGCCCGAAGGCTGGGTTGCGCCCGATGCCTCAGGCGCGCGCAAGGTCCAGCGTCCAGCAAAGCGCACGCAAGGCCGCGTCAAGGCCGCTCGAACTCACTCGTAGTAAGTCGCCGTCGTCGTGTCCGTCTCCCAGATGGTGCAATCCTTCACCCGCACCCGGCCCTGCGTCATGCCGTCCAGTTGCTGGTTGGTCTGGTCGAAAAAATACCGCGCCAGGTTCTCGGCTGAGGGGTTCAGCTCGATAAACGGCTCGATGTCGTTCAGCATCTGGTGGTCAATGCGATCGATCACCGGCCGCAGCACCTGCTTCAGCAGCTTGAAATTCAGCAGCAGGCCGGTCGAGTCCAGATCGCCGCCGGCCAGCGTCACGCGCACCTTGTAGTTGTGCCCGTGCGGATTCTCGCACTTGCCCTTGTAATTGCGCAGGTAATGGCCAGAGGAAAATCCGGCCTCCACGGTCACTTCATACATCGCTGTCTGTCCGGTCCGGCGGGAAAGAGTCCCTGGCTCTATTGTAGGGCTTGGCTGCTTACCGGTCGGTTCCACGGCGTTTGTGCCGCCGCGCCAGCCGCGCCTCTTCGCTGCGCCGGTCCACCTGCTCGAACAGGTGGCTCATCACGCCCACCAGCGCCGAAGCCAATCCAGCCAGAAGAAACAGCAGCGCCACCGTCCGCCAAAGCGAGGCGTTGGCCGGCAACCCCGGCTGAAAGCTCGACGGCACCAGCGACATGGCGCCGGCAATCAGCGCAAACAGCGTCAGCGATCCAGCCAAAATGTAGAAGGTGCGCGACATAACGGATTTACATTCCTTTGAAGGGCTGACGGCGGCCATGGCGGATGTGCAGCACTTCCACAAGCGCCTCCTTCTCCACAATACGGCAGCGGCCAGCCTTTCTCGGGATAAGCATTGTGTCAGGCAGCGGCTTCAGGCCGAGCATCCAGCCAAGGCGGAACCTCAGTACAAGCATCGTGTCAGGGCACGACTCAAGGTTGAATTGAAAACAAGTTAGTTATTGATTTTTCAATAGCGTCTTGGGCATATCTCAAGCACAAATTAGCACAGCATTCTGGCGCGGGAGGCGCAAGAGCCGAAACTTTCCGATTAGCGACCACTACGCCACAGTCGGAATAAGGGGTATATCATCAGTCCATTCCACGGTGCTGACATGTCTAAATTATGGTTATTTCTCGGCGGGATACTCGCTCCATTCCTGATATGGGCGGTCATTTACCTAGCCGCGCGAAAGAACACATTCACGCGAGATTCGATGTTTCGCGTTCTGCGAGTTTGGCGGTGGATCGCGTGGACTGCAGCAATTGTATTGTGGGCACTCTCTCTTTTTCAGCCCCACATTAGCTGGCAATACGGAGCTTGCGCGAGCATATTTTCCCTCGGACTTTCGTTTCCTGAGTCTTGGCTAAGGACGCGGCTCAGCGCAACTCCCCGATAACCAGCTATGTGGAAGTCTCATGCGCGCACGCACGTGTTTCCTGTCTCAGCGATCTGAGGCAGCACAAAATCAGCCCATGCATTTCTGAGCGTTCTATCCGCCATGAATCTGAAGGGGGGCTGCACACCGTTTTGTAACAAGGGCACGGCTTCAGCCCCTGCCGCAATTCGAACTCGCAGAAGAAGGCCCGCGCCTCACCCAATCAGATCCTTGCTCATCAGCACTTCCACGCCCGCCGTCGCAAACTCGGCCTCAATCTTCGCCTCAGAGCCGTCCACGTTGATGGAGCGGCAGCAGTCCTTGAGAACCATTGCCGTCAGACCCACGCGCCGCGCATCCAGCGCCGACGAGCCCACGCAGAAGTCGTACGCCAGGCCCACCAGAAACACGCGCGTCAGCCCGCGCTCAAACAGATAGCTGCTCAGACCGGTCTGCGTGGTGTGGTCGTTCTCAAAAAACGCCGAGTAGGAATCAATCGCCTTCCGGAACCCCTTGCGCATAATCAACTCGGCCCGCGGCAGCCGCAGTGCCGGATGAAAGCCCGCGCCCATCGATCCCTGAATGCAATGGTCCGGCCACAGCGTCTGCGGACCGTAGCTGACCTCGATTTCGTCGTAGGGCTTTTTGCCGGGATGGCTGGAGGCGAACGACGAGTGCTGCGCCGGATGCCAGTCCTGCGTCAGAATCACGTGGTCAAACAGTCGCGCCACATGGTGGATGGGGTCAATCACCGCGTCGCCGTCTGGAACCTCCAGCGGCCCTCGCGCGCAGAAGTCGTTCTGCACATCGGTCACAATCAGCACATCCTGGGGCGTGATCTGCATTCGCTCTGCCTCTGTCTCCTGCTCAACCCTGCAAAGCCATCTTCTCAGCCGCGCTCGCCCGGCGCAAAAAATTCTTCCACATCCGTAATCGTCGCCGTCATCCGGTACGGCGGCAGACTCTGCAAAAACGTCTTCCCGTAGCGCTGCCGCGTCACGCGCGGGTCCAGCAGCACCAGCACGCCGCGGTCTTCCAGCGACCGGATTAGCCTTCCAAACCCCTGCTTCAACGTCAGCACCGCGGCAGGCACCTGGTAGTCGTTGAAGGGCTTGCCGCCGGCCTCCTCAATCGCCTTCATCCGCGCCTGCACCACCGGGTCGCTGGGCACCGCAAACGGCAGCCGGTCGATAATCACGCAGCTTAGCGCCTCGCCCTGCACGTCCACACCCTGCCAAAAGCTCGACGTGCCAAACAGCACCGCATTCGGCGTCGTCCGGAACTCCTCGATCAGCGCCTTGCGCGGAGCCGTTCCGTGCAGCAGAATCGGATACTCGATCACCGGCAGCAGCCGCTCGTACAGCGTGCGCATCTGCGCATAGCTGGTGAACAGGCAAAACGCCCGCCCGCGAGAAAGCGTCAGCACCCGCCGGATACACTCCGCCGCCGCATCCACAAACTCCGGCTCGCGCGGGTCCGGCATGTTCGGCGGCAAATACAGCAGTGCCTGCTCACCATAGCGAAAGTGCGACGGCACCACCAGCTCGCGCGCCTCGCCAAGCCCCAGCCGCGTGCGCATATGCTGAAAGCCGCCCTGCACCGTCAGCGTGGCGCTGGTCAGCACTACCGTGGGAATCGTCTCGAACACCAGGTCGCGCACCAGCTCGCTCACGTCGATGGGTGTGGCTTGCATAAAGGTGTTGCGCGCGGCGTCGCGCCTGCCTGCGCCACCGCCTGCAACCCGGCGCTCCAGCCAATACACCATGTTGCTCGACTGTGATTCCAGCAGAAACTCCAGCTCCGTGCGCAACCGCGAGGTGCGCTTCTTCAGCCCCGCCGCCTCGTCAATCTCCTCCAGCTGGTCCAGCTCGTCTTCCATGCGCCGCAGCGTGGCGCGCACGCTCAGGTACATGTCGCCCTGGCTCTCCAAAAATTCCTCGCGCGCATCGAACGGCTGCCGTCCATCTCCCTGCATGGGCAGCGTGGCAAAAAACAGCCGGGCGCGGTCGCGCAATTGCTGCGTCACCCCAAACAGCTTCTCCGCGCCGGCCTTGCCGCGCAGCAGCACATCGGTATCGCGCGCCAGCTCTTCCACGCGAATGTTGCTTACCGAAAGCCCAAAGTAGCTTGAGGCCACCTCTTCCAGCTCATGCGCCTCGTCAAAAACCACCGCTGCCGCTTCCGGCAGTACTCCGGCGTCGGGCGCGCCGCCCGCCTCGCGCTTCACCGCCAGGTCGGCGAAGAACAAGTGGTGGTTCACGATGATGATGTCGGACTCAAGCGCCTTGCGCCGCATCTCGGTAATAAAGCAGCGCTGGTAATCCGGGCAGGTCGAGCCGAGACATGCCTCCGACCGCGCGTCCAGCTTATGCCACAGCGCGCTCGACTCAGGTAGCCCCGAAATCTCCGAGCGGTCGCCTGTCTCCGTGGTTTTCTCCCACGCAGCAATCTGCTGGTACTGGTCAATCTCTTCCAGACCCGAGAGAATCGGCTGGTCGCGCAGCGCCACCAGCTTGTGCCGGCACAAGTAATTCGCCCGGCCCTTCATATAGCAAACGTGCAGCGGCCCCAGCAGCGACTCCAGAAACGGCACATCGCGAAAGTAGAGCTGGTCCTGCAGCGCCTTCGTACCTGTCGAGATAATCACCCGCCGCCCGGTGCGCAGCGCCGGCAGCAGATAGGCCAGCGTCTTGCCGGTGCCGGTGCCCGCTTCGACAATCAGGTGCCGCCGCTCTTCGAGAGCCCGTTCTACGGCCTTGGCCATCTCCAGCTGCCCCGGCCGGTATTCATAAGGCAAGGGAGACTTGGCCAGAACTCCCCCCGGCGCGAAAAACTCGTGCAGTGAGGGCAGGGAACGCGTAACTGTCTCGGAGGAGGGCATGTGGCAGACTTCATTCTAGCCACAATCTTCGCTGGGTATTCGCGCCGACGACGACGCCTTCACTGCATGGCAATTGCGGTTGGATGTTTTGGCTGATAGAGACCCAGCGTGCCTCCGCTCGGCAACCCGATGCGCGTCACCAATCCCCAGCGCTCCTCCCGCACGGGTGAGCAGGCAACACCTCGTGCCGCCAACGCAGCCATCTCCGCCGTCAGGTCGGTACACATCAGGTACAACTCGTGCGGGCCATTCTCCGGGGCAGGGTGGAATGCCGCCTCGGCCGGCGGCAGACCGAAGATGAGCCAGCCGTGCCCCGCATCGGTTGCGGGAAATCCCAGCACCTCACGAAAGAACGCACGGTCGGCCTCGGCGTCCGTTGAATACACAACAATATGTGCGCCGCCGATCACCGTCTGCCGCCCTACTCCGCCGTCGTCGGGTCGATAATCGCCTTCACTTCCGCCACGCTGTTGGCCGGAAAGCCGCCCTGCTTGGCGTGCTCACGCACCATCTCTTCATTCGGCGCGTTGTAGATGCAGTAAATCTTGTCCGCCGTCACGTAGCTGTGCACCCACTGGATCTCGGGGCCAAGGTTCTTCAGCACCCCGCATGACTTCTGCGAGATGGCGGTCAGGGTTTCGGGTGAAAGCGCTCCGGCGCCGGGAATCTCGCGCTCAATCACGTACTTGGGCATGCAAACAACCTCCATATTGCTGGGAATAGAGCCGCAGTGTATCCACAACCGGCCCCGCCGCAACAGCAAAATCGCGCCAGGCCATAGAATAGAAACAACTGCTTGTGCGTTCTCAACCCGGTACTGTGCCGGAGATTTCTGCAGTTTGGAGCCTGGCCTTGCCTACGTATCGCAGATCGGTTGTGCCGACCCGCCCGGATTCCGCCGGCGCGCCCTTGGTAGCTATTGTCGGCCGTCCCAATGTCGGCAAATCCACTCTTTTCAATCGCCTAACCGGCACACGCCGCTCCATTGTCGGCGACGAGCCCGGCATCACCCGCGACCGCATCTATGGCGACCTCGACTGGGCCGGCCGGCGCCTGCGCCTCGTCGACACCGGCGGCATCGTTCCTGACGACCCCGACCTTATCCCCTCCGAGATCTACACGCAGGCCCGCGTCGCACTACAGGAGGCCGACGCCCTCGTCCTCGTCGTCGACGCCCGCACCGAGCTCGCCAGCCCCGACTACGACCTGGTCCGCATACTGCAGCGCGGCGGCAAACCCGTCTTCCTCGCCGTCAACAAGGTGGAAGGCGAAGCCATGGCCCTGGTCGCCGAAAACTTCCGCACCCTCGGCATCAAAGAGGTCCATCCCATCAGTTCCGAACACGGCACCGGCATTGGCGAGCTGCTGGATGCAATCGTGGACGCGCTGCCGGAAGCAGAGGTTCCTGCCCAGGAACCACAGATTGACGAGAACGAACCGCACGAAGAGCTTTCGCGCGGCGCGCAGCCGATGCGTACCCACGGCGAGTACGAGCAGCACGAAACCTCCATCGCCATCATTGGGCGGCCCAACGTGGGCAAATCCACGCTGCTCAACGCGCTCACCGGAACCAGCCGCGCCATTGTTTCACCCATCGCCGGCACCACCCGCGATGCGGTCGACGAGGTGGTCGAGTACGAAGGCTCCACGCTCCGCTTTGTGGATACGGCCGGCATTCGCCGCAAGGGCAAAACCCATATGATGGCCGAAAAACTCTCGGTCGTCATGGCCCGCCGCCACCTTGAAGCTGCCGACGTGGCGCTGCTCATTATCGACGCCACCGCCGGCGTTACCGCCTCTGACGCCACCATTGGCGGCTACGCCCACGAGAGCGGCCGCAGCGTCATCATCCTCGTGAACAAATGGGACGCCGTGACCACCGGCCGCACCGACGGCAAGCCCCCGGCCGACCGCGACATCTTCGAGAAGCAATTGCGCAACACGCTCAAGTATCTGAGCTACGCTACGGTCATCTTTCTCTCCGCCAAGGAGGGCACGGGACTGCAGCGCGTTCTGCGCGACGTGAAGCGGGTTGCGGCCGAGCGGCGCAAGCGCGTCACCACCGGCCAGATGAACCGCTTCCTTGAGAAGATCGATTTCCAGCGCGCCCCGGTGCCCATGGCCAAGCGCGTCCGCATCTTCTACATGACCCAGGCCGCTGTGGCCCCGCCTACCTTCGTGCTCTTCACCGACCGCGACATCAAGCTCCACTTCGCCTTCGAGCGCTTCCTCGAAAACCAGATCCGCGAAGCCTTCGGTTTCGAAGGCACCCCCATCTGGTTCAAAGTAAAGCCACGCAACGAAAAGAAGGACGAGTAGGCGCATATGCCGGATGCCCCATCCTTCCGCGCTTTTTGCGGAAGGGTGGGAAACCACAACTCTCATCCGGGCACAAGCTAAACGTACCGCCGGCCTCCTGGCCGGCGGTAGCGTGGACCTCCCGGCCCACACAGACGTTCACCTGTTCACTTGCCCACTTGTTCACCTGTCCACTGAGCTGCCATCCCGAGCGCAGCAGTAAACGCACGTACTGAACCCTCCCCCTCAACAACTCCCCCACTTCTGCCGATAAGCAAATCTCACGGGCCCGTACGGCCTCCGCGCCCCGGCCTGCGGAGGCTTTATGGCTCACGGTGATAAGCATCACGAAAAGAAACACACCAACGGCGCTGCCGAGTCCGCGCTCAAGATCGGCGAAGACTGCAAGTACGAGAAAGAGCTCCGCCGTCTCCAGATCGAGCTCGCCAAGTTGCAGGAGTGGGTCAAGCATGAGGGGCTGCGCGTCGTCGCGCTCTTTGAGGGCCGCGACGCTGCCGGCAAGGGCGGCGCCATCAAGCGCATCACCGAAACCCTGAACCCCCGCATTTGCCGCGTGGTCGCCCTCGGCACGCCCACCGAGCGCGAAAAGACCCAGTGGTACTTCCAGCGCTACACGCCTCACCTGCCCGCCGCGGGCGAAATGGTGCTCTTCGACCGCAGTTGGTACAACCGCGCCGGGGTGGAGCGCGTGATGGGCTTTTGCACCGAAACCGAATATCTGGAGTTCATGCGCAGTTGCCCGGAGTTCGAGCGCATGTTGGTCCGCTCCGGAGTACTTCTGCTCAAGTACTGGTTCTCCGTCAGCGACGAGGAGCAGGAGCGCCGCTTCCAGGAGCGCATGCAGAATCCCCTGAAGCGCTGGAAGCTGAGCCCCATGGATCTGGAATCGCGCAAACACTGGGCCGAGTACTCGCGCGCCAAAGACGAGATGTTCGCCGGCACCGACACCAGGCAGGCGCCCTGGTACGTGGTCAACGCCGACAACAAAAAGGCCGCGCGCCTCAACGTCATCCGCCATCTGCTCGCGCAGATTCCCTATCGCGACCTGACCGCCAAGCCGCAGCCGCTGCCGCCTATCAACAAGATGAACTACACGCGGCCGCCCCTCAACGAGCAGACCTTCGTTCCGGTCGCCTATCGCTAGGCCGCTTCCACCGGCTGTTTGATCGACGGCGCCGTGTAGCCTTCCTCGGCCAGGTGCTGGCCCATCTGCGCGTACATCTCGGGATTATCCGGCTGCCAGGTCCCCAGCCCATCCACGTAGCGGTTGAACATGCTGAACGCCGCCGCAATCAGCACCGTGTCGTGAATCTCCAGGTCCGTCGCGCCTTCGCGCCGCGCGGCCTCCACGTCGGCCTTCGTCACCAGCTTGCCATCCTGCTGCACCTTGCCGGCAATCGCCAGCAGCGTCTTCAGCTTGGTGCTCACCGGCGCGCTCAGGTAGTCGGCCTTCACATGCTCCACAATCTGGCTGTCGCCCAGGTGCGCCGTGGCCGCGGCGCTGTGGCTGCGCACGCAAAAATTGGTGCAGTTGCGGCTGGAAACATACGCCGCAATCAGCTCGCGCTCGCCCGGCGTCAGCGTGTTTTCGTCGTGCAGCAGCACGTGCGCCAGCTCGCGCATGGGCTTGGCCGTCTCCGGCCGGTACGTAAATCCCGCGCTGATGCCGGGGTAGCCTTCAGGCAGTTCAATGTGCGCCATTCTCTTTGTCTCCTTCAGCGAATCGCTATCTCAATGGAAGCTTTGAAAGGGCACGGCTTCAGCCGTGCCGTCAGGAGTGCAGAACCAAGCCGGGCTTCAGCCCCTGAGGAAAATGCACGGCCGCCTAATGCGCCGCAGCATCGCTGCCCAGATACTCTTCGCTGGTGTGCACGTAGCCGTTCTGCGCCACGCGCTTGCCACGCTCTCGATAAAGCGCTTCGTCGTCGGGCTGCACCGTATCCAGCCCATCCACATAGCGGTTGTACATGCAGAAGGCCGCCGCAATCAGCACCGTGTCGTGAATCTCCAGGTCCGTCGCGCCGTGTTCGCGCGCCGCATCCACATCGTCCCTGGTCACCAGCTTGCCATCCTGCTGCACCTTGCCGGCAATCACCAGCAGCATTTTCAGCTTGGGACTCACGTCCGCCTGCATAAAGTCTGTCTTCACCTGCTTCACCAGCGCCTCGTTGCCGCCCAGGTGCGCCGCTGCCACAGCGCCGTGAATGCTATGGCAAAACCGCGTGCAATTGCGGCTGGAAACGTACGTCGCTATCAGCTCGCGCTCGCCCTTGGTCAGAGTGCTGGGCCCTTGCAACAGAATCTCCACCAGGTCGTTCAACGGCTTGGCCGTCTCTGGTCGAAAATTCATCGCGCCGCGAATGCCAATGTGTTCCGGCGACAGAGCAATGTGGGGCATGGGGAACCTCCAGATCTAGGGTACAGGCGTCTCCGGTGCAGCCTGCGCCGGTGCAGCCGCTGTTTGCCGCCGCGTCAGCAGCCAGCGCGCCGGCAGACCGGCCAGCACAATCGCCGCGCCAATCAGCGCCGGAACCGGCCCGTGCATCAGCAGCATAAGCGCCAGCACCGCGCAGCCGCCGATAAATACGAGTGGCGCAGCCGGATACCACCAGCGACGCACCGGCGTAATCGCACGGAAGAGCGTGGCTGCCGTCAGCGCCAGAAACACCACCGACGAAAAAATGATAAAGGCCAGAATGCGGTCGAACGCGCCCAGCGCCAACACCGCCAGCGCCATCGCAGTCTGCAGCAACAAAGCGTTGGCCGGCACCTCGCCCTGCGCCCGCACACGCCCCAGCGCGGCCAGCACGCCGCGGCTCTCCGGCCCAGCCTCGCCACGCGCCAGCGCCACGGTTACCCGCGGCACCGCCATAAACAGCACCATCAGCCCGCCCAGCACGCACAGCACCACGCAGGCTGAAAGCACCCACGCTCCCGCCGCGCCAAACAGTGCCTGCCCAAACTGCGCCACAAATGCGGTGTTCGACTGGATCTGCTCCATCGGCACCACCGCCACAAAGGCCACGCTCACCAGCATGTAGAGCGCCGTCACCAGCAGCACTCCGCCGGTAAACGCAATCGGCAAGGTGCGCTCGGGATTGCGTACATGGCCAGCAATTTTGCCCGCCTCCCACCATCCGCCAAAGCAGAAAAACGCACTGATGGCCGCGCCCGCAATCGCCTCAAAAAGTGGATCGGCTCCGCCGCGCCTCGCCGTCAGCGGCGTCAAATTGTGCAGCGCCATGTGCCCGCCCACAAACGCCCAGCCCACCATCGCCACCAGCACCGGCACCTTCAACCAGTTCAGCGTGGTCATCAACCGGCTTGAGAGCCGCGTGCCCGCATAGCTCAGCGCGCCGAGCGCCAGCACAGTCAGCGCCGGCAGCAGCGGCACAGCACTCTGCGGAATCGGCAGTACCGCGGCCACATATGGCGCAGTGCCCACGGCCAGCGATGCAGCCACGCCTGGATACATCACCAGCGCGGCCATCCATCCATAAAGAAACGCCACCTGCCGCCCGAAGCCTCGCCGCAGGTAAACGTACTCGCCGCCGTCATGCGGATTGCGCACCGCCAGCTCGGTAAAGCACAAGGCCCCGGCCAGCGTAAAAATCGCCATGCCGCACCAAACCGCTGCCAGCAGCGCAGGAGAGCCCAGCGAGCGCGCCATCGCCGCCGGCGTTAGAAAAATTCCCAGCGAAATGGCCTCGCCTGTGACAACCGCCGTCGCGGCCCACACTCCCATTTGCCGCCCGGTCGTCATTTGCGGATCACTCTGCGCGCGCTGCATCGTTCCGCCATGCTACGCACGCGGCAACCGCCGGCACATCGACCGTTGGGTGGAGACTGCGCCGCTAGTTGCGCGGCTCCGGCTCGGACTGAGACGACGATCCGCCCGTGGGCGCCTTCGGCGCAGCCGCATCCAGGTCCGTCACGTGCACGCTGGCGCCCGTCTCCGGCACCGTGCCGTCATTCACCTGCACCTGTGTCGGTTTGCCCAGCACAAGAATGCGCTGGATAACCTTGCCATGCGCCGGTACCTGCACCCGCTCGGTCTGCTGGCCCTTGGCCGTCCGCACCGTTACAGGCACCTCGCAGGTCGCGTAGCCCGCATTGGCAATGTCCACCGCCACCAGCATGGAGCCAGTCTGTCCCGCGGTCGAAAACACATTGGCAATCGACAGATCGGGCAGGCCCTTGTCGGCGTCCACCCAATCGGCAAAGAACCATGTAATGTCGCGCGTCACGCCGGCTCCGTGCAGCAGCCGTATCAGCGTCCGCGATGCCGTCTCGCCCGGCTGCGGCTGATAGCTGGCCAGCGCCGCCATCAGTGCGTCGTCGCCCGCAATGTCGCGCAGCATCCACAGCACGTACGCCGCCTTGGTGCGGTAGTAAACCGGCGCAATAGCCTGGTCCAGCGGCTGCCCCGCGCCCTCGCCGGGGCTCGACGGCTCCACCAGCGCCAATGCGCTGCGTTCGGCCTCCAGCAGGCCCAGCGCGCGGTCGCGTCCCTGGCGGCGTTCCACCCAAACCGTCTCCATAAACCGCGCCAAACCCTCGCTTAGCCACGCCGGCGCGGGGTTGTTCAGCACCCGCGTATAGGCATGCGTCAGCGCATGCACCATCACCCGGTTCAACCGTTCGCTGTCGGCATTGCCCAGCGGAGCCGCCAGCAGCGTTCCCGTCTCAAACGGCGCGTCCTCCGGGTCCGGCAGGTCCAACAGCGTCAGCGACCCGCGCGGACGCACACCCAGCCAGCGGTCCAGCAGCGGCTTTACGTCGCGCCCCGCGTCAATCCACTTCTCCACGTTGATGTCGTTGTCTTCGGTGGTCCACGCGTTCACCGCGGGCCCGCTGTGCGCCTTGCGCCGCGCCAGAAAAATGCTCGGCGTCTCAAAACCAATCGCAGGCACATCCAGCGTCGCCGTCGCCACGCCAGGGAAGCCCGGATTCGTTCCCTGCGCGTCGTGCACGCTCAGCGGCATCGATTCCCCATTCAGCACCGCCACCGTTGGCGGCTCGTCATGGGGAAACTCCGCCGTCAGCCGCACGCGAAGTGCCGTCTTGCTCAGCGCCAACTTCTGCCGCCCAATTTCGTCGAACAGCCGCGCGCCGTCGCCCAGAATCACCGGCACGCTGGCCACCGGATACCACGCCACATTGCCAAATCCGCGCAGACCGGTGAACTCCGGCGCAATCTGGTCCCAGTCGTTGTGCAGCGCCGTCGCCTCCGGCGCGCCCAGGGTCGTCAGCCGCTTGGCGTTGGGCGTAATTTCGCCGCTGTACACCGCATCAATCTTCACGCTCGCACCCGGCGCCAGCGGCTCAGCCAGCGCAATCGCCGCCTCGCGCAACTGCCCGGTGTGGTCGCTGTCCGAGTTCAGCGTCGCCACGGAAATTGCCACATCGCGGCCCTCCACGCGCACCTGCTCCCACTTCAATTGCGACGAAATCTGCAGTGGAAACCGCTTGAGCGGCGTCTTGCCGCCGTTGCGCACCGTCACCAGCGCGCGCACCGCAAGCTGGTGCGCGGCCAAATCCAGATGCACGTCCAAATCCAACGCAGTAATCGTCGTTGCAAGCCGCGCGCCATCGTCCACCATCGGCTCGCTCGCCGCTTCAATCTTCGGCTGCGCTGCTCCGGGACCGGCATGTGTCTGCACCGCGCCGCTCTCGTCCGTCGAGCGCGAGAAAACCACTTTCCCATTGCCGCGCGGAGCCGTCTGCTCCTGGCTTTCCGGTTGCGCTGCGGTTTGCGCGGAAGCCGGCGGAGTGGACTGCGCGGCACACGAAAGCACGCTTGCGGCCAGGATTCCTGCTGAAATTGCCACGGGGAAAAACGAAAACTTCACGAACCAAGACCTTTCTGCTGCTTCTGCTTCGACGGCTTCCGAGCCGTATCGGAAGCACCGCGCCCCGCCGCCCGTCTCTGCCGCGCCGCCTCATACAGCACCACCGCGCCCGCAGCCGACACATTCAGCGAGCTCACCCCGCCTGCCATCGGAATCCGCAGCAGATGATCGCAGCTCCGCTTCACCAGCTCGTGCAGCCCCGCGCCTTCGCGTCCCAGCACCAGCACGCAATCGCCGGTCAGGTCGAACCGGTCGTAATTCGTCTCGCCGCGCTCGTCCAGCCCAATCACCCACAGGTTCCGTGCCTTCAGCTCATCCAGCGCCCGCACCAGGTTCACCACGCGCGCAATGCGCAGGTGCTCGGCCGCGCCCGCACTGGCCTTCACCGCCGCCGGCGTCAGCGGAGCCGCCCTGCGCTCCGTCCACACCACGCCATCCACGCCCGCGCCATCGGCCACGCGCAGCAGCGCTCCCAGGTTCTGCGGATCTTCCACGCCATCCAGCGCCAGTACCAGCCGCGCCGCCCCCGGCGTCAAAGGCTCGTACAAATCCTCAATCGCCAAAAATTCCTGCGGCTTCACAATCGCCACCACGCCCTGATGCGCAGCCGAGCCCGCAATCTGCGTCAGTTGCTCGCGCGGCTCCTGTCGCACCCGCACGCCCGCCTTGCGGCACGCCTCCACCAGTTTGGCCAGCCGGTCATCGTGCCGCTCCCGCGCCACCATCACCTGGTCAAACTTCCGCCGTCCCGCGCGCAGGGCTTCTTCCACCGAGTGCACGCCATACAAAACGTCCATAAGCAAGATTGTAGTTGGCGCTCGCTCACGCCATACTGGCCACACCATGCCCAGGCCCGCCGCGCGCTCCTTCAAGGTCAAACTCGTCCCCGACGACCGCAATCTCGGCTGGACCGTCGCCTTCATCCGAGCCGACCTGAAAAAAGCCTGGCCCGGCTGGAAGGGCCGCCGCGTCCACGGCACTATCAACGGCTTCGCCTTCTCCAACGCTCTCTTTGCCGGCCGCCAGGGCCAGGGCTACATGCTCATGGTCTACAAAAAAATCCTCACCGGCGCCCACGTCCGCCAGGGAGACACCGTAACCCTCACCCTTGAGCCAGACATGGACCCGCCCGCCGTCCTCCCGCTCCCCGCCGAGCTCGCCAGCCAGCTCAAAAGCGACCGCGCCCTGCGCAAGTGGTTTGACGCTCTGCCGCCCTCCACGCGCAAATACATCTGCCAATGGGTGGCCGAGGCCAAGGCCGCCGAAACCCGCCAGCGCCGCGCCGAGCAGATGGCCGAACGCCTCTACCTCACCATGGACGGTGAAAAGGAGCTCCCGCCTATCCTCCGCGCTGCCTTTGAGTTACAGCCGCTGGCCCGCGCCGGCTGGCAGGCCATGACTGCCGTCCAGCGGCGCAACCATCTGCTCGCCATCTTTTACTACCGCACCGTCCCCGGCCGCGAAAAACGCACCGCGCAGGTCGTCGAAGAAGCTCTCGCCGTAGCCCGCAAGCGCCAATACCCCGGCTAATCTGCACAAAACCCGGTGCAAATATCTCCCGACACGCGACCCGGCCCCGTTGCGTTACAGCAAAGTCACCTGCAAGAAAACTTAAGGCGGCTTCGCGTCCAAATCTCGCGTCTAATTGAACAAGATGAGTGCCACCGCTGCCCTTCGCTCTCTTTTCGCCAGAAGTGCCACCTCCGTCGCCGATGATTTGGCGCGCCAGGACAGTCTGGCCATTGCCGAGGGCCTCAAGCGGCAGGAAGTCGGCCTCCTCGACGAGCTGATCGTCCGCTACCAGCACCGTCTGCTCCGCTATCTGATGTACCTCACCAGCAACCGCGAGATGGCTGAAGACCTCTTTCAGGAGGTCTGGATGCGCGTCATGCTGCGTGGCGCGCAGTTCAACGGCAAGGCCCGCTTTGAAACCTGGCTCTTCACCATCGCGCGCAATCTGGTCATTGACCAGCGCCGCAAGCGCACCATGTCCAGCCTCGACGAAATGTTCGAGTCCGGCGGCGAAGATGACCGGCCCATGACCTACGAAGTGGCCGACAATCAGCCCAGCCCTTTCGACTCCCTCTCTCACATCGAGGATCGCGAGCACGTTGCTTCTGCCCTGCTCAGCCTCGACACGCTCTACCGCGAGGTTCTGGTTCTGCGCTTCCACGAGGATCTTTCCCTGGAAGAAATCGCCAAAGTTACCCGCGCTCCTCTTTCCACCGTCAAATCGCGGCTCTATCGCGGCCTCAACGCCATCAAGCCGCGCCTGGCTCGCTCCCAGCGCCCTTGGGCGGAGACGGTGTGACCGCTGCCGGTCCCGACTCTCGCGAGCAGGGCGGCAGTGTGCAATCAAGCCCTTCTGAAAATCAGGAACTGACCCACTCGCTTGCCGGCGGTGACGCAGGCCGTGAGCGCTCCGTGGCGCATCGCACCCGCGGCGTCGTGCTCGCCTCCATGGGCGTCATGCAGGATCAGGAGGCCTATCGCAAGCGCAGCCGTTCCATGGCCCTGGCCGCTGCTCTGGTCGCCCTGGTGCTGCTTGGGCCGCTGGTCTGGTGGGCCGTCGACACAATGGTTGAAGAGCAGCGCCTCACCGGGCTCACCGGCCAGTTCAGCCTCTGGATCTGCCTCTTCGCCGCCGGTCTGGCTGCTGCGGTGCTTGCCGGGTGGCTCCGCCGCCGCCCGTAACCGCTCCCCCGGCAAGATTTCTTAAGGAACCCGCAACTTCCGCGACCTTTGCCCCGTCCACCAAGCAGGGGTATCCTGTTTCACACTCCCCGGTAGCAAGGTACTTTGACGATGCAAGAGCCTCAATCCATCGCTGTGAATGACGACTCACGCTTGATCCCCACCTGGTCGATCGCGCTCGCCGTCGCGGCGTTTGCTCTTGTCGAGTACTACTTCTGGTTTGTCCTCCCCGACCAGCGCCATCATGCGCCCCCGCCCCTCGGCTTCCGCATTTATTTCAATCTCTCCTGGGGCGTGCTGGCCTCCGTCTACTTCCTCATGGTCGGCTACATCAGCAAAGACGCCCCGCGCCGCGCCATGAGCGCACGCTTCTGGATGCTGGTCTGCCTCGTCATGCCTGCCGGCATCGGCGCCGTGCTCTACTTTCTGCTGCGCCAGCCGCAGGTCTCCCGCTGCCCCGCCTGCTCCACCCACGTGCAAAGCGACTTCCACTTCTGCCCCCAGTGCAACTACCAGCTCACCGCCAGTTGCGGCAACTGCTTCCGCACCGTGCGCACCACGGACCAGTTCTGCACTCGCTGCGGCCACGAGCTGGCTCGCGACCACATGCCCGCCCGCCTCCACGTCATGGGCGAGTAGCAGCTTCCCGCCTGCCTCACCACCCAAATTTTCCTTTCGCCAATTTGCAGATTATTTCTGCCGACTCTTCACAATGGAGATTGGAGAACAGGCATTATGTCCACTGAAGACAACACCAGGATTCCAAAATCCATCAGCTCGCTCTTTCCGCCCGACATTCGGTGTGAAGAGGCCTGGAACGAAGCTTTAGCCGCCGCCATCGAGCAGGGTTCCACTCAGGAGCAGGCACGCAAACTGGCCGCCGAAGCCTTTCGAGAGTCGATGCCCAGGCTTCTCGGCAACGACAACATCTGCTTCTTCGTTGACTGTGTCGCGCGCGGCATCGTGCTTGGCGTCTTCACCGCGCAGGAAAGCACGCGGCTTCTCTACGCCGCCCAGGTCGCTCTCAGTGCCCGTAACAAGCTTCCACAGCCGCAACCGGTAATGGAGAGACGCCACCACTCGCCCTATCTCACCGCCGATCAGCTCAACCAACGCCTCAAGCTGTCATAAACAAAGAAAAAGCGAACGAATGTACCCCCCCCTCCCCCCCGGGGGGCAGAGGAGAAGGACCAAATACTGGCCGGCGCAGACTGACCTCAATTGACCCCTGCCCTCCACGTTCCTACAATCTGCTTTGAGCCCTCAATGACTCTTTCCGCCCTCATCATCGACGACGAACGGCTGGCCCGCGAAGAGCTGAAGTATCTGCTCGACCAGGCCGGCGATGTGGACGTGGTGGCGCAGGGCGCCAACGGCATTGAGGCCGTCGACCTGATCGAAGAGCACCATCCCGACCTCGTCTTCCTCGATGTTCAGATGCCCGGCCTCGACGGCTTCGCGGTCATCAAGAGGCTGATGGAGCGCAACGCCGGCCGCGACGCCGAGCCGCTGCCGCAGTTTGTCTTCGCCACCGCCTATGACCAGTACGCCGTCCGCGCCTTCGACGTAAACGCGGTCGACTATCTGCTCAAGCCCTTCGACGGCAGCCGCGTACAGCAGGCCCTGGACCGCGCGCGCAGCCGCATGAATGGCGGCCCAACCGCGCCCAGCGCGCAAATCGACGCGCTGCTGCGCCTGCTGAACGCACCGCAGTCTGCCGCCCGCGGAGCACAGCCCGCACGCCTGATTGTCCAGGTGCAAAACCGCATGCTGCTCGTCGACCAGGCAGACATCTGCTTTGCCGCCATCGACGAAGGCGTCATCCGCATCGTCACGCAAAGCTTCGAGGGCCAGTCCAAATGCCGCACGCTCGAGGAACTGCTCGAGCAGCTGGACCCGGCCAACTTCTGGCGCGCCCACCGCGGCTTCGTGGTCAACATCAACCACATCCGCGAAGTGGTGCCGTGGTTCAAGTCCACCTATCAGCTGCGCATGAACGACAAGCAGCAGACAGAAATCCCCGTAAGCCGCGCCCAAACCAAGCGCCTCCGCGAACTGTTCAATCTCTAGCGAATCTGCGTGACTCGTGTTTCGCAAGAAGGTTTGAAGCGCTCTGACTTTGAAGCGCTCGCGCTCTGAAGGGTACGGGCTTTGACGGGTGCGGATTTTGAAGGATACAGGCTTTGAAGGCTGCGGGCTTTGAAGGGTACGGGCTTCAGCCCGTACGTTAAGTCAAACAAAAGTATGCGGGGCTTTAACCCAGAGGGACATCTTCGTCGAATTCTCATTTGTTGTGTGGCTTTCCCGCAGCTTCTTCTGCCGGGCCACACAGACAGACCCATTCAACCTTGCTCTAAGAGGC
>DASVLI010000279.1:0-18648 GCA_036384955.1 Occallatibacter sp.
AGCCCGACTCGCCTTATCGCCGCTTTATGCCGCCCATGGTCGGCACCGACAAGGACATTGACGACCTGACCAACTACCTCAACGTCCAGGTCAACGGCGTTCCCGTCCCTGGCAAGCCAGTGCAAACCGCAATGAAGTAAAAGCTTCCTCCCCCGGAACGCACGAAAGGCCCGCGCAGTTTGGCGGGCCTTTCGCGTTGCTGAACTTCTCACGGTGCTCTGTCCTCTGGCTCTACTCCTCGGCCAGCTCGTACGGAACCGCGAACCGCCCAATCTGCACAATCGACTTGTCGCTTGGAGGCCAGATGCGAATGCTCTCCACGCGCGGCTGCCCGCTCATGCGGTGCGCCTCGGCGTTGCCCACAAATTCGCCTGTCGCCGCCAGATGAAAGTGAATCTTCAGCGAGTCGTTGTCGCGCACCCAGCCGAAAACGTACTCGCCCTGCTTCAACAGAAGGCCGCCAATTCGCACCGGCTCCTGCACCACCAGGTAGTGCGAAAACTTTCCATCGGCCGAATAGCCCGCGGTAATCAGCACCACGCCGGCAACAAAGTGCCCGCGCCCGTCGGTAATGCCGCTGGCCGTGCGCATCTCCGTCTCGATGTGTTCCTTGATGACTGGCGCACGCGCCGGCAGCAGCGAAGCCAGCTCGGCATCCGTGGCTGCGCGCCAGGCCGTGCGCTGCGCCTGCACCATCGGCGCAAAACTCAAACATGCAATCAACGGCAGCAAAAGAATCTTCATGAGTTAGGTTTCCTCAACGACTCCAGCGGAACAATGCCGCGCTGGATGGCGGCCGTGGCCGCCTGCGTGCGGTCGGTCACGCCCAGCTTGCCCAGCAGGCTGTTGATGTGTGTCTTCACCGTCGCTTCTGAAATTTCCAGCTCGGTGGCAATCTCCTTGTTGCTTTTGCCGCGCACAATCTGCTCCAGCACGTCGCTCTCGCGCGGCGTCAGCTCCTCGGTACCCATGCGCTCGGCCAGCCTTTGCGCAATGACTGGCGGAATGTGCTGCTTGCCTGCGTGCACCGTGCGAATGGTCGCAATCAGCTCGTCGCTGGTCATGCCCTTCAGCAGGTAGGCGCGCGCCCCGGCCTGCAGAGCGCGATAAATGTCCTCGTCGCCGTCGTAGGTCGTCAGCACAATAAAGCGCGCCTGCGGTGTCTCCATGCGCACGCGTTCAATCACGTCCACGCCACCCAAACGCGGCAGCCGCAGATCAATCAGAGTGATGTCCGGCTTGTGCTTGCGGAACTGCGCAATGGCCTCCACGCCGTCGGCAGCCTCGCTCACCACTTCCAGACCGTTGGCCACGTTCAGCAGTGCCACCAGCCCCTGCCGCACCACGTGGTGGTCTTCCACCACCAGCACGCGAATCGTTTCTTCCGTCACGCTTGCTCCTTTGCCGCTCTGGGCGCCTTGGCCTGCATGCGTACCGTCGTGCCTTCGCCCGGCGCGCTGGTCACTTCAAGCCTACCCCCGATAGCCGCCGCACGCTCCCGCATGCCTGTCAGCCCGTAATGCCCCGCCGGAGGCTCGAAGCCCTCGCCGGCATTGAATCCCTGCCCGTCATCGCGAATCTCCAGCGCAATCTCCGCCGGTCCGTACTCCATCTGCACCACTGCATGCCTTGCCTGTGCGTGTTTGCGCACGTTCTGCAGAGCCTCCTGCGCAATGCGTACAATCTCGCGCTCAGTACCCGGCGGCAGCGCGCGATACGCGCCGTACAAACTGAAGCTCGTCTCCAGACCATGCCCGCCGGCCTGCTCTGTGATGCGGCGCAACTGCACCGGCAGCGTGTTCTCGCCCGCATCCTGCGAGCGCAGCGCCCAAATCGATTGCCGTGCCTCGTCCAGTCCCTCGCGCACCTGCCCGCGCGTCGTGTCCAGATGCTGCGCGGCCTTCTCCACTTTGTTCTGCCGCAGCAGTTCGCTCAGCACTTCCAGTTGCACGCTCACGCCCACGTAGCCCTGCGCCAGCGTGTCGTGAATCTCGCGCGCAATGCGGTTGCGCTCGCCCAGCACCGCCTTGAACTCGCGCTCGGCGCGCAACAGCCGGCGCTTCATATACAGCGTCACCAGCCCCGCCATGGCCAGCAACAGCAGCCCGTAAAACCACAGCGTCTGGTAAAAGTGCGGAGCCAGCTCAAACTCCAGCGCCGCGCCTTCCGTGTTCCACACGCCGTCGTTGTTAGCCGCCTGCACGCGGAACGTGTAGTGCCCCGGCGGAATATTCGTGTAATACGCCGTGCGCCGTGCCCCGGCCTCGGTCCAGCCCTTGTCGAAGCCCTCCAGCATGTAGCGATAGCGCACCTTCTGCGGCGCCACAAAGCTCAGCCCCGCGTACTCGAACTGGAAGTGCACATGTCCCGCCTCAACTCTCGTCCGGGATTCCGCCGCACGCAGCACATCGTCCACCGTGAAGCGTTCAATCGCCACCGGCGGCGGCACGGTGTTTACGGGGAAGTGCGCCGGGTCCACCAGCACCAGTCCCTTCGGTGTGGTGAACCACAGCGTGCCGTCGAGCGCGCGCCACGCCGAAGGATGGCTGTTGGTCGCCGTCTCGCGGCTGCGCAAACCATCCGCCGGACCAAACTCCAGCCAATGCGTGCAGTCGGCCGTCATCGTGCAGTCGCAGCGCGCAATGCCGTTTCCGGTGGCAAACCACAAATGGTCCTGCGCGTCATCCAGAATCGCGTGCACGCTGGTCGTATCCATGCCGCCGCTCTGGGCCGTGCTGAACTTGTTCCCATCCCACAAATTCCATCCGTGGTCCTGCGTGCCCACAATCATGTGGCCCATCGCCCGCGGCAGCATCGCCGTCACTACGTTGCTTGAAAGCCCATCTTTTGTCGTGTAATTCGTAATCGCCGTCCGCGCTGTGCTTGCGCCGCGCAGCCGGCTCAGCCCGGCAAGAGTAGCCACCCACAGGTCGCCGCGCGTGTCGCGCTCCATCGCGCCTACCAGGTCGCTGCCCAGGCCACCGGCTTGAGTCACAGTGACCATCTGCGTGCCCGTGCCTGCGTGTAGCCAATGCGTCAGCCCGCGCCGCGTGCCCACCCACAGCGAGCCGTCGGCATCGGCCAGCAGCGACCGCACAAAGTCATCGGGCAGTCCATCGGCCGAGGTGTACGCGTCCACGCGCGCGCCGCGAATCCGGTTCAGCCCATCCGGCGTGCCCACCCACACATCGCCATTCGGAGCGGCTGCCAGCGAAAGAATCACATCGCTCACCAGGCCTTCGTGCACCGTGTACCTGCGCACCTTCAATCCTGATCCGGAAGCTGGGTGCCCCATCCTTTCCGCGTTCTGTGCGGAAAGGGTGGGACTCGCCGTCCCTGGAGCGCTACGTGAAATCGCATTCAACCCATCCCCCGCCGTGCCCACCCAAAGCGTGCCGGCCTTGTCTTCCACTACGGCCGAAGTGTTGTCGCTCGTCAGCCCCTCGCGCGCCCCAAAGTTGCGGAAGCGCTCGTCGCGCAGAATGTGCAGCCCGTCGGTCTCCGTGCCCACCCACAGGTTGCCCTCGCGGTCTTCCAGAACCGCCAGCACGCTGGCGCTTGCCAGCGGATCGGTCACTGGCAGCCGTTCCAGCTTGCCATTCGCCCACCGCGCCAGCCCGCCGTTGGTGCCAATCCACAGTGCACCCTCACGGTCGGCAAACAGAGCCTGAATCCGCGTACCGGGCAGCTCCTTGCCGACGCGTAGCTCACGGTCTTGATTCGGATTCTTCAACTGCAGCGCCACACCGCTCTTGTTGCCAAGCGCGTAGATGCCGTTGCTTGTTTCTGCATAAAAGTCCAGGGCACTGGCAGGAAGGCCCGCCACAGGTGCTGGAGTATTCCAGTTATTTGAGCCATTCAAACCTGGATCGAGCCATGCGCTTATGCGCCCACCTTTGGAGTACTGCGTGACTCTTGATCCCGGCCGCCAAAAACTCTTCGCCTTGAAAGAGTCACCAGCTAACCGCGCGGCGCCACCATCGGTGAAAGCCCAAAGTGCGCCATCGTTCGCCTCAGCCAAACCCAAAATCACATTTCCCGGCAGTCCGTCCTTGGTCGTAAACACCCGCACCGCCCCATCCTTCAACCGCGCTAGCCCGTCTCCCGTTCCAATCCACAGCGCCCCATCACTCGTAGCCAGCAGGCAGCGAATATCCCCGCTGGGCAACTTGGGCTGCGAGTGCTCGTCCAGCACCAGAAACGAAACGCCGTCAAAGCGCACCAGACCCGACTCGGTTCCCGCCCACAAAAAACCATCGCGCGTTTGCGCCAGCGCGTGCACTGTGTTCTGCGGCAGGCCATTCTCCATCACCCACCACTGCCGCCCGTAGCTGCCCAGCGTTGTGGCAGGCTCCAGCGCCGCCGCAGGAAGCGCGCACACTGCGGCCAGCAGCACCGCTGCCCAGCGGGCCGCCCGTCTCCGCGCCTTGTCTGCCTTACCCTGCAACCGTTCGCGTCCTTCGCTCGCCGTGCTTCCGGCTCTTCCAAAAGTACCGCGTTGCAGCACGCCTTGCGACACCCATCTTGTGCCTTTTGCGCATTTTGCCGCACATTTGGCCGCGCGCGGGCCGCATCTCCACCCTTCGATGGACCCACAGCTCACTCCAACGGCCCAAGACACTGCCATGGGCCGGAGCTACTCTGTCTTTGTCTCCTGAATGACCGCTCCGTCACTGGTCAGCGATCGACGGGTGGCCTGAACTGGCCACCCGTTTTTCTTTGCCCGCAAAACCTACACCGCCAGCCGCTCTCCCAGCTTCCGCGCCCGCCGCAGCGTACTTGTCTTCAACTCGCGCGGCTCGCCTCCCGCAAGCCCTACACACAGTTTGCCCACTGGCTGCGCCTGCAGCATGCTGGCCGCTGTGCGCAGCGCCTTAAACGCTCCGGTAAATAGCGGAATCATCGGTCCGGGCATCGCGGCTGAAGTCACCAGTACCGCCTTGCGCCACATCACCTTCTCGCGCATCCGCGGCATGGGCTGGCCCCACGGCCAGTAGCAACAGCCCACCAGCCGCTCCAGAAAGCGCCGGAAGATCGCCGTCACGTTGAAGCAATTCACGGGCGCACCCAGCACCACCCCATCGGCCGCGTCAATCTCGCTCAAAATCGCCGCCAAATCATCGTGCTGCGGACACGTCCCGCGCGCCTCGCCCGGCGTCTGTGTGCAGGTGCGGCAATTCTGGCAAAACTCAATGTGCTGTTCGGTCAAATAAATCGTATGCGTGGCGGCGCCGTGCTCGCGCGCGCCGGCCAGCACTGCCTCCACGGCTGCGTCCACCGTGCCGCCCTTGCGATAGCTGCCCACAATCGCCACAATCTTCGCGCCCATGTCAGCCTCCCATCGCGCGCAGTGTAGCCCACTTCCGCTCATTGCGCTGTGACAACTCCAGACCCCACTCTGCTAACCTTCCGCGCATGGAGACTCTTCGCCTCGAACTCCGCCCGCCTCTGGCCATCGTCACGCTCGACCGCCCCAAGGTCCTGAACGCGCTCAACGCCATGGTTCTCGCCGAGCTCGATTCGACCTTCGCCGAGCTCGCCGCCAACGACGAAATCCGCGTCATCCTGCTCACCGGCGCGGGCGGCCGCGCCTTCGCCGCAGGGGCAGATATCGCCGAGCTCGCCGCCCTCTCCGCCGCGGAAGGCGAGGCCTTCGCGCTGAAGGGCCAGGCCGTTCTGCGCCGCATTGAAACTCTGGGCAAACCCGTCCTCGCCTGCATCCAGGGCTTCGCCCTCGGTGGTGGCTGCGAGCTGGCCATGGCCTGCACCCTGCGCATTGCAGCCGACGACGCCAGATTCGGCCAGCCCGAAGTCAAACTCGGCATCATCGCCGGCTACGGCGGCTCGCAGCGCCTGCCCCGCCTGGTTGGCCGTGGCGCAGCACTCAAGCTGCTGCTCACTGGCGCCATCGTCGACGCCCCTGAAGCCCTCCGCATCGGTCTCGTCGATCTCGTCGTACCCGCTGCCGAACTGCTCGTCCGCGCCGAAGCCCTCGCCCTTGAAATCGCTGCCAATGCGCCTCTGGCCGTTGCCGCCACTCTGCGCGCTGTCGATGAGGGCCTCGACCTGCCCTTGTCACAGGCCCTCGCCCGCGAGGCAGCGCTCTTCGGCTCGCTTTGCTCCACCGCCGACAAAGCCGAGGGCACACAAGCCTTTCTTGAAAAGCGTAAGCCTGCCTGGCAGGGCCAATAGCTGCCAAATCCCGCATTGCACCCTGCTATCCTTGTCTCGTGATGCACGTCTCCCGCCGCGTTTGCCTCGTTCTTCTGTTGTCCGCTTTCACCTTTGCCGCCTGCAAACAGCAGCAGCAGGCCGTCGTCGGCGTTGCCCAGTCGGCCGTGAATGCCGAACACAAGGCGCAGGCCAAGGCCAGCCTGCTGGACCAGCAGCGCGCCGCGCTTGAAAACATCCCCGTACCCACCAAAAGCCTCTACGTCGACGTGCACGACGCCGCGGCCTGGGCCAATCCCTTTATCACCGTGCAGTCCGATATGCTCGACGTGCGCATCAACCTTGCAGATGCCAATCCCAGCGCCACCGGCAAGGACTCCATGCTGCGCCCTGCCGCCGCCCGCCGCCAGGAGCTGCAGATTCGCCCCGCCGATCTCGCCCAGGCTGTCGTTGCGCTGCCCGCCGGCGCGTGGCGCTACGGCCGCGTCATTGCCGTGGCAGAGGCCCCCAACGCCGCCGCCAAGGACCGCCCCGCCATCCGCCGCAACGTCGAAGCCGCCATCAAGCAGCTCAACGACCTCGGTGTCGTCGTCGAAGAGTGGCCCGGCCGCTAGCTCTTAGCCTTATTTTGTCCGCCCCTTGGGATGACGGCTCCTCCGGGCCGATTTGCGCACTGCCGGCGCCTGCGAGTCGCGCTACCATTCCCTCGTGAGCACTTTTCAAATTCTTTCCAATCAGCCGCCGCTCGACCACGAGAGCTTCGCCGCCCATCGCGAACTTGAGGCTCTGCTTAAGTCCACCATCCGCGGCGATGTTCTCTTCGACCTCGCCTCGCGTGCGCTCTTCGCGGCTGATTCCTCCAACTACCGCCAGCTGCCCATCGGCGTCATCTATCCGCGCAGCATCGCTGACGTTGAGGCCGCCATCGCCGCCTGCCGCGCCACCGGCGCAGCCATTCTTCCCCGCGGCGCGGGAACTTCGCTCGCCGGCCAGTGCGTCAACGTCGCCGTCGTCTTTGACTTCTCCCGCTACATGCACGCGCTCCACGGCATCGACGTGGCAAAGCAGCTTGCCACCGTCGAGCCCGGCATCGTCCTTGACCGCCTGCGCGACGCTGCCGAAGTGCATCACCTCACCTTCGCGCCCGACCCCGCCACGCACTCACGCTGCACCCTCGGCGGCATCATCGGCAACAACTCCTGCGGCGTGCATGGACTGCTCGGCGGCAAGGCCGTCGATAACGTCGAATCACTCGACGTGATCCTCTATGACGGCACGCGTCTCACCGTTGGTTCCACCAGCGATGACCAACTCGCTGCTCTCATTCACCAGGGCGGCCGCGTCGGCGAAATCTACACCGGCCTCGCGCGCATCCGCGACAAGTTCGCGTCCGAGATCAGAAAAAAGTTCCCCAACATTCCGCGCCGCGTCTCCGGCTACAACCTCGACCAGCTTCTGTCGGAAAACAACTTCAACGTCGCGCGCGCGCTGGTCGGCACCGAGGGCACCTGCGCTACCATCGTCTCCGCCACGCTCAACCTCAAGGCCAGCCCGCCCTATCGCGTGCTCACCGCGCTCGGTTTTACCGATCCCTTCCTTGCCGCCGACGCTGTTCCCGCCGCGCTCGAACACGGCCCCATCGGTCTTGAGGGGTTCGACTCTCTGCTTGTCGACTTCATGCATCGCAAGGGCCTCGCAGAGGGCGACGTCAGCCTGCTGCCGCCCGGCCGCGGCTTTCTGCTGGTCGAAATGGGTGCATGGGATGCCGCCGAAGCGCAGGCCAAAGCCGAAGCTCTCGTCAGTGCCTCGCAGTCCTGGCCCAGCGTGCCCCAGGCTCGCATCTACAACTCCGCCGACGCCGCGCGCGTCTGGCATGTGCGTGAGTCCGCACTCGGCGCAACCGTCTTCGTTCCCGGCGAGCCCGACGGATGGGAGGGCTGGGAGGATGCCGGCATTCCGCCCGCGCATCTCGGCGAATATCTGCGCAAAATCACCGCGCTCATGGCCGAGTACGGCTATCGCAGTGCGCTCTATGGCCACTACGGCCAGGGCTGCGTGCATATGCGCATCAACTTCGATTTCCGCACCGAGCCCGGCGTACGCGCCTTCCGCGAGTTCCTCGACCGCGCCGCCGATCTTGTGCTCAGCTTCGGCGGCTCGCTCAGCGGCGAGCACGGCGACGGCCAGGCCCGCGCCGCTCTGCTGCCCAAAATGTTTGGCCCGGAGCTGATGCAGGCCTTCCGCGATTTCAAGGCGCTGTGGGATCCAACCAACCGCATGAATCCCGGCAAGCTCATCGATGCCGTGCGCGTCTATGACCCCGTCGAAAACCTGCGCCACAATCCTGACTTCTACCAGCACGCACACCTAGAGTCCGAGCAGCACTTCGCCTTCACCAAAGACTCCGGCTCTTTTGCGCGCGCTACCGAGCGCTGCGTTGGCGTGGGCGCATGCCGCAAAACCACTGGCGGCGTCATGTGTCCCAGCTATCGCGCCACCGGCGAGGAGCAGCACTCCACCCGCGGCCGCGCCCGCCTGCTATGGGAAATGCTCAACGGCGAGCTGCAAAAGGAAGGCTTCCAGAGCGAAGCCGTGCATGAAGCGCTCGATCTTTGTCTGAGTTGCAAGGCCTGCAAAACCGAGTGCCCCGTGCAGGTCGACATGACCGCATGGAAATCCGAATTTCTGGCTCAGCGCTACAAGGGCCGCCTGCACCCGCTGCATCACTACGTCTTCGGCTTTGCCGACAAGCTCGCGCGCCTCGGCGCTCTCACTCCGGCACTCACCAACCTGGTGCTCACCGGGCCCATCACCAGTCCGCTTATCAAGCACATTGTCGGCGTGGCCAAAAGCAGGGAACTGCCCCGCCTGGCCGCGAAGTCCTACACGCGCAGCCGCACCGCATCCGCGCGCGAAGCGCAGTCAGCCCCACCGCAGGTGGTGCTTTGGCCCGATACCTGGAACAACTACTACCACCCGCAAACCCTGCACGCGGCAGAGACCGTCCTCACCGCCGCAGGCTTCCAGGTCAAAGTCCCAAAGGGCCACATTTGCTGCGGCCGCCCGCTCTATGACTTCGGACTGCTCGATGCCGCGCGTGGCTATCTTGCGAAAGTCCTCGACCGCCTCGCGCCCGAAATCGAAGCCAGCACGCCCATCATCTTTCTTGAGCCAAGCTGTGCCACTGTCTTTACCGATGAGCTGCCGGAAATGTTCCCGAACGACCCGCGAGCCAAAAAACTCGGCACGCAAGTCCACCTGCTTGCCGACTGGCTTATGGCCGAAGCGCCCGAATTCGCCAAAGGCACGCTCACCGGCGCGGAGATTCTCATCCACGGACACTGTCACCACAAAGCCGTCTTTGGCGGGCCCAAAAATGAAATCGCAGTCCTGCGCAACGCCGGCGCCCAGGTCGAAATGATCGACTCAACCTGCTGTGGCATGGCAGGCCCCTTCGGCTTTGAGGCTGACAAATTTGAAGTCTCGAAGCAGATTGCAGAAAGCGGCCTGCTACCCGCCGTCCGCGCCGCCGGCCCGCGCACCGTCCTCGTTGCCGATGGCTTCAGTTGCCGCGAGCAGATCTCCCAGCTCGGACACAAAAAGGCCCTGCACTTCGCCGAAGTGCTGGCCCGCACCTGCGGCTGCGGCGGATGAAGAGCTGTACTACCAGATGATTTTCAAGTCGCTGGAGGAGTAGCGCGCGATTGCTCTGTCGCTTGTGACCAGCGACAATCCTTCGGCGGTCGCCTGCGCAATCACAATGCGGTCGAACGGATCCTTGTGGTGCGCGGGCAGGCGGAGCAAGCCGGCAACGTGCTCCTGCTGGAGCGGAAGAATGGTTGCGTCCAGCTCATGCACCGCGTCGCGCCACCACCGCATCGGGTCGCCCACGTCGAGCGTTCCTTTCATACTCTTCAGAATCACTTCCCAAAGTGAAACGACGCTAACGGTATTTGGGCCGCGCAGAATCGCTCTTCGTGCCGGCAAAGTAAGCTTTTCCGGTTTCGTAACCGCGAAGATGGCCGCATTTGTGTCGACAAGGTTGCCGCTCACAGGTCGCCTTCAAGAAAGCGGTCGAGATCGATTGGCTTGTCCCAGCCGGGTTTGAACTTGATGCGGCCGCGCATCCCGCCCAGACGCACCTTGCGCTTTTTCTCCGCGGGCGGCGGCCCGATTTGCGCCACGGGCTTGCCGTGGCGTGTCACCACCACCAGCTCACCTGCCTCTGCCGCGCGCAGAAGCCGCGTAAGGTTGTTCTTCGCCTCTGCGGTGCTTACCTTCATACGCTAGATTATAGCCATAAATTATGGCCATAATCTAGCACTGTAATGTTTCCGCCGCGGCTGTCTCAGGTGCGCGAAGCGCGGCCAGCCACACCGCAGGTGTCCGGAAATATCGTCAGCCGTAAATGCGTCGCCCCGTACGGCACCAGCGTCAGCGTCTGTTCCGCGCCCAGCTTGTGCTCCTCCACCTCCGGCAGCGGAGGCGTAAACAGCTGCTTCGCATTCGCCGGATCGGCCTGCAGCTCCCAGCCCTCAATCGTCCGCGCCGGAGCGGTCAGCGTCACCGGCGGATCCACCCACGGGTCCTCGGTCATCGCCTTGCGATGCACCTTCACCTGCGTGTCCATGTGCGCCTCTTCCACCGCCAGTCCGTAGTTCCACGGTGCAGCCGGCATCGCCTTCCAGCTTGGATACTCCTCGGTCGTGTATTTTGCCTCCACAATCGGCGTCCATTCCGCCTTGATGTCCATCGCGTACACCAGAGGCCCGCGCTCAACGCCCACGCCGTTCTGTGGCCAGCGCGAGAGTCCAAGCTTCATCGGCAGCGTCAGCGTCACCGTGTCGCCCGGCTCAAAGCGTCGCGTCAACGTCGCAAATCCACGCTCCATGCGCGGCATCGCCGTCTTCCTGCCATTCACTTCGAGCCGCGGGTCCTCGCACCAGGCAGGAATCCGCAAACTCAGTGGGAACTCCACCGGCTGCGCCATATGCAGCGTGAAGTGGATCTGCTCGTCAAACGGATAGTCGGTCCGTTGCACAATCTCAATCTCGCGCTTTTCCGCGCCCACGGTGGTCCGCACGCGCGAAGGGCCATACAGCGCCGCAACCAGGCCGCCCTTGGTGTCCTTCATCCACATACGGATTACGTAATTGGGATAAAGCCGGTGCACGTCGCCGCCGCAGCAGGCCGTCTCCTGACCGGGATTCGGCTGAAACGCCATCTTGCGTCCGCCATGCTCCATCACGTTGTGGTCGGAGTCGAGCGTTGCCAGAAACTGATTCGGACAGCTGAAGTACTGCAGCGCCTTCCAATCCTTTTTCAGCGCGCCAAAGCCGGCATTCATGCAGGCGCGCTCGGTCGCATCGGCCCAGCGTGCGTCGCCGGTGGCCATCAGCATATAGCCCCAGCTCCACGTGTGGTCGGTAATGTCGCAGGTCTCGTGCGAGTCCAGCGAGGTCCGCGTGCGATAGAACTCCGAGGTCGAAGGCACGCCATCAATCAGCATGTGGTGGTCGAAGATGCGCCGCATGGCGGCATGGGCAAAGCGCAAATACTCCGGATTGCCCGTGTGCATGTAGAGAATCGCCGGCTGCTTGGCTGTCTCGGCATACGTCACGCCGTGCGAGTCAATCGGTGTGGCCGCGTACACCCGCAGCGGCGAAAGGTCCGCGCCGTCGGCATGCGCCGTGGTCACCGTCAAAAACGTGGCCCATGCGCTTTCCGCCAGCTCCAGCAGCCGCCGGTCGCCAGTGCGCGCGTAGGTCCACAGAATGTCCTCTACATTAGTCACGTTGCGAATCGGCCTGCCGTAGTTCGTCTTGTCGTTCAGGTAGTGCCGCCGCAGCGCCTGCACCGCGTCGGGATTCCCGCCCGCGTCGCTGGTGGCCGCCACGCCACGGAAGAAGATGTTTTGTGGCCAGCGGTGAAAGTTATCCGTCACTTCCGTCTCGCCAAACTCCGCGCACGGCTCCTTGAAGAACTGCGGTCCCAGGTAGCCATCGCCGTCGGCGTGGTCCAGCGTGTAGCGAATCGTCTGCTGCACCTGTGCCAGCAGCGCCTTGTTGTCCAGCACCAGCGCCAGCCGCGTCGCGCCGTCAATCCAGTAGGCTTTCTGCTCCCACGGCCACCATGACTTGCCCTCTTCCAGGCCCGCCCAGTACGGCGCGGAAAACGGCCACGAGATCAGCGGCAGCTTCGAGCCCAGTTCCGCGGCCTGCTTGTCCAGATAAACCTTCAGCCAGCCCTCCGGCCGCACCGCGCCCGGCGCAAGCTCGGTCAGAACGGCAAATTTAGGAGCGGCGGCCAGCGTTTCCTCGGCATTGGCTTCCACGCCCACACCTGCCGTTGCCAGCATTGCGCCGCTCATCAACGTCAAACGCATAAACTCGCGCCGGTCCAGCGCGCACGCACAGCTACTCCCCTGCACACTCTCTTCGTTCCCCACCATCTCCCCCTGTTCGCAGCCCGGCCCCTGAATCACGGCGCAACCGCGCCAAAAAACTCGCCCCCATCATAGTGCGCCACACGCCGGCGGTGCACACGCTCCACTGTCGCCATGCGCTACCATGGAATTTCACCAACAAGGGGCAAGCGCATGTTCGTCGTGGTCTGGCAGTTTGAAATCGCTGAAGACAAAATCCCCGCCTTCGAGGCTGCCTACGGCTCTCAGGGCTCCTGGGCCCAGCTCTTCCGCGCCTCGGCCGAATACCTCGGCACCGAGCTGCTGCGCGATGCCTACGTTCCCGGCATCTACCTCACCGTTGACCGCTGGGCCAGCGAGGACGCCTTTCGCGCCTTCCGCAAGCAGCATGACGCAGAGTATGAGCAGTTGGACCGCGCCTGCGACGCCCTCACCCAGCGCGAAACCCGCATCGGCGCCTACACCGTCTAGGCTTCCAGCACCAGCAGGTTGGCCGCGAATTTGTCTCCCGCAAGAAAACGCAGGCCGCGGTCAAATGTCACCAGCAGGCCATTCTTCGCAATTGCCAATCCAAGCAGATAGGCATCTGTAATCTGCTGATGTCCCGTTACGCGGTCGGCCAGCGGCGCTGTTACGCTTACCCAGCTTTCGCGCTCTGTGATCTCCCAATAGTGAAAGCCGGGATAGGCGCTGAGGTATTGCAGAAGAGCCACGGACTGACGAATTGCTGCGCCTTGGTCCCGTGCTCGCATTTCTGCACGCATCGCCGAGCTCGACATAAGGCGGATGAATCCCGACTCAGTCAGAGGGCAAATGCCCCAGTCGTCCCCGCCTCCTGAAGTGAACCACTGCCAGGCTGTCTCATGATGTTTGTGCCCGTAATCTGTCAGTGCGATCAGGACGTTCAGGTCAAGCAGATTTTTTCGAGGCAATTTCTTCCTCCTCCAGCTCCCTCTCCAGCTCTCTCACCAGCTCCGTGGTGATCACGCGTCCGCTGCGGGGAAACATGGGGAAGTTGTTGGGGCCGAATTCAATCTCCGGTGCGGGCACGGGAGCCGCCTGCGCCTTTTCCACCAGTGCATCCAGAGCCTCGCCCAGGCTCAGTCCGTGCACGCGTGCGTAATAGGCCGCATAGGCATGTGTCTTCTCGTCGAGTGTCACGGTGGTTCGCATGTTCAGATTATGCATCAATTCATAAAATGATGCAATAATCATAATCTGATGCTCATTCAAGAAAGTGATGCATCTCGCGTCACACCCGTAACCACCCTCTCGTGACCCGCGTGTGCCGTCTCTACTATCGCTCCTGCCGCAACTGTCATATACTGGCCCGCAGACAGGCCAATGCATACAAAATGAGCCGAATCTAAGTTTTCACCCTTTCTTCGCTTTTTCTTCTGTCGTTCCTCACCCCATCCTGCTAGAATCCATTCGACTCACATGCCGGAATTGCGCCGTTTTTACCCGCTTGCGGGCGCGCGCCGGCAGGGAACCACTTCGCAAAGGAGCCTCCATGGCCATCGCCGACGACCGCGCAAAAGCAGTTGAACTCGCCCTCTCTCAAATCGAAAAACAGTTCGGCAAAGGCTCCATTGTTCGCCTTGGCTCCAAAGAGGCCCTGGTCCCCATCGCCGTTATCTCTACCGGCTCCATCAGTTTTGACGCCGCCCTTGGCGTAGGCGGCATCCCTCGCGGCCGCGTTACGGAGGTCTACGGCCCCGAGTCCTCGGGCAAAACCACCATCACTCTGCAAATCATCGCTGAGGCGCAAAAGATGGGCGGCCTGGCCGCCTTTGTTGACGCCGAACACGCGCTCGACCCCGCCTACGCGCGCAAGCTGGGCGTGGACATCGACAACCTGCTTGTCTCCCAGCCGGACTCCGGTGAGCAGGCCCTTGAAATCACTGAGGCTCTGGTCCGCTCCGGCGCCATCGACGTCCTCGTCGTCGACTCCGTCGCCGCTCTCGTCCCCAAGGCCGAGCTGGATGGCGAAATGGGCGACTCCCACGTCGGCCTGCAGGCCCGTCTCATGTCGCAGGCCCTGCGCAAGCTCACCGGCACGGTCTCCAAATCCCGCACCGCGCTCATCTTCATCAACCAGATCCGCGAGAAGATCGGCGTCATGTTCGGCAACCCTGAAACCACCACCGGCGGCCGCGCCCTCAAGTTCTACTCCTCGGTCCGTGTGGACATTCGCCGCATCGCCGCCGTCAAGGACGGAGACGCCGTGGTTGGCAACCATACCCGGGTCAAGATCGTGAAGAACAAGGTGGCCGCGCCCTTCCGCGAAGCCGAGTTCGACATCCTCTACGGCGAGGGCATCAGCCGCGAAGGCGACGTGCTCGATCTCGGCGTCACCCACAACATCGTCGAGAAGTCCGGCGCATGGTACAGCTACGCCGGCGAGCGCATCGGCCAGGGCCGCGAGAACACCCGCAACTTCCTCAAGGAGAACAAGGAAATGTTCGCCAGGATGGATGCCGAGGTGCGCACCAAGCTCGGCATCGGCGCCGCTGCAAAGGCTGAAATCCCAGAAGTCCCCGCCGCCGGCCCCACTGAAGCCAAGGAAGCCGTGAAGCCCCGCCGCGGTTAAGTGCGGAACCACACTGGAACGCGGCGCGTATCTTTCATAGCGCGAGGTGCATTCCCAAGGCCCGGCGAACTTTGCCGGGCTTTGCCATTTCGCTTCGATTTACACTTGGACCACATATGAACCATCGCCTGCGAGCCATGACGAAACTGTGCACCGTCTGCTTCCTCGCGATGCTCTGCGTCTTGCTGCCCGCGCAAGCCGCGCCCTCCGCCCAGGCCGCGCCGCAAATCGTGCAACCCGCCGCGCAGCCCGCCCCGCTGCCCGCCGTTCTCTCGCTCGACGGCCCCTGGCGCTTCCAGATAGGCGACGACCCGCGCTGGTCCGACCCTGCCCTCGACGATGCCCAGTGGGTTGCGCTCGTTCTCAGCCAGCCCATCACCAAACAAGGCATCAGCGCATACTCCGGCTTTGCCTGGTATCGTCTGCATCTCACTCAGCAGCAACTGGCCCCGGCCGGAGTGCGCGCGCAGTCGCTGCTCGTCATGCCCAACTCCGTCGGCCAGCTCACTGTCTTCGTCAACGGCGTCCAGTCCGGCAGTACGCCCGGCATGGCTTCTGACAAGCTCTTCATGGTCGAGTCCTCGCCGTTCCTCGTGCCTCTGCCGCCCTCCGGCCCGGTCGTCATCGCTGTTCGCTCCTGGGCCGGGCCAGATGTCACCATCGGCCGCGGCCTGATGACCGAAGCTGAAGCCGGGCCCTCCACCCTGCTGGCCGAACACATGACGCTCGCCGTCGATCACCAGTGGAGCCAGGGCGCCATTGCCGACGCCATCCTCGGCTTTCTCTTCCTCGCGCTCTCCGGTTTCGGCTTCACGCTTTTCCTCGCCCAGCGCAACCACTCGGAGTACCTCTGGCTCGTCTTCCTCGGCCTCTCGGTTGCCGTCAGCGCACTGTCAGAGGCGGCCTACAACCTCGGCGCCTACTCGCTTGAAGCCTTCCGCATCTTCGGCGGCTTCTCCGGCCATATCTTCATGGCCATCACCCTTGAGTTCGTTCTCCGCTTTACGCAAAGCCCTATGCGCCGCGCGGTGCGCGCCGTGCAGGTGGCCGTGCTCATCCTTCCGTTCCTCGGTCTGCTGCCCACGCCGCTCTCGCGTGGTGTGCTCGGAGTCGCGGCGGAAATCGTCTTCGTCACCCTCGTCTGCGTTATGCTCTTCCGCGCCTGGCGCTCCGGCCGTACCGATGCAGGCGTCATGTTCGTGCCCTTCCTGCTGGCCTCCACGGCCGACTCTATTGACACCCTGCTCAACTTCCTCGCCAGCCATGGCTGGATTCCGGTCGAGTACGCCGCGCTCCGCTTTCATCTCGGCCCGGTCGTCTTCGGCGTCGGAGCCATCTCCTACTCGGTCTTTCTCGCTTCGCTGGTCGCAGTCATCCTCTATCGCTTTATTCGCGTCTCGCAGTTGGAGCAGCGCTCCTCGGCCGAAATCTCCGCCGCGCGCAGCGTCCAGGCCCTGCTCATCCCCACAGAGCTGCCGTCGAACCAGCACTTCATGCTTGAAAGCGCCTACCTGCCCGTCCACGGCGTCGGCGGAGACTTCTTCCAGGTCCTTCCGCTCCCCGATGACTCACTGCTTATCGTTGTCGGCGACGTCAGCGGCAAAGGCCTGCAGGCCGCCATGAATTCCAGCACCCTGGTCGGCGCGCTGCGCAATGAGCTCTCGCACGACCCCGCCATCATCCTCAAGCATCTCAATCGCGTCCTCATCGGCGCCGTCGCTTCGCCCAGCCAAATCGCGGAGCTTGACGCCGCGCCCTGCTTTGCCACCTGCCTCTGCGCGCGCATCCACACCGACGGCACCCTGCATATCGCCAACGCCGGCCACCTCAGTCCCTATCGCGACGGCCGCGAACTGCCGCTGCCGCCCGGCCTGCCCCTCGGTGTCGTCGCCGGGGCTGAGTACGAGCAGGTCTCCTTCCAGCTCAATCGCGGTGACCGCCTCGTCTTCCTCTCCGACGGCGTGGTCGAAGCCACCAATGCCCAGGGCGAGCTGTTCGGATTCGAGCGCACCCAGCAGGTCGCCAACGAGTCGGCCCGCTATATCGCCGCGACCGCAAAGCATTTCGGCCAAACCGACGACATCACCGTCGTCTCGCTCTATCTCGCCTCCCGCACCGCCCACACCTCCGAAGCAGAAGCCATCGAATCCGCCCATAGCTGAAATCACCGCCTGCCTGTGGCATCGGCTACTGGCAACTGACTATTGAATTGTCATCCCGAGCAGACCTGCATTTGTCTTTGTGTAGCTGGCCAAGACACAGAAGATGGTTGCCCCAGGTGACTCGCTTTTGGGCACCAGGGAAAGCATGCCAACGTCCTGGCTACGGACAAATCCCGCCTCAAGCACTCCCATATAGCGAGCGTCTGCTGCATGCAATGCCTTCACATGCCGTAGAATCATCCTCAGCCGTATGCCTGTCCGCGCCCTCTATCCCGGCACCTTTGACCCGCCCACCAACGGGCACCTCGACCTCATTCAGCGCGGCGCCAAGCTCTTTGACCACCTCACCGTGGCCGTCCTCAACAATCCCGGCAAAAATCCGCTCTTCACCGTCGACGAGCGCGTCGAAATGCTCACCGAGTCCACCTTTGCTCTCGGCAATGTCTCCGTGGCCACCTTTGACGGCCTCATGGTCGACTTCGCACGCAAGCTGGGCGCCACCGCCGTGCTGCGCGGCATCCGCGCCATCTCCGACTACGAGCACGAGTTCCAGATGGCCCTGATGAATCGCCGCATCGCTCCCGAAGTCGAAACCGTCTTCCTCCAGCCAGCCGGCCGCTACTCCTTCGTCAGCTCCCGCATGATCAAAGAGGTCTTCAGCTTCGGCGGAGACGTTACAGGCCTGCTCCCCCCCAACGTCCTCAAACGCCTCAAGTCCCGCATCAACGGCGGCTAGGCGCCTCGCGTTATTTACTCGAATGTGCAAACGCCACGCGCTCAGTTAAGCACACGCATGATGTGTCAAAAACGCATTGGCGATGAGCCGTAAATTGGGAGGTTTTCCTGGCGAGAAGTCCGTTTGCCTGGATTAATCCGCCCCATTTGCCGCACCACAATTTTCGCGTAGGTGGTAATGCAGAGAGAATGAGGAAACAGGGCAGAGTGAAGCTTACAATGGCTTCAACCGAGAACGCCGACGGCATGACAGAAGAACTTAAAAGGCATCTGATTAGCTGCGAGAACGCGATGCACGCTGCATCGCAGATTCTTGCAGGGCACGATTTTCCGAGGGATACCCGGACGTTGACCGTCATCGGCTTTATCTCGGTTCTGATTGAACATCAGGAATCAATCCTGCTCTTGATAATTCATGGCAACACGGGGTCAGCCTCTGCCCTCGTCAGACCGGTCGTCGAGGGAGCCTACAGAGCACTTTGGATTAACCGCGCGGCAACTGAAGCAGAAGTCAAGAGATTCAATGAGGCGGACGACATTGACCTATCGTTCGCGGACATTGC
>DASVLI010000280.1:0-24045 GCA_036384955.1 Occallatibacter sp.
GTGCCCCAGGGCGGCGCGATGGCCGGGTAGCCGTCGGGGTCGAGGAATTTGCGATAGCCGGTGAAGAGATAAGGCTCGGCGTTGGCGTCGGATTGGGCGGCGGCCATTTCGGATTTGGTGGAAGTCTGAGATTTGCTAGCACTGCCAGCATTGATTGCATTGCCAGCATTGCTAGCACTTCCCTCGCCTGCGTCGCCAGTGCGGAGATAGCTGATGAGTGCGTTGAGCTGGGGCGTGGTGAGGTTGGGCGAGCCGGGCATGCGTCCGCTGCCGTGGAGGATGACGTCGACGATTTTGTCGCGGCCCATGCGCTTGTCGAGATCGAGCAGCGAAGGGAAGGCCGGAGGGGAGCCGGAGCGGTCGAGCCGATGGCAGAGGGCGCACTGGCGCGCGTAGATTTGCTGGCCGGCGCTGCCGCGCAAGGTAGCGGGTTCGAGGCCGCCGGTCCAGGCCATCTCATTGGCGTTGACGTAGAGGATGTTGGTGCGCGGGTCGATGGCGGGGCCGCCCCACTCCGCGCCGCCGTCAAAGCCGGGCAACACGATGGTCTGCTTGTCGAGCGAGAAGGGGATGTACTGGCCGTCGCTGGCCAATTTTGCGAAGGCCTGCTGGGCCCAAGCGTGGGCCTCGGGGGTGCGGTTGGTGAGGTCGGCCGCGGTGAGGCTCTGACGGGCGAAGGGCGCGGGCAGGTCAGGCTTGGGCTGGGTGGGTGATGCGGCTTCGCCGGGCACGGTGCTTTTGGGGTACGGCACTTCGTGGATGGGAAAGAGCGGCTGGCCGGTGAGGCGGTTGAAGACGTAGACGTAGCCCTGCTTGGTGGTTTGCGCCAGCGCGGGGATGGCGCGGCCGTTGCGGCGTGCCGTAAAGAGGACGGGCGCGGCGGGAAAGTCGCGATCCCAGATGTCGTGATGCACGCCCTGGAAGTGCCAGAGGCGCTTGCCGGTTTCGGCGTCGAGCGCGAGCAGGGTGTTGGCGTAGAGATTGTCGCCGTGGCGGTCGCCGCCGTAGAAGTCCATGACGGCCGAGCCAGTGGGGACGTAGACGATGCCGTGCTCGGTGTCGACGGACATGCCGGCCCAGTTGTTGGCCGCGCCGGAGGATTGCCATGCGTCGGCGGGCCAGGTTTCGTAGCCGGGTTCGCCGGGATGCGGAATGGTGTGGAAGCTCCAGCGGAGCTGGCCGGTGCGGACGTCGTAGGCGCGGATGTCGCCGGGGGGCGCGGGGTGAGCTTCGGGATTGCGGCCGCCGACGATGATGAGGTTTTTGTAGATGGCGCCGGGTGTGGTGAGGGCGATGGATTGCTTTGCGGGATCGCCGCGCAGGCCTTCGCGGAGATCGACGCGGCCGGCGACGCCGAAGGTGGAGACGGGCTGGCCGGTTTTGGCGTCGAGGCAGTAGAGGAAGTTCATGATGCCGACGAAGAGGCGCGGGTGTGCGCCGTCGGTCCAATAGCTGAGGCCGCGGACGGGCTGCGAGCTGGGGATGCCGGAGCTGAAACGCCAGAGCTGGCGGCCGGTGGCGGCGTTGAGCGCGACAATTTTGGCCGAGGGTGTGGCGGCGTAAAGCACACCGTTGAGGATGAGCGGATTGGTCTGGATGCCGCCCTTTTCGCCGGTGTCGAATTGCCAGGCGAGGGTGAGGCGGGCGACGTTGCGGCGGTTGATTTGCGTGAGGCGCGAGGCGTGGAGGCCGTCGGCGCCGCCGTTGTAAACGGGCCAGTCGCGGCCGGACTGGGCAAAGGCGGTGGCGGCGAGGGCGAGGAGCAGATGGGGAATGAGTGGGAAGCGCATGGACATGGCTGGCGGAGCGATTGTTACACGGGAGAGCGATAGGTGAATAGTGGGCAGTAGACGCGTCCGCTACCCCGGATGTGGAGGCGTCCGGTGGATATCACGTTCACGGGATATCTGTGGTTCCCACCCTTGCTGCGCAAGGATGGGGCATCCATATTTGTGGCAGAACAGAAATGCGTGGGCCCCGTTGCGCCAGTACTGCTGTGAGGATGAATTCCAGCGGATAGAATTGAATTGAGCTGCATCATACCGCTGGCCTAAACCATGAATCAAGAACCCATAACCGATGATCCATTGGTGTCGCCAGGTGGTCCGGTGCTTGATGACGATTTTCTTGTGCTCTGCGGCAAACGGAATCGGAGGAACTATTTGAGCAGCACAGAATCATCAGAGCCCGCAGACAAAACACAGCGAACAGAACAGCCGGCGATTGGCGTGCTTGCGATTCAGGGAGATTATGCGGCGCATGCGGCGGCGCTGGCCGAGGCGGGTGCGCGTCCGGTAGAGGTGCGCAAGGCCGAGGAACTTGACGGGCTGGACGGACTGGTGCTGCCTGGAGGTGAGTCGACGACCATGCTGAAGTTCCTTGAGAAGAATGGGTTCTTTGAGGCTTTGGAAAAGTTTTGTGGCGCGAAGCCGGTGTTTGCCACGTGCGCGGGGGTGATTTTGCTGGCGCGCGAGGTGCGGAACCCGGCGCAGCGCAGCCTGGGCGCGCTGGATGCGGTGGTGGAGCGGAATGCGTATGGGCGGCAGATTGACTCGGCGATTTTGACGGCGGAGACCAGGCTGGCCGGCGGGCCGCTGGAGATGGTTTACATTCGCGCGCCGCGGATTCTGGAGACGGGCGCGGGCGTGGAGGTGCTGGCGGAGCGGGATGGCTCGCCTACACTGGTGCGCGAGGGGCTGAAGTTGGCGGCGACGTTCCATCCGGAGCTGAGCGCGGACCGGCGGGTGCACCGGGCGTTTGTGGAGATTGTCAGCAAGTCGGCAAAACCGCTAGTCAGCAAAACGTGCAATGACAATTTTATGGAGCCGGATTCCTTGGGTGATGGTTGAGGAGTTGGGCGGCAGATTTCGTGGGTGAGGCTGGAAGGCCGGGCCCGATTTGGCTGCCGTGGCAATTTGAGGGGCAAAATTTCCCGCGATATGGAAACAGCTGCCGGGAAAGCGCGTGCGTCCAAGGTGAAGTGGGAGTAATCTCTAACGCTATAGAGGACCGCGATGCCCGTCAGTTTTACGCACACCCCGGCGGAAACGGAACGGAAAGAGCCTGGATTCGGCGGCAAGCCTCCGCTTGACCTGCGGCCGACGGGCGGCGGTGGCGGCGGGGGCGACGACGACTGGGAAAGCGCGCGGAACGGGCCTCGTTCCCTGCTGCACAAGGTGCGGTTCTTCGTGCTGCTGGCGCTGGCCAGCGACATGATGTTCTTCCTGGTGCTGGTGGTGGCGTTCTTCGCGCGGCAGACCGGGACGCACTTCGACCCGCATACGCAGACGCCGGTGGGCGACTGGCACCCGGTGAAGCTGCCTCCCATTCTCTATCTGAATACTGCCGTGCTGGTGCTGAGCAGCCTGACGATGGAGGTTGCGCGGCACAACATCTTTCGCGAGATGGATGTGCTGGAGGAGTGGCTGGGGCTGGGTCGTCCGGCTCTGGCGCGCACACTGCCGTGGGTGGCGGCCACGTTTGCGCTGGGCGGGCTGTTTTTGGTGGGCCAGTGGATGGCGTGGGTGCAGCTGACGGCGCAGGGATTCGCGTTCGATTCGGGCTCGACGCCGGCCAGCTACTTCTTCTACCTGATTACGGGCTCGCACGCGGTGCATTTGCTGCTGGGGCTGGGGATGTTGGCGGGATGCCTTTGCGCGATGGGGCTGCTGAAGCGCGTGGAGCTGCGGCAGATCGCGATTGACTCGACGGCATGGTACTGGCACGCAATGGGCGCGGCGTGGGTGGTGCTGTTTGCGGTGTTGATGCTGGGACAGTGAGGAAAGCAGCTGACAGCTCACAGCCGACAGCTGACAGTACAAGCCCGGGCCTGTTGGCCCGCTTTTGATGAAAAATCCTATGTCTCTGTGGCTAAAGATTTGATTCGAGGGCGGTTATAGGGTCCGCTCTGCTCTAAATATTTGATTCTAAAATGTTTGGCCGCAGAAATTTGAAAACATTGGGTTTAGCTGGTCTGGGTTGGAGCTGGTGAGCTGGTCTTCGGTGGCTGCGCATTTGCTGGGCATGGAAGGAGTATGCGCCGGGACGAGGAAATTATCTGCAAGGACTTGCCGTCCAGGCGAAATCAGGTGATCGGGGGACAGATGCGTGGGCCGGGAGGTCCACGCGACAGCCGGCCGGGAGGCCGGCGCTACTTTGGGGTTGAGGCGGGGATGGGCAGTCGCCCGCTCATCGCAAAGTGCGCCAGGAACGGAGCACAGCTTCATTCTCATTCGGCGCGACAGTTCAGGAATGTTGACCGGGCCACCTGCCCGTGACCAGGCAGCAAACTTTAGAAGATAGACACCTCGTGCCAGCGCAGGGCGAAGGAATCGAATTGCTCGTTGCTTGTGAGCACGGTTGCGCCGATCTCTGTGCCCGGCCAGATGTACCCGCGAAAAGGCTCGGGCCAGAGGGGTACTGCCAAACTTTCAAAGCCCTGTAAGGGTTCGAACGTGAGGCCAATCGTACTCTTGGCGGCTACGACCTGAAAGGCGAGGTTCCCGATTGCGCACGTACATACGTACATCTGGAAACGATTAGAGGAGGGGAACTGACCGTGGTGGTAGAAGGATTTGAAGCGGCCGCCGCGGCGATGATTGGCGAACCCTGCTAGCCACATCTGAACGGTAGATGGGATTATCTGCTTCTCTCCGAAAGCGTGGCGCTCCTCACGCGAGAAAAAGTGATTTTCTCGATTCTTGGAGTGATCCAAAACAACCGCAGTTTTAAACGCAAATAGAGCTAGAGATCGTGCCTCATTGGAACCGATAGGTATTCCAATTTCCCCAGTGATTAGAGGCGTCATCACTGGCTTGGCGTGGCTATGTTCTATATGGCTCATCCAAGTGTTATTGCATGTCTCACATACGACTCTTGCTTTCCAATCGATTTTATCCACCTTGCGTTCCGTCTGTTCACCCTCCTGATTTGTCCGACGAAGGCGCAATTCTCCTGGGAAGAGAGATTCCATCCAAGCACTCACAATGTGCTCAGCGGAGAGTTTCCCAGTGTGGTCGCAAAACGCACATTCCTTCATCTCGCCTCCAGAATTGGCCCACCCATTTCTGAGTGGGCCCTCGAAAAGTGAATCAGCAAATGGTTAGGTCTTAGCCGCGTTTAGGTGACGGGCGATATACAGTTTCCCGTTCTGTTGTGGCAGGATGCTTGCGTGCGTAATCCTGCGTAACGCGTTGGCCTGTTTTCGAATCACGATAGAAAGGGATCGGTGTATGCTTCAAGGCATACCTCCATTCGCCGTTAGGGGTTACTGGTTTCCCTTCCCAATCGCGTCATCACACGCGACTGGGAAGGGGCCGACCTGCCGCATCCTTATCGGAGACAGGGATTCCCTGAGTACCTAATTAGTACTTGACTGTTGGAGGAGTGAGCGATACGCTCAAGATGGCTTGTTACTCCAACAATCGACATCCTGAATTGTTCACGTAGGCCACCACTCGCAATGGTGGCTTTCGTGCTTAAAAACAAACAACCACTGTAGATAGTAGGGGAAGTTAGACACAATAGCATGGGCAGATTTATCGCGCTATTGACTATTTGGATACATCACGATTTGACGATATGAAGGAAAAGCCACAGACGCCGGAGTACGCCGCATTCGAAGGACTACTGAGCAGTGTCCTTGCGGTTTCTAGGACATAAATTGATAGACGAATTGCGGCGGACAGGCAAGAAAAGCGGGAGTCTATAGCCACCGCTTCCCTCGCTTCTAACGCTCCATCCACGCCAGCCTAGAACCCGCTTTCTCCCACCTTGCCGGTCAGCTCTGGCGAGTGGCCCGGTCAAGTCTTTCAATTTATGTTCTCCCGCGATGGTTTGTGCTCCATTCAAAACGCGCATTTGCGTTTTGAGTGGGAGACCGCGAACCTACTCCCGCCCGCTCATCGCAGAGGGCGCGATGAACGGGGCACAGTTCTTTCTGACTTAGCGCAATTCCTCACGATCTTTTGACCGGGCTCCTGCCATCTTTCTTCGAGGTCATTCTATTCCCTGCTCTCAACTGCGAGAGATGTGCTGTGGCGCGGGATACTTTTGTGGTTTCCCAGGTCTCAAAAGCGAGACCTGGGGCAACCGGTTTTATGGTTTTCTGGTGGACTTTTTCGTGGGCCTGAAGGCCCACGCTCCCTCCGAAAACGCGGTTCGGCGAGCGAAGGATGGGGCATCCATTTCGTGATGGGTTTGCATGCGTGGGCCGGGAGGCCGGCGTTCCTTTTGGGTTGAGGCGGGTTGGCTTTTGTGGTCTCACCCATCTCCAACTTCGGGAGATGTGGGGCACCCGGCAGGGACTAAAGTCCCCGATTCATTTGATGCTTTTTCGGCCCGGCTGAAGCCGTGCCCTTGTTACCAAGCCCCATCCGTCGAGTTTTTCCGTGGCCTGTGAAGGCCACTGCTCCCCCCATTTCCCAGGTCTCAGAAGCGAGACCTGGGGCACCCATTTTGTGGTGAGGAAAGTGTGTTCCGGGCCTGAAGGGCCGTTTTTTTGTGACCACGCATTCAGGGGCCTGAAGACCCCTGCTCCCTCCGGGGTGTGTAGGTGAGGGTGAACTGGTCTTTGGCTTCTACGTCGAGGGTGGGGGCTTCGGGGTCTTTCACTTTCCACATGACGGCGTGGAGCTGGTGGTTGACCACATCGATGGTCAGGTAGTGATAGACGGGAAATCCCTTGTCGAGGTATTGGTCTTCTCCGCCGCGGATGAGGACCGGGTAGGGCTGGGCGCCGCCTCCGCCGGTGACGACATAGGTGACGCCGTTGCGCTGGAAGCGTTCGTAGTTATGAATGTGGCCGTTAAAGACGAGGACTTTGGCCTGGAGTTTGGGCAGGTGGGCTTCGAGCACCTCGCGCAGGACGAGGGCGGGCTTGTCGGGCAGGTGAGCGAAGAGCTGCGACTGCCAGTCGGCCATCCAGGGATAGTGATCGAGGATGACGAGGAACTCGACCTGGGGCGGGATGCGGTCAAGCTGCTCGCCAAACCAGGCGGCCTGCTCGCCGGTTTTGTCGGTGGAGGTGGTGCAGTCGAGGGAGATGACTTCGACCGAGCCAAGCAGGGCCGAGTAGTAGCGGTGGTCGCGCAACTGGGGGTAGGCGTGGAAGTAGTTGGCCAGGCCGCGCTCGACGCTGCCGTAGAGCTCGTGATTGCCGATGGCGGGCAGCACGAGGGCGTGCTTCTTGTTCCAGCTGGCGGTTTCTAGAGCGTACTGACGCCAGTCGGCGGCGCGGGAGCCGAAGTAAGGCATGTCTCCGGTGAGCAGGATGGCGGCGGGGTTCTGGCGGCCGACCTGCTCGGCCAGCCACTTGCGGACGCGGGGGTTGGTGCCGTCGGTGCGGGTGGGCGCGGTGAAGCGCATGTCTCCATAGGCCACCATGTGGAGGGATTCACCGGGTTTGAACTGGGGAAAGGCGAGGGTGGTGGCGGGCGGCGGCGCTGGAGCGGCGAGGGCCGTGGTGGTGAGCAATAGGAGTGAGAGGAAGAGGCGGGTCCGCACGAAGAACAGATTAGCAGTGGGCGGTGGGCGTGGAGAGGAATGGGACTAAGGGACTAGGGACTAAGGGACTAGGGGACTAAGGGACTAGGGGACTAAGGGACTAGGGGCACCCGGTTTTGTGGTGGGTTTTGCATGCGTGGACCGGGAGGTCCACGCTACAGCCGGCCGGGAGGCCGGCGTTCCTTTTGGATTGTGGTGGGGATGGGGGTTTGCTCTCCCAGGTCCCCAAATGCGAGGGACCTGGGGCAACCATTTTCGTGGTGGATAGAGGGAATGAGGCCTAGGCGCTCTAGGCGGCGTGGTTGTGGAAGAGGGCGCGCATGCGGTCGGCCATGGAGGGGACCAGGGGGCAGTCGAAGTAGATTTGGCGGTTGACGGACATGAGCAGCTGGATGGCCTGGACCTGGGGATGGTCGTGGGAGAGGGCTGTGGCCTGGTGGGCGTACTCGTCGGTGAGGTATTCGATGGCGTGGGCCAGGATTTCGAGGGCGCGTCCGGCCTCGGGGCTGATGGCGCGGCGGCGCTCAATGGCGCTGATCGACTGTGCGCTGGTTGCGACGGGGGGAAGCGAGATTCCTGCAGTGGATGCCGCCATCTAGTGGTCCTCAACTGGTGTTTCGGCGGGGGAGTCCAAAACAAGAATTCCGAATCTATCTGTTCCTTTAAAGGACAGTCAACATTTTTCATGGGGCCGGGGCTAAAAAATGTGATTTGGCGCACAGGTGTTTGGGACCGCGGGGCGGGGGCTGTGATGTGCCAAAAGCGCCCATCAATTGTGGTTTCCCGCTTTCGTACGCTCCCGCTTTTCCGCCGAATGTGCACTCGCTCACGGCTTGACTCATGGAGGGTGAAAACCTAATCTCAAATCAGCGGCTTGGCGCAGCAGCGGGGTTGAAAACCTGGGCCTCGGCGCGCGACACCTAAACCACCAACCTGAACACAGGAAGGCTGCGATGATTCCGTACCACTGGCAATACCTGCCACTGTTTCTGCAAATTGCGGTGGCATTCGGTCTTGCTGCGCTGTTTGTGGTGATGTCGTGGTTTGTGGGCCGCCACCGCAATACCAAGATCAAGCTCTCTCCTTATGAATGCGGTATCGAGACCGTGGGCGACGCGCGGGCGCGGTTCAGCGTGCGCTTTTATATGGTGGCGATGCTGTTCATCCTGTTCGACGTGGAAGCGGTGTTTGTGATGCCGTGGGCGGTGGTGTATAAGCATTTGCCGGCGATTACGGGCAGCAAGCTGTTCGGCTTCTGGGAGATGCTGGTGTATCTGGGCTTTGTGGCGGTGGGGCTTTACTACATTGTGCGCAAGGGCATTTTGAACTGGAGCCAGGACAAGGCGGATCTGTAGGGATGAGCGAGACCAGCAACTATTTGACCAAGGCGGCAGTTCTGGAGCAGATGCCGGAGCACCCGGCGGTGGTGGCCCTGGCCGCGCTGGGCGATGCTTTTGTGGACGCCAAGTTTGACCGTGGCGAGCTGACGCTGACGGTGAAGCCGGAGGCGATTGTGGCGGCAGGACGCGCGGTGCAGGCGGCCGGCTACAACGCGTTCCAGACCGTGACGGCGGTCGACTGGTTCCCTTCCTCGCCGCGCTTTCAGCTGAGCTATCACATTCTTTCGCACCAGTTCAAAGAGATTATCCGGCTGTGCACGCGGGTCGAGGAGTCCGAGGCATCGGTCGAGTCGATGACGGCGGTGTGGCCGGGCGCAAACTATTATGAGCGCGAGGTTTTCGATCTGTTCGGGATTCGATTTGAGGGGCACCCCAACCTGCGGCGGATTCTGATGCCGGAGGAGTGGGAAGGACATCCGCTGCGCAAGGACTACCCGGTGGAGGGCTACCGCTGATGGCAGAGCCGATCGGTACACCCATCCTGACTGCTCCCGTAGCCGAGGGCGCGCACGACCAGCACATGGTGCTGAATATGGGCCCGCAGCATCCGTCGACACATGGGGTGCTGCGGCTGGTGCTGGAGATTGACGGCGAGATTGTGGTGCGGCTTTATCCCGAAGTGGGATACCTGCACACGGGCATTGAGAAGACCTGCGAGGCGAAGTTCTATCAGCAGGTGGTTCCGCTGACCGACCGGGTGGATTACCTGGGGCCGATGGCCAACAATCTTTGCTATTGCCTGGCGGTTGAAAAGCTGCTGCAGCTGGAGATTCCCGCGCGGGCGCAGTGGATACGGGTGCTGCTGACCGAGCTGACGCGCATCAATTCGCATTTGATCTGGCTGGGCACGCACGCCATGGACATTGGCGCGCTGACCGTGTTTCTCTACACCTTCCGCGAGCGCGAAGACATTCTGCGCATCTTCGAGATGGTGGCCGGGCAGCGGATGATGACCAGCTACTTCCGCATTGGCGGGCTGGCGATGGAGCCGCCGCTGGACATGTTCGACCGCATCCAGAAGTTCATCAAAAGCTTCCCGGAGAAGATTGACGAGTACTCGAATTTACTGACCGGCAATCCGATCTTCTTCAACCGGTTGAAGGGCGTGGGGTACTTATCGCCGGAAGATGCGGTGGCGCTGGCGGTGAGCGGGCCGATTATGCGCGCCTCCGGCATTGATTTCGATGTGCGGCGCGACATGCCGTACTCCGGCTACGAGAAGTTTCAATTCAAGGTGCCGGTTACGACCGAGGGCGATTGCTGGGCGCGCTACCTGCTGCGGTTGGAAGAGATGCGCGAGAGCGTGAAGATTATTCAGCAGGCGCTGGACGGAGTGCCGGAGGGGCCGATCAAGGCCGATGCGCCGAAGATAGTGCTGCCCGACCGGGAGAAGATGAAGACGCAGATGGAGGCGTTGATTCATCACTTCAAGATTGTGACCGAGGGCTTTAACGTGCCGGCCGGCGAGGCGTTCCAGATGATCGAGTCCGGGCACGGACAGATGGGCTACTACGTGGTGAGCGACGGAACGGCCAAGCCGTATCGGGTGCACATGCGGTATCCGGGCTTTGCCTCGCTGCAGGCGCTGGAGACGATGTGCAAGGGCCGTATGCTGGCCGACGTGGTGGCAGTGGTTGGGTCGATTGACATTGTGCTGGGGGAGATTGACCGCTAGTGGATGCGGTGTTTGTTGAGCTTTGGGTTTCACTGGCCTCGCTGCTGCGCAGCTACACTGCGGCGCACGGGTTGAATGGGAACAGGCAGGCGACTGTGGAGCTGGGCGAGGAACGGATTACGGTGCGCCACGCCGAGAAGTGGCTGGATCTGGGGCGCGAGGGGCACCATGTGACGTGGCTCCGCGAGGACGGAAGCAAAGGGGAGCTGGAGTTGACCGAGGCAGGAACCCTGAAGACGGCAGGCCAAGCGGCCATGGACGAGGTGGAGATGGATATGGCGGCCGAGGCCTGGGCGCGGGAGTTGATGCGATGAGTCCGGATTCGAATCTGGAAACGATGAGTGTGTTTTCGCCCGCGCTGGCCGCGCGCCTGGATGCGCTGGTGGAGAAGTATCCGGTACGGCGCTCGGCGCTGGTGCCGATGCTGCTGTACGCGCAGGACGAGGTTGGCTACCTGTCAGACGCGGTGCTGGCCGAGGTGGCCGAGCGGATTGGGATTACCGAGCTGGACGTGAAGAGCGTGGCCAGCTACTACAGCATGCTGCGCTTCAAGCCGGCGGGCCGGTTCAACGTGCAGGTGTGCACCAACATCAGCTGCATGCTGCGCGGCGGCTACGAGATTTTCGAGAAGTTTCAAGATGAGCTGGGCATTGGACACAAGGGCGTGACGGCCGACGGAGTGTTTTCTCTGGAAGAGGTGGAGTGCATTGGGGCCTGCTGCTGGGCGCCGGCCATCCAGGTGAACTACGACTTTCACGACGATCTGGAGCCGGCACAGGTGCCAGGCATCCTTTCCGCATACCGCCAAAAGGCACAGGAGCGAGGAGAATAATGCCGAAACTGGTCTCGCATCCCGATGAAGTGAAGATTGTGACCAAGCGCTTTGGCATGGGCGCGGCGGCAATCGACAAGTACGTGGAGCTGGGTGGCTACGCGGCGGCGAAGAAGTGTCTTGCGCAGGGGCCGGACTGGATTATTGCCGAGATGAAGGCCTCGGGGCTGCGCGGCCGCGGCGGCGCGGGCTTCCCGACGGGCATGAAGTGGAGCTTTGTGCCCAAGCAGAGCGCCAAGCCCAAGTACGTGCTGGTGAATGGCGACGAGAGCGAGCCCGGCACATGCAAGGACCACTTGATTTTTCTGCACGATCCGCACGCGGTGATTGAAGGCACGATTATTGCGGGCCTGGCAATTGGAGCGAAGACGGGCTTTATCTACCTGCGCGGCGAGTACCGCTACCTGATCGAGATTATGGAGCGCGCGGTGGCCTCGGCCTACGAGAAGGGCTACCTGGGCAAGGGGATTTTTGGCAGCGACACGGAATTTCAAGTCATTGTGCAGTCGGGCGCGGGCGCGTACGAGGTGGGCGAGGAGTCGGCGCTGATGGAGTCGCTCGAAGGCAAGCGCGGCGTGCCGCGCATTAAGCCGCCCTTCCCTGCCGTGGTGGGTTTGTATGGCGGACCGACGGTGATTAATAACGCCGAGACCATTGCCACGGTTCCGCACGTGATTGAGATGGGCGGCGAAGCGTATGCGGCGGTGGGTTCGCCCCGCAATGGCGGGACAAGATTGTTTGGTCTGAGCGGACACATTGCGCGGCCCGGCGTCTACGAGCTGCCGATGGGCTACAACCTGAAGAAGATGATTTATGAAGTGGGCGGCGGCGTGCGCGGCGGACGCGGATTGAAGGCCGTGGTGCCGGGCGGTTCGTCGACGCCGGTGCTGCTGCCCGAAGAGATTGAAACGCTGGGTATGGACTTTGACCAGGTGGGCAAGGCGGGCTCGATGCTGGGCTCGGGCGGTGTGGTGGTGATTGACGACCAGACCTGCATGGTGGAGTTTGCACTGAGGACCATCAGCTTCTACCAGCACGAAAGCTGCGGCTGGTGCATTCCCTGCCGCGAAGGAACCGACTGGCTGAAGAAATCGCTGACGCGCTTCCACGCGGGCTTTGGCACGGAGAAGGACATTGACAATATCCAGTACCTGGCCGAGAACATGATGGGCCGGACCTTCTGTCCGCTGGGGGATGCGGCGGCGATGCCGACGCTGGGATTCGTGAAGAAATTCCGCAAGGAGTTCGAGGACCACCTGAACGGCAAGCCGTGCCCGTTTGCAAAGCACGCGGAAGTGGCGGTGGTGTAGAGATGGCCGACGTAACCTTCACAGTTGACGGAAAGCTTTTGACCGCGCCCGCCGGGACGCTGCTGATCGAAGCCTGCCGCAAGGCGGGCATCGAGATTCCCGCCTTCTGCTACTATCCGGGGCTCTCTTTGCAGGCTGCCTGCCGCATGTGCGTGGTGCGCCAGGAGAAGGTGCCGAAGCTGCAGACCGCATGCACGACCGCGGTGGCCGAGGGACAGATTTTCTACACCAACACGCCGGAGATTGTGCAGGCGCGCAAGGCGACGCTGGAGCTGCTCTTGGGCAACCATCCGCTGGACTGCCCGGTGTGCGATGCGGGCGGCGAGTGCGAGCTGCAGGACATGGTCTTCAAGTACGGCGCGGGCGAGAGCCTGTACGCCGAGGCCAAGCATCATCGCGACGAGCAGCAGTGGTCGCCGGCGGTGTTCTACGACCGGCCACGGTGCATTTTGTGTTACCGCTGCGTGCGCATGTGCGGCGAGGGCATGGATGTGTGGGCGCTGGCTGTCGAGAATCGCGGATCGAGCTCGGTGATTGCGCCCAACGAGGGCGACCGGCTGAACTGCGAGCAGTGCGGCATGTGCATCGACGTATGCCCGGTGGGCGCGCTGACCAGCGGCAGCTATCGCTACAAGACGCGGCCGTGGGAGATGAAGCACGTTTCGACCGTGTGCACGCATTGCGCCGACGGATGCAAGGTGACGCTGGGCGTGCGCCAGACCGAGAACGGCGCGCTGATTATCCGCTCGGACAACCGCGACAAGAGCGGCATCAACGGCGATTTTTTGTGCGCCAAGGGCCGGTTTGGATTTGACTTTGTGGAGAGCGCCGAGCGGCTGACGACTCCACTGGTGCGCAATGAGGCCGGCAAGCTGGAGCCGGCGACGTGGGCCAGGGCGCTGCGCGCGGCGGGCGAGAAGCTGAAGGAAATTCGCGCTGCCAACAATGGCGCGGCGGTGGGCGTGCTGGGTTCGAGCCAGACGACCAACGAAGAGAATTACCTGCTGCAGAAGTTTGCACGCACCGTGCTGGGCACGAACCACATTGACCACGCGCGGACGGCCGATTACGCGGCCTTTGCCGATGCGCTGGCTGGGCATGCCGGCAAGATGGCAGGGATGCGCGCAACGCAGTCGGCGCCGGCGACTCTGCTTGTTGGTGGCGATGCGACCAATGAGCATCCGCTGCTGGCGTGGAATCTGCGCGCCAATGTGCGGCTGAACAAGGCGCGGCTGTATGTGGTGAATCATCGCTCCATTAAATTGGAGCGGCAGGCCAAGGCCGTGCAGGGCGTGCCGCCGAATGGCTACAAGGATCTGGTTGCGATTCTTGAAGCAGGCGAGACGCCGCTGGCTGCTGGCATTAAGCAGGAGGAGTCTCTGCTGGCGGTGCTGAGCCAGGAGATGACGGGCGCGGCGCTGACCGAGTTTGTAGCCTGGGGCCTGAAGCGCGGCAACGTGATGTTTGCCTACATGGGTGACCAGGTGAATGCGCGCGGCGCGGCCGACATGGGTCTGCTGCCTGACCGGCTGCCGGGATATGTTCCGGTGAGTGCGCCGGGCGCTTTTGCCACGGAGTACGCGGGGCTGAGCACGAAGCCGGGCTTGAGCGAGGCCGGCATGCTGGCCGCCGCCGACAAGGGCGAGCTGGCGGCGCTGCTTGCGGTGGGCGCGAATCCGGCGGCGAAGGCGGGCTTCAGTCCGGCGACCTTCCGTAAGACGTTTCTGATTGTGGCCGACATCTTTTTGACGGAGACGGCGGCACTGGCGGATGTGGTCTTCCCTGCTGCCAGTCTTTACGAGAAGACGGGCACGGCGACCAACACCTTTGGCGATTTGCAGCTGGTGCAAAAAGCCGCCGACCGCGCGGGCGTGAAGTCGGACTTCGAAATACTTGTCCGGCTGGCCGGAGCGATGGGCGTGGATGTGAAGACGCTGGTTCCCTTCGGCACGAGTTCGGTGACGGCGGATCTGGGCCAGTCGCGCGGGGCGCAGGCCGGCGAAGCGGACCGGCACGCGGTGTGGCTTGCGGCGCAGAATCTGGAGCCGAAGCTGAGCCCGTTCGATCCAATGGCGGTGCTGGACGAGATTGAGCGGCTGGTGCCGGGCTATAAGCTGGACCGGCTGAATCTGTTGGGCGGAAGCGAGGCGGCGACCAGCGCCGGACCTGCGGCAAACTTTGTGCCGCTGGATGCGCTGGTGGGTCCGGCCGCGCCGGCCTCAATTGTGCCCACGCACGACACATTGTTTACTTCATCTGTGTTTGGCCGCTATAGCAAGGCGCTGGCCGAATTGAACGAGCATCAGAACGGCACGCTGGCAGAGACAGCGGCCGACTAGCCCGAAAGAGGCCTGAACGACGTGACGATTTTGGCGTTTTTGCTGTGGAGCATCGTGAAAGTAGTGGTGGTCGTGGTCATCTTTTTGATGGGCGTGGCCTACACGGTGCTGCTTGAGCGCAAGCTGGTGGGCCGCATCCAGAACCGCTGGGGACCGAACCGCGTGGGCCCGTTCGGCCTGCTGCAGCCGCTGGTGGACGGCGCGAAATCGTTTTTGAAGGAAGACATTATTCCGACGGCGGTGTATAAGCCGCTGTATCTGCTGGCGCCGGTGATCGCGCTGGGCTGCGCGCTAATCTCGATTGGCGTGGTGCCATTCGGCTCGCCCGACATCACGATTGGCGGCATGCATCTGTTCCAGATTGCGGACGTGAACATTGGCCTGCTGGTGATTCTGGGCATCACGTCGATTGGCGTGTATGGGATTGCGCTGGCCGGGTGGTCGTCGAACAACAAGTATTCGCTGCTGGGCTCGCTGCGCGCCTCAGCGCAGCTGATTAGCTACGAGCTGGCGCTGGGATTATCACTGGTCGGCGTGGTGATGCGCGCTGGCTCCTTGAACCTGCGCGAGATTGTGGAAAGCCAGGGCAAGTACGGATTGCTCTCGTGGAATTTGTTTGGCGGGATGCAGTTTGTGGCGTTCTTCATCTATTTGATGGCCGCGTATGCGGAGACCAACCGCTCGCCCTTTGATTTGCCGGAGGCCGAGAGCGAGCTGGCCGCCGGCTACCACACCGAGTACAGCTCGATGAAGTTTGCCATGTTCTTTATGGCCGAGTACGGCAACATGATCAACGTGGGGTGCGTGGCGACGCTGCTGTTCCTGGGCGGATGGACGAGCCCGTTTGGCAACGCGCTGCCGCTGCCGCATAACATTGTGCTGGATTCGCTGCTGCCGATTTTCTGGTTTGTGCTGAAGGTTTTTTCATTCCTGTTTCTTTATGTGTGGGTGCGCGGCACATTGCCCCGCTTCCGCTACGACCAACTGATGACCTTTGGATGGCGGTATCTGATGCCGCTGGCCATTCTGAACATTCTTGCCACGAGTTTGTGGATCAGCTGGCGCGGCTAGACGCGCCGAATGTCAACCGGAGAGGCCGAGGGGTCTTTCCACAACGAGCCTGAACGACTGGGAACGATGCAGCTGATTCTGTTTCTCATCTTTGCCGCGATCTGCCTTGCCGGAGCCATCAACATGCTTCTGCAGAGCCATCCGATCAACAGCGCGCTTTCGCTGATTGTGGTGATGACGTCGCTGGCGGTTCTTTACCTGCTGCTGGGGGCGGAGTTTCTGGCCGCGGCGCAGGTGATTGTGTATGCGGGCGCCATCATGGTGCTGTTCACGTTTGTGGTGATGCTGCTGAACGCGGGGCGCGAGGAGCGCACGCTGGGGAGCCGCGCGGCGCGCACGGTGGGCTTCCCGGCCATTGCGGCGCTGCTGGCGGTGCTGGCCACGGTGATTATCAAGACGCAGAACCTGGGCGCGGCGGCATTGAGCGACAACTTGTCGAGCCAGCCGGGCGCGACCAATCTGGACCTGTTGGGCAAGGAGCTGTTCACCAATCTGCTGCTGCCCTTCGAGGTGACCTCGGTGCTGATTTTGATTGCGGTGCTGGGCGCGGTGGCGCTGGCGCGGCGCGGCGGGGGCGAAGAGAAATGAGCATGCTGCAACAACCCGTACCGGTGAGCTGGTTTCTGCTGCTGTCGGCGGCGCTGTTCGTGCTGGGCATCGCGGGCTTTCTGCTGAAGCGGAACCTGATCACGATGTTCATGTCGATTGAGCTGATGCTGAACGGCGTGAATCTTTCGTTTGTGGCCTTCGCCCATGAGTGGCACCAGGTGAAGGGCCAGATCTTTGTCTTCTTTGTGATGGTGGTGGCCGCGGCGGAGGCCGCCGTGGGCCTCGCGATCATCATTGCCGTCTTTCGCGCTCGCGCCACGCTGGCCGTAGACAGAATCGACCTGATGAAACTATGACCCCTGCTCTCCATTTGTGGTTGATTCCGCTGTTGCCGTTTGCGGGGTTTGTGCTGAACGGCACGGTGGGCCGCAAGCTGCCGAAGGCGGCGGTGACGGCGATTGCGCTGCTGGCGCCGCTGGGATCGCTGGCGGTGGTGGTGGCTGCCGCGCTGAGCAGTGCGACGCTGCCCTACACGGAGACCTGCCCGTTTGATTGGATCACGGTGGGCACGCTGCATATTCCGTTCAGCTTTGTGCTGGATCACCTGTCGCTGGTGATGCTGCTGGTGGTGACGGGCGTTGGCTTTCTGATCCACATTTACTCGGCCGGCTACATGCACGAGGATGAGGGCTACTGGCGCTACTTTGCCTACCTGAATCTGTTTCTGTTCTTTATGACGGTGCTGGTGCTGGCCGGCAATGCTCTGCTGATGTTTGTGGGCTGGGAGGGCGTGGGTCTGGCTTCGTATCTGCTGATCGGATTTTGGTTCCAGAAGAAATCGGCGGCGGATGCGGGCAAGAAGGCGTTCATCGTCAACCGCATTGGCGACTTTGGATTTTTGATTGGCATGTTCATGCTGCTGGCGAATTTTGGCACGCTGACCTTCAGCGACCTGGCCGCGCAGATTGCCGCCAATCCCATGCTGCAGGGCGGACTGCTGACAGCGATTTGCCTGTGCCTGTTTGTGGGCGCAACGGGCAAGAGCGCGCAGCTGCCGTTGTATGTGTGGCTGCCGGACGCGATGGAAGGCCCGACGCCGGTCTCCGCGCTGATACACGCGGCAACGATGGTGACGGCGGGCGTGTACATGGTGGCGCGCACGCACTTTCTGTTTGACCGCTCGCCTTACGCGCTTGGAGTTGTGGCGATTGTGGGCGGTGCTACGGCACTGTTTGCCGCTACCATCGCGCTGGTTCAAACTGACATCAAACGGGTACTGGCCTACTCGACGGTTTCGCAGCTGGGCTACATGTTTCTGGGCTGCGGCGTGGCAGCGTACTCGGCGGCCATCTTCCACCTGATGACGCATGCGTTCTTCAAAGCGCTGCTGTTCCTGGCAGCGGGCTCGGTGATTCACGCGCTGAGCGGCGAGCAGGACCTGCGCAAGATGGGCGGACTGCGCAAGAAACTTCCTATCACCTTCTGGACGATGACGGCGGCGGTGTTTGCCATTGCCGGCTTCTTCCCGCTGGCTGGATTCTTCTCCAAAGACGCGATTCTGTATGAGGCCTTCCAGCAGGGCGGGCTGGGCAGGCTGCTGTGGTTTGTGGGTGTGGTGACGGCGCTGCTGACGTCGTTCTACATGTTCCGGCTGTGGTATCTGACGTTCTTTGGGCATTCGCGCGACCCGCAAGCGCATCCGCATGAGAGTCCGCTGGCAATGACAGCACCGCTTGCAGTGCTGGCAGTGCTATCAGTCTGCGGCGGATGGATTGGCATGGGACGATTTGGCGAATTCCTTGCGCCAGTACTTGGGGCCACCATCGATCCGGCAGCAGCGGCGGGCGGCAAGTCTCTGGACATGGGACTGAGTTTTCTTGCGGTGGCCGTGGCTGCATTGGGATGGTTTTTGGCCGACCGCATCTATCGTCAAAAACCCGGCAGCGCCAACGCATTGGCCGAGGCTGCACCGCTGGGTTACAAGGTGCTGCTGAACAAATATTACGTGGACGAGATTTACACGCTGCTGCTGGTGAAGCCGCTGCTGGCGATTTCGCGGTTCTTCCTGGAGTGGGTGGTGGACTTTGCAATTCTGGGCGGCGCGGCATGGGTGCTGGGCGGAACGGCGCAGCTGGGCGGCGCGATTCTGCAGCGGTGGCAGTCGGGCAATTTGCGCTCGTATGCGGCGTGGCTGGCACTGGGCGCGGCCGTGCTGCTGGTCTTCTTCTTTGGCTCCACCCTGCTGGGCGTGGCCAACACATACCTGATGTGGGTGAGGCACTAGGACATGAACGCGATCAACGACTCCATCCTCACTCTGATTCTGCTGGCACCGCTGGCGGGCGCGGCGCTGATTCTGCTGCTGCCCGAGCGCGGCAAACTGCCGGCGTGGATTGCGCTGCTGACATCGCTGGTGTCACTGGTCTTCACGCTGCACTTGCCGGCGCACTTTGACAAGGCGGCTGCCGGTTTTCAGTTCGAGATCAGCAAGCCGTGGATTGCAGAGCCGGCGATTTCTTATCACGTGGGCGTCGACTCACTGAGCCTGTGGCTGGTGGTGCTGGTGGGACTGCTGGCACCGGTGGGCGTGGTGGCAAGCTGGAACGCCATCAAGACGCGCACCAGGATGTTTTACGCGCTTTTCCTGGTGCAGCAGACGGCGATGTTCGGCGTATTTATTTCGCTGGACCTGATGCTGTACTACGGCTTCTGGGAGCTGTCGCTGGTGCCGATGGCGGTGCTGATTGCGATGTTTGGACGCAAGAACGGCGCACGCGCGGCGATGAAGTTTTTCCTGTTCACATTTATTCCGTCGGCTCCGCTGCTGGTGGCGATTTTGTGGCTGTACGCGAAGACGGGCACGTTCGACTTCACCATGCTGCAGATGTACACGGCGAGCGGCGTGCTGCCCGCGGGCGCGATGTGCTGGGTGGCGCTGGCGTTTCTGTTTGCGTTCGCAGTGAAGGTGCCGCTGTTCCCGCTGCATGGATGGGTTGCGGATACGTTCAGCGAGGCTCCAGTGGCCATGGCGATGGTGGTGGCGGGCAAGCTGGGCCTCTACTCGATGCTGCGCTTCCACATCGGGCTCTTCCCTGCCCAGGCGCGGCAAATTGCGCCGGTGGTGATTGCGCTGGCGGTGATCGGCATTCTGTACGGCGCTTGTTTGGCGCTGGTGCAGCGCGACTTTTGGCGGTTGATGGCCTACGCGGCGCTGAGCCATTTGAGCCTGATTGTGCTGGGCATCTACGGGTTTACATTTACCGGCTGGTCGGGCGCGGTGTATCAGATTTTGAGTCACGGCGTGGTGGATGCGGCGCTGTTCCTGCTGCTGGCGGTGCTGGAACTGCGTTGCGCGTCGACACAGATTGCCGGCTTTGGCGGCATGGCGGCGAAGCTGCCGCAGACGGCGACACTGTTTGTGCTGGCCACGCTGGCGATGATTGGGCTGCCGATGCTGAGCGGTTTTGTGGGCGAGTTTTTGATTCTGTCGAGCACCTTTAGCGGCGTGAGCCGCGGCTGGGCGATTGCCGCCGCGGTGGGCGTGATTCTGGGCGCGGCGTACATGCTGTGGCTGGTGCAGCGCGTGTTTTACGGTGCGGAGAATCCGGCGGCGGTGGCGCTGAAGCCTGTGGACCTGCGGCTGGGCGAGCAGATGATTTTGTGGCCGCTGGTGATTTTGATGCTGGTGATGGGCGTGCGGCCGAATCTGCTCCTGGACACGATTTCGTCGGGGGTGCATCCACCGCCGCCGCATGCGGGCGAGTTAAATCATGAGCGCCTGATGCATGTTTCCATCCACGTTACGCAGCCGACGGAGGTGCAGCGGTGATGCAAGTTCCCGACCTTTACCGCATTCTTCCCGAGGTAGTGCTGACGATTGCCGGCGTGCTGGTGATGTTGATTGACGCATCCTTGCCGGCGGGTGTGCCGCGGCGCATGCTGGGTTTTGTGGCCGCGCTGGGCACGGGGCTGGCGTATCTGGCCAGCATCTGGCAGCTTTCACTGCCGATGGGCACGGGCTTCTCCGGCACGGTGGAGACGAGCCCGTTTACGGTGTTCTTTCACGTTTTGATTTGCGCCATTGTGATGGCGGCGATTCTGCTGGCGATGGACTCGCTGCCGGAGAATACGCATCACCAGGGCGAGTATTACGCGCTGCTGGTGTTTGGCGCGGTGGGCATGTGCCTGCTGACCTCGGCGGTGGAATTGCTGCTGGTGTTTGTGGCGCTGGAGATTTCGTCGATTGCGACCTACGTGCTGGCCGGCTACCGCAAGGAGACGGGCCAGGGGCCGGAGGCGGCGATCAAGTACTTCCTGCTGGGCTCGTTTGCCACGGCGTTTCTGCTGTACGGAATCGCGATGGCGTATGGGGCGACCGGCACCACGCAGATTTACGAGATTGCGCGGGCGGCCGGGCCGCTGGCGAATGCGCCGCTGCTGGTGGCCGCGCTGGGCTTGATGCTGGTGGGATTGCTGTTCAAGGTTTCGGCGGCGCCGTTCCATGTGTGGACGCCGGATGTGTACCAGGGCGCGCCGTCGCCGGTGGTGGCGCTGATGTCGACTGCGCCGAAGGCGGCGGCCTTCGCGGTGCTGCTGCGCGTGACGTACGAGATGTTTCCAATGCTGGCCGATTACTGGCGGCCGGCGCTGTGGGTGGCTGCGGTGCTGTCGATGACGGTGGGCAACCTGGCGGCGCTGCGGCAACAGAATGTGAAGCGCATGCTGGCCTACTCGTCGATTGCGCACGCGGGCTATTTGCTGGCGGCGTTCGCGGCTATTGGAGACAAGGGTCTGGATGTGCAGCAGACCGGTGTGGCGGCGGCGATGTTCTACACGGCTGCGTATGCGGCAATGAACGTGGGCATTTTTGCCGTGGTGAGCATGGCGGGCGGGTACAACGAGGAGCGGTCGGAGGTGGACGACTTCCGGGGGCTAATCTTCGCGTCGCCGCTGCTGGGCTCGCTGATGATTTTCTTCCTGATTTCGCTGGTGGGCATTCCCTTCACCGGCGGATTCTTCGGCAAGTTTTATGCGTTTACAGCGGCGGTGAGTGGCGGTGCGGTGTGGCTGGCGGTGATTGGCCTGCTGAACTCCGGCATTGCGGCGGCGTACTACTGGCGGCTGGCGTTTGCGGTGGTGCAGAAGGCTGATGAGCGGCAGTCGGCACTGCCAGCGCCTACGCCGCTGGGCATTGCGGTACTGGCGTCTCTACTATTTGCCGCGGCTGGAACGCTGGTGCTGGGTATTGTGCCCGGAGAGATTCTGCATGCGGCGCAGAGCGGCGCACATACACTGAAGGCGCCGCCGGCTGAGCCCTCGGCTCCGATTATTGTGACGCCGATGCCGAATCCATAACGGCTGCTTGCGGGGCGGAGAGTATGTCGATTCCGCCGCGCTCGATGCCAAGCATTCCCCTGTAAAACGAGACGGTCAGGCTGAGGATGTGCCGGTCGACGAAGTGATCGAGCACCCATGCGCGGGCCGCGTTGCCCATGCGTGTGCGCTCGTTGCGATTGTTGAGCAGGCGTATGGCTGCCTCAGAGATCGCTTCCGGATACCCAGGCGGGACCAGCAGTCCTGTGACTTCGGGGACGACCGCGTCGCGCGCGCCGGTGCAGAGCGTGGTGATGGCGGGCAGGCCGGTGGCCGCAGCCTCCAGCACTGCGTTCGGAAAGCCCTCGCGCCAGGTGGGAAGCACAAACAGGTCCATGGCGCGGTAGTGAGGCGCGGGGTCGTTGACGTAGCCGGTGCAAAGAATGCGCGGATGCGACTCGATGCGCTGGCGCATGACGCGATCAATGGCATCGTCGGACTCGTCGAACCAGCCGACCAGCAGCAGGTGGGCGTCGGGGTGCGATTTGAGAATTGCATTGAAGGCGACCAGCAGCTCGGGCAGGCCTTTATCGCGAGTGAGGCGGCCGACAAAGCCGATGACTGGCGCGTGAGGATGAATTCCGTACTGGAAGCGGACCTCGGAGTTCCCGGGCGAGAAATGATCGGTGTCGACTCCACGGCTGCTGCCGGCGCCCAGGACTGTCAGTTTTTCAGGCGCGCCTATACGGAGGTCTTCCACTTCGCAGCGCAGGCTGACGCTGTTGCAGACGACAGTGTGGGCGCAGGCGGAAGCGAGACGCTCGGTTTGCAGCAACAGCCAGCGCTTGAAGCCATGCGTGCTCTCCAGGCGCAGGCCGCGGAGCAGGTAGACGCGCCGCGGAACGCGCGCGAACCATGCGGCAATCATGCCGAGCAAGCCGGCCTTCGGGGTACTGAATTCGACCAGGTCGGGGGCGTGATGAATCAGTATTTTCCAGATGCGGAAGCAGGCCCGGATGTCCTGCAGTGGAGCTATGCTGCGTTCCATGGGGACGGTAACTAGCTCGATGCCCTCTTCACGCGCGACCTGCTCGGCAAGTGGGCCCGGTGAACAAAGAAGAGTTACCCGAAAACCAGCCTCGCGCAGAGCGCGTAAGCGCCCGGTGAGTACCATGCAAGTTTGTGGACTGGTGATGCCAATCACAATGTGGCAGGATTTTCCTGCACGCCCCGGCTGTGTTCTCCGCGGGAGAACGGAAGTTCCGTGAATCATTCGACCCCCCAAGCCTCTTCTTGACTAAACCAACGTATATCGCTGTTTTCCAGCATGCCTGGGTCATTCAAACAAGCCCAATTCAGGGCGCAGAAAAAAGTTTCCATTCCAGTGGAGCGTACTCGCCGCCGTGCATGCCTCTCCCCAAAGAGATCGTGCCGGCGTGATCTTTGTTGTCACAATTACTCTAGCGGTACTTTTGACTATTGTCAGTGGCATAAATCACTCCACTACTTACCAATTGGGATTACCTTCGCGCTACGCTTGCATAGTTATGGCAGAACAAACTCGGGTTCTGTTCTTGATTCCGCACATAGACGGCGGCGGGACTGAACGAGTCACGGCACTGTTAGCCCAGAACCTATCGCAATCCCGGTACGACATTCATCTGGGCCTTGCCACCCAGGAATGCCCCCCTGCGGACGTGCCGGTCCCGCAGGGCGTAATGGTGCATGGTCTTGACGCGGCACGGGTCCGCTCGGCCGCACTGCCGCTGCTCCACCTAGTGCGCAGGTTGAAGCCCGCGCTGATTCTGTCGAACATGGCACACATGAATTTTGCGGTTCTAATGCAGCGAGGGTTTTACCCGCGCCGCACGCGGGTGGTGGTGCGGCAGAACGGGACCATCTTCACGACGCTGCGATCGCGCGCCACCGCGCGGGTTACGCCCATGCTGTACCGGCGGCTGTATCCGCGCGCGGACCGGGTGATTTGCCAGTCGCAGGCAATGGCAGATGAACTCGCGCGTGAACTTGCTTTGAAGCCGGAGCGAATTTCCGT
>DASVLI010000281.1:0-1522 GCA_036384955.1 Occallatibacter sp.
GATGATCATGCCCGACATCACCAACCCCTTCTTCCCTGCCGTGGTGCGCGGCGCGGAGGATGTGGCCTTCTCCAACGGCTACCGGCTGATTCTGTGCAACACGGACAACGATCATTCGAAGGAAATTGTCCACCTGAACGAGCTGCGCGCCTACCTGCCCGCGGGCCTGATCGTCATTCCCTCAAAGTTTAGCGACCTGACCGCACAGGCCGAGTCGTACCGCAAGTCAGGCGCGGGCGTGGTGTGCATTGACCGTACGCCGCGCGACTGGACCGGCGACAGCGTGACGGCGAACAACGAGCGCGGCGCCTATCTTGCCACGCAGCATCTTCTCAAACTGGGGCACACGCGGCTGGCTACCATTGCCGGCCCGCTGCATTTGACCAACGCGCGCGAACGGCTCGACGGCTACAAGCGCGCGCTGCGCGAGGCGCACCTGCATCCGGGGCCCGAGTACATCCAGGAGACGACCTTCGACAAGCAGGGCGGATACCTGAAGACTCTGCTGCTGCTGCGTCTGATTCCGCGGCCTACCGCCATCTTTGCCGGCAACGACATGATTGCGCTCGGTGCGCTGCTGGCCATTCGCGAGGCCGGGCTGCAGTGCCCGCGCGACATTTCGTTGATGGGCTTTGACGATCTGGATCTGGCCGAGACCACCAACCCTTCGCTGTCGTCTGTCTCGCAGTCGGGTTATCAGCTTGGGACCACGGCCGCACGGATGCTGATTGACCGCATCCAGGGCGACGAAAGTCCTGCCAAGCACGTGGTGCTTGAAACGTCACTAAGTTTGCGCGACTCCGTGGCGCCACCCCCACGCAGCGCAAGCGATGGCAAGAAGCCGGCGCGCAAACCCGCTGCCAAGAAGCGGGCCCGCACGAAAAAATAACGTGAGCCGCCATCTGCCAGCGCGCGATTGGCCTCTTGCGAGTGGAATCTGTGGTGCGGCACAGCCGTCGTGTGCCTGGCTCCCATCTACGGCACCGCTTTGCACACCGGTGTAGGCTGCATTCCCGTCGGCGTGCCCAGGCTCTCCTCGAGCTCCAGCCACACTTGAGCGGAGTCAACAGGTAAAGGCCAGTGCGCTGCGACAGAGCTGTCGGGCCTGAGGAGCAGAAGCTGTGGTTGAGTTTTGCCCGATGCAATTGCTTGCGATCCGATAGCAGCGATCTGAATGCCGGAGCTCAGATGCCAATCGGAACGAAGCCGGTCCGCTTCGCCGTTGCGCAACGCGGTGGGAGGCACAAGGATGCCGCTGAGCCCGAAGCGGCCAAACTGATGCAGCATGCTTTCGAGAAGAACAATGCGGTTCCGCGACTCGATGGCATTTTGGGTAAGGTCGATTCCTGCTACAAGGCGCCATCCTTTGCCCTGTTTCGCTAGACCTGCAGAAATCGCAATCGGCGTTCTCGCTTCGCGATTCAGCTGGTTGCGCCATTCCATCCAGCAGGAACATAGAGGCTGCGTGCGCTGTCCGGATGAATTCGCTGATGTTGAACTCGCAGTTTGGGCAGCGCACACG
>DASVLI010000282.1:0-11085 GCA_036384955.1 Occallatibacter sp.
GGTTGCGCCGGGGCTGCTGCTGCCGTTGGGCTCGTCGGCTGTGTTTGGCGTGCGGCGGCTGCCATGGCGGCGCGTGTTGCGGGTGTGGATCGACTGGCGCTGGTGGCTTGTGGGGCTGGCGCTGGTGCTGCTGGGCAAGGCGTGGCCGGGGACGTTCTTCGATGCCGATCCGGCGGGCACGGTGCGCGCGCAGGTTTGGCATGTGGTACTGAAGGTGGCGGGGGCGTACGTGCTGGGCGTGCTGTGCTGGCTGGTGGCGCTGGTGTGGAGCCAGACGCTGGTGGCGGGCGAAACGGAGATCAACGCTGAACGGTCAGAGACGTTGTTCGCGTGCTTGCGGGCCAGCAAGAAATGGATGTTTGGCTGGACATGTTTGATCACGGCATCTATCTCTTTTGATTTGGCCGTAGATGCATTGCCGGAAAAGCTTCAATCTAGCGGGTGGTTGATCGCATCCGGAGGCATTTTGCTGTCGGTTGTAGCGCTTGTACTTCAAATAGGAATGATCCGTGCAATGACCCGAAAAGAAGCAGCACCGGTGAGGTTAATTTGGGCAGTGTTGAGCCTGCTGTTGTGGCTTGCCATAGCGATTGGATCCTGGTTACTTCTGAGTGGTTGGAAACACGAGTTTTTAGGAGGATTCCTAGGCTGGTTTGTTGTGCCGGGCTTGTTGATGCCTTGGTTTGTTGCGTCGGCGCGATGGGGCTTGAAGCTGCAATTCAGACGGGTCATGCGTGTCATGTTCAATTGGCGCTGGTGGCTGGGCCTAGTCATCGCAATGCTTGTGGGCATTGTCTTGCCTGGAGCAATCAAGACAGCATTCTCTGCCGGAAGAAGCACTTCGAATGCCTGGGTCAATACAATGTGGAGCGATCTGCCGGACCTGATCACATTGGCAACCTGGGTCGTCCTGGTGGGATGGGTTGTGACACTCCTCGCTGACGGTTACAAACCTGCTGAGAATACAGAAAGCTCATTGCGCCTTGAGCCAGGCGAGAGCACTGGCGGGAATGCTTGAATGCAGCCACCTGCCAACCTGATCGTGGCCGAAGTGGTCTAGCAATTGAGAGGCTCTCAATCCCGCCTCAAGGTGAGCTCGATTTGATTCTCCTTCACTAGAGGGGTGCATCAGCGCAGCTTCGAGCTCGTCGAGCGGCAGGTTGGGGCGCTGGCGGCGGAGTGTGATTTGCTGTGCGGGGTCGAGGGACCAGAACTCGACCAGGCCTTCGCGTAGCCAGAGGGGCGTAGCAGGGCCGGCTTCGGATTCAACAAGCACGTGCAAAAACTCATGGCGAATGGTGGCGGCCAGCAGCTTGCGCTGGGCGAGCGTGCGCAGGGGCTGCGTTGCGATCCAATCCCCCTCAGTGAATGCGGCCACCCAGCCCGGGGCGAGTGTTGCGTTGCGAAAGGCGCTGGTGGTGGCGAAGGCACGGATGCGCAGCGGCGTGCGGGCGTGGAGGCCGGAACGTTGCGAGGCTTCAGAGCGGGCGCGCGCGAGGTCAGGCAGAAACGCGGCGTCGGCGGGGTCCAGTGATTCGAGAACGAAGCCTTCGCCGGTGAGCTGGTTCCAGCGTTTGCCGGTGGCTTCGTCGGCGGCGTAGGCGCCGGGGAAGTACTGGGCGAGGATTTCGGTGGAGGAGCGGCCGAGCGCGCCCATGGCGGCTGCGCCCTTCTGGCAGAGGCCGAGGCCGTGGCCAGAGCCGCGCCCGTGGAAGAGGAAGCGGTCGCCGCGCTCGGCAACTTCGAACCAATTGCTTTGCACACGATTCCAGCCGAGTGCTTCGCCGACGGCAATGCGAAAATCCTCCGCGGTGATTGTGGTGCGATCGGCGCGGAGGGTGACGACGCGGCCTTCGCCGGAGCGACGGTCGACGGTGAGATGCTGCCAGCCGGGTGCGGCAAGGCTGCGGCGGGCGAGTGCGGCGGTGAGATCGGAGCGGGACAGGTCGCTGGACCATTGCTGGCTGGGTGTACGCGCGCAATAGGTGTCGGCGTGCGCGGAGAGATACGCGAGTGAGGGCGAGCGTGGCCAGACGTCGGCGATGGAGGCCGAGTGTCCGCCGCAGTCCTTGTTGAAATAGGCAAGCGCGCGGCGGTTCTGGAACCAGAGGGTTTCTCCGGCGGTGTGGAGCGCTGCGGCGTGCGCTGCATTGTGGCGTTGTGGCACGCCATGCCAGTGCAGCAGCTGGCAGTGAGTGGAGTCGCATAGGTCGTAGCCGGCGTGGCCATGGCGCTCGTGCAGTGCGTAGGAGCGGACGGCTACGGCGAGGGCTTCGAGCGACTGGGGCGTGTCGGCAGGGCCGCTTTCGCTGGCGACGACGCGCTCGACGTAGGTTTCAAGCGGCAGCTCGACGGCCATGACGAGCGCGCCGGAGCGTGCGGTGAGAGTGAGCGGGTAGCGGAGCAGTTCGGACTCGCCATGCGCGGCGATGCGGATGGGGCCGGTGAAGATGAGAACGTCTGCGTGGGTTTGCTTAGCGGCGCTGATGAGGGTGAGGCCATCGAGCGCGCTTGCTTTGATCGTGATGGGCGTGGAGAAAGTGATTGCGGAACACGATGCGCAGGTGCGATAGCTGGCAGCGCCCGCGGGGGTGAGCTGGACTTCGCGGTCGTGCCAGAGGGTCCAGAAGCCGACGCGGAGGGTGGCGTGCGGCGGCGTTTGCGTTGCGGCTTGAACGCGCGCCGGCTTGCGATGCAGTGCGAAGAAGACGCAGAGCAGTGCGAGAGCCGCGCCGATTTGAAGGAGAACGCGCTTCATTTGTGTCCCACTGGGCTGGAGGCGAGCAGCAGGCCGGCGATGTGGGCTGCGTCCATGCCGCGGCCGGTGGGGAGATAGACCACGACGACGACCTGCGGATTGTCCGCGGGCGCCCAGCCGGCGAACCAGCCGTGGGTTTGCTGCGAGCCGCGCGTTTCGGCGGTGCCGGTTTTGCCGGCGACGGGAACCGCCGCGATGCGCGCCTGGCTGGCGATGCCGAAGCTGGCCGAGTCGGCGAGGCCGCCGAGAACGGTCTGGCTGGCAATGGAGTTGGGTGCGGCGGCAATTTGCTGGGCGAGCCAGCGGTAAGCGACGGCGAGCGCAAGCGGGGTTACGCGAATGCCTTCGACACCAAGCGCTGTGAGTTGGATTTCGTCGGCGGAACTCGGCGAGTGGAATAGGGCGAGGGCTTCGCCCGGTGCGAGTTGCGTGGAGCCGAGCAGGCCGGTGGGGCGCAGCATGCGGTCAAGCTGGCCAGGTGCGAGCGAGCGGGCGAGCGCGGCGAAGTAAGTGTTGCAGGACCAGGCAATCGCCTCGCGTGCGGCAAAGGGCGGCGCGGGCGCATGCGAGCAGGCGAGGCGGTGATTGCGGATTTGCAGATTGCCATTGCAGGGGACGCGCCGGCCGGCGGTCCAGAGGTTCGATTGCAGCGCCTGAAAGAGGATAAGAGGCTTGAGCGTGGAGCCGGGCGCGGCGAGTGTGGCGGAGGCGGCGCGCAGCTGGTGCGAGGCGAGCAGATGGCCGCTGCGCGCGTCGAGGATGACGATGCGCGCGTCGGGCGCGGTTTGTGTTGCGCGGTTTATAGGCGCGCCCCACTCGGAGACCGATTGCGCAAGAGAGGCAGACGCGAAAACGAACAGCAGCGCGACACGGAGGACGAGGCTCACGTGATGAGTATCCGCGATGCGGGCGGCGCAGGGCCAGTGTGAGAGCGGTGTGGGCCTGGAGGCCCACACGACAGCCGGCCGGGAGGCCGGCGCTACACTTTTCGCGGGCGACACGAGACTAGAGGCGATCAGGACTTTGGCGCGTCGTTGTCTTTATGTTCGGCGGCATTAGGCACGCGCAGCAGGTCCGCGATGTCTTCCACCTTGTCGGTGAGCAGGCTGAGGCGGGTGGAGAGGTTCTGAATTTCGGCCTCGGCGCGGCGGTTGACCTCGAAATCGAGTTCCGAGCGAAGGCGATCTTTCATGTCCTGGCGGTTCTGACTCATCATGATGACCGGCGCTTGAATGGCGGCGAGCATGGAGAGGAAGAGATTGAGCAGGATGAAGGGATAGGGGTCCCAGGCGCGGTGGCTGAGCAGAACGTTGATGGCCGTATACGAAACGAGGATGATGCCAAAGGAGATGATGAAGGACCAGGAGCCGCCGAAGCGGGCGACGGCATCGGCAATATGTTCACCGAAGGTGGCGCGCTCTTCAATGAGCTCGTTTGGATTGCGGCCGGCGCGGGCGCGCACCAGTTTTTGCGAATTGTGGAACTGGCGGGCCTGCATGGTGAGCATGTCCATGCCGGCCATGGGGCGGCGGCTGAGCAGCACGGTGAGGTCGTCGCGGCCAATCTCAAGGCAGGAGGTTTCCTCCATGGCCATGGCGGAGGTTTGGTGGGGCGTGCCCTGGAGCAGGGAGGCGAATCCGAAGAAGTCGCCGTGTTCGGGCTCGTCGACGACGACTTCCTGCTGGTCCTCGTCGGTGGTGACGACGCGGACCTTGCCGGACATGACGATGTAGGCGTGCTCGGCGTAGTCGCCGGCCTTGAAGATGCGCTGGCGCGGCGAGAATTTGCGGACTTCGACCTGGGCGCTGAGGACCGCGGCTTCGTCGTCATCGAGCAGTTCGAACAGTGGGACGTGGCGTAGTTCTTCGGGATTGCAGGGCATGGCTTTCTCGCGTGTAGCCGGCGGCTGGCTCCGGCGGGTTTGGTGCGAAGATAGCAGACCGGCCGGGGCTTGGTAAGCTGCCGGTCGATGAATTGTTCGCCGTGCAGACTGTATCCTAACGGCGAGCATCCTGCGGGATGACGCCAACCATGACCAGAACAATGAATACGAATACTGTTGCACCTTTGCGGCATGCCTGCCTTGCGCTGGCCTGCTGCCTGTTGTCTCTACCGCTTGTGGCGCAGACCACGCCGCTGAATCTTGAACCCAACGATGTGATTCCCACCGGCAACGAATGGATCGCATTGCCCGACATTTACGCCAGCGATGGAGCGCTGGGCACGTTCAATGCAATTTCGATGCAGTTCCGCGGACTGTTGCAGTCGAGCGGCGAACACAACGGGCCGGTGCTGACGCCGTATTTCACAGCGGACGGCGCGCCGCTGGCGCTGCACAACCCGAAGTGGGAAGTGGCGGGCTACTGGACGCCGACGGCGCGGCAGACGATCAACGGGATGGAGGCGACACTGACTTACTGCGCGCCTCCGGGCTCGCGCGGTGCATTTGTGCGGCTGACTTTGACCAACCGCCGCGCCAAAGAGGCCGAGGTAGAACTGGGCGTGCGTGCGCAGTTCGGCAGCCTGAACCGCGTGACGTATGTGCCGGTGGAACTGCACGGAACACGCATGGTGGGTACCGCGCCGTGGGTGGACGACGGCGAGGTCTTCAGCTACATCACCGATGACACGAAGTACGCGTGGTCGTTCATTCATCCGGGGATGAAGGCGGAGGTGAGTGCGCCACCGCTGAGCGGCGTGCCGGCCTCTAACGCGGTGAAGGAGGCGAAGCTTGCGCCGGGCGAAACGGCGGAAGCGCTGTTCATTTTTGCGCCGGGCATTGAGGAGTTCAGCGCGGCGCACAATGCGCGGGCGCTGAAGGAGCTGCTGATTCGCCACGGAGCAGACGCGATTATTGCGCAGGCGGCGGAGTGGAGCGGTAAGCGGACGCGCACCACGGGGCAGGCGGATCTGGACCTGCTGATGAACAGGAACTATCTGTTCAACGAGATGTACGCGTGGGGCAGAACGATCGATACCGAGCAGTGGGTGGGCGTGACCTCGCGCAGCCCGCGGTATTACGTTTCGGCTGCGTACTGGGACCGCGACGCGATGCTGTGGAGCTTTCCGGCGCTGCTGGATGTGGACCCGGAGATGGCGGAGCATGCGCTGGAGTACGCGCTGACGATTCAGTTGAAGAACACGGGCACACACAGCCGGTTTATCGACGGCGTGGTGCTGGAAGATGGCTTTCAACTGGATGAAGCGGTGGCTCCGGTGATTGCGCTGGGCGATTACGTGAAACGCACGGGCGATGTGGCGTTTGCCGAGACGCACAAGGCGGCGCTGGAATTTTTGCGGGCGAGGATTGCGGGCCGGCGCGATGCGGCGACCGGGCTCTACTCCTCGCTGCAGGATGCGCAGGATGAGTTCCAGGTGCTGCCGTTCATCACCTACGACAATGCGCTGACGTGGCGCGCGCTGCTGAGCATGGCGGATATCTATGGCAAGCTTGGCGATGGGGCCGCGGCGAAGGAGCTGACGAAGAATGCGGATGAGTTGCATGCGGCAGTGCTGAAGTATTGCATCCGCAATGACGCGCCGGGGGCCGATGGAACGGTGTTTGCCTCGGCGACCGATGGGAAGAAGGCAATCTTTACCGAGATGCCTCCGGGTTCGATGATGAAGCTGCCGCTGGTGGGCTTTGTGGCGGAGGACGATCCGGTGTTTGTGCGGACGTATCGCTGGCTGCACTCAAGCAACTACAAGTACTCGTTTTCGAATGAGCCGTACGGTTTACCGGGCAGCTACCGGCTGCTGTTTACGGCGGTATGGGAGGTTGCCGACCACATGCGGCTGAAGCTGGGCCACGAGCAGGCAATGAAGATTCTGCGCGGCTCGAACTGGGACGGCGGCATTATTACCGAGGGCGTGCACGCGAACACGGGGCGGATGGATATGGAAGGCCGCGCGTTTGCGACGGCGGCCGGCTACATGGCGCACTCGATTTGCGAGTCGGCGTGCACGGACAAGGCGCGTTAGGGAGTGGATAGGTTCCTCAGGGGCTAAAGCCCCGGAGGTTTTTGGAAGCAGCGTATGTACGGGCTAAAGCCCGTACCCTTCAAAACGGTAGATGCCGGCCCTTCGAGATAGCGTGCACGGACAAGGCGCGCTAGCGCGTTGGCAGCGTGGCAATGGGTGAGGCCCCGTCGAGGAAGGCGGGGTCCATCTGCTCGATGTCGACGCGGAGGCTGGTGGTGCGCGCGGTGGGGAAGTTTTTGGGTACGGGTTGCGTGACTGCGCCGGTGGCGGCCCACTCCGTACCGCGCTGGTAGATGGCGATGAAGCCGGCGCAACTGAGCGCAGCGACATCGTGTCCCATAGGCGTGTGAAAGATGCGGCCCTTGCCGAAGCGGGAGACCATCACCATCGGTTCGTCGTGGCCTGTGCCTTTGTTTTTCGGGTCAGAGTGCGCGGTGGCGAGCACGGTCATGTTGGTGCCGGGGCCGCGCAGCGAGTCGTAGAGCTCGTCGGTGGCGTGGAGCCAGATGGGCGGCAGCCCGCGCAGGATGGGATGCTGTGGGACGCGCGCAGTGACGGCGAAGGGCAGCCGCTTGCCGTGATTTCCGGCCGAGCCGGGCGTCTTGTCCGCGACCAGCTTGCCGTTTTCGTAGTACCAGTGCGGTCCGGCACTCTGATTGCGTCCGCGCCAGCCGCCTACACCGATCATCTGGTTGAATGCCTCCCATTTGGGGAAGGCGTTGTCGGCCGCGTGGACGATGACCAGGCCGCCACCGTTGCGGACATAGTTCTCAAAGCGCGTGCGCAGGGCTTCGGGCCACTCCGGCGCGTCGATGTTGAGGACGATGACCTGATAGTGGTCGAAGTTGGGCTCGTAGCCGGTGAAGTCCTGGTCGCTGCGCGGGGCGGTCATGACGGTAATGGCGAAGCGGCCTGTTTCTTCAAGCTCCTGGCGCAGCACGGGCGTGGTCAGTTTCCAATCGTGATAGGGGCCGCCGCTTTCGCCGGTGAGCAGCAGAACGTGAATGAGGCTCGTGGGATGCGCGACCATGCCGTGCGCGGGAATGGCGGGATGGCCGGCGGGCATTTGCGGATGCGCGGACGCCTGCGCGTGCAGTACTGAAAATGAGCAGAAAACAAGCAGAAGAGCAAGGACGGCGCGGCGCATTGAGTGGGTCTCCTTTGGCGGGCACGCCGGAGAAAAGGCTTACGGCGCTGGCGACGATTCTAACGGGCGGGAGGGCGCACAGCGCAAGGCGGGAGGTGGGGACACATGCGGCGCAAAATGAATCGGCGCCTCCTTTTTGGGAGGCGCCGGGTTGGAAGGATGAGATGAGCGTTATTTTTGCAGTGCGCCGCGCTCGTACAGGCCTGTGGAGCCGAAGACCTTGCCTGTCATGTCGACGTTCATGCAGTTGACGCCGGGGGTACAGCCGGCGGGCAGGTTGGCGAAGGAGTTGTCGCCCGCGGTGGTGTCGGCTGCCAAGGAGAAGTCGAGACTCTCGAAGGGGACAAGCTGCGTTCCACTGCCATCCCAGTTGACGAACGGATTGGTGTTGCTGACGGTCTGGGCATGAGTTCCGCAGTTGGACATGGTGCCCGCCGTGCCGCCATAGATGGAGTTGTAGTCGGCAGCGATGGTCCAGCTTGCGCCGCCGTTGTAGACGCAGGAGCCGTGCGCGTTCCAGACGAGATTGTTTTCGATGATCCAGGAGCCGGAGCCGGAGCCCGAGGCGTAGAGGAAGTACATCGCACAGGCCACGCCGCTTTGCGCGCAGTGCGGCTGGACGCCAAGGTTGGCGATGGTGTTGTGCACGATGTAGTTGGTGCCGTGCAGGGTGCCGCCAAAGAAGCTGACGAAGCCGTCGCCGAGGCCCGATGAGGTGGAACCAGCACCGGAGTACATGTTGGCGTTATCGGCCCAGAAGACGATGTTGCCGTAGACGTACCAGGGGCCCACGTCAGGGTTGCCGCCGGTGGCATCGGTGATGACGCCGGAGGAGAGGATGTCCTGGAAGTAGTTGTAACGGACCACCATGTTCTGCACGGTGGAGCTGAAAGCCTCAGAGTGAGCGCCATTGGACTGGTCACCGGTGTGGTCGCGCGAGATGTAGTTGTACTCGATGATCCAGTTGGAGCCATTGGAGTTGAGTGACGAGTCGTTAATGTTGGATTGGAACTGGGTGTCTCCGACATCGTGGATCCAGGAGTGACCGACATAGAGGTTGTTGGTGGGGCTGCCGGTGTAGAAGCCGCCGTCGCAGTAGGTTGAGCAGTTGGACGACTGGCCGCTGTTGTAGGTCATGTTCATGTTTGAACCGCGAATTTCGACGTTGTCGAAGAACAGGTTGGAAAATGCGTTGCCGGAGGAGTTGCGGTTGGTGATGACTCCGCCTTTTCCGCTGACGCCGTTCAGGTCGAACATGATGCTGTAGCCAGACTGCCAGTCGGAGCCGCGGGTCTGGCCTTCGAAGACCCAGTAGTTGCTGAAGACGCCGGTGGTGCCGCCGCCAAAGACCGCGGTACCGGCATAGCTGGCATCCCAGTCGGATGCGGGACCGTGGCTGGTGGGCGTTGCGCCCTCAATAGTGATGATCTCGGTGCCGGATACCGGGGTGGTGAAGTTCTGTGCGCCGTAACTGCCGGCCGCGATCCAGTAGGTGACGCCGCGCTGCATGCTGGCGGGGTTCACCTTGCCGGAACCGGTGCCGAATCCGGTGTAGGCGTTGGCCCAACTGGTGCCGGTGCCTGCGCCGGTGGCACCCGCGTAGATGTAGCAGTTGCCCGCGCCGTCGCAGCCGGCCGATGCGGTGGTGTTGGTAGTAACGGTGAGCACGGCTGAGCCGGAGACGCTGCCCAGTGAGGCGGAGATGGTGGTGGCGCCAGCTCCGATGCCGGTGGCCAGACCAGAGGCGTTGACGGTGGCAACCGCGGTGATGCTGGAGGTCCAGGTGGCCGAGGATGTGAGCGACTGGGTAGAGCCGTCACTGTAATTTCCTGTGGCCGTGAACTGCTGCGCGGAGCCGGCGACGACAGATGCGGTGGCGGGCGTGACGGTGATGGAGGTGAGCGTGACGCCCGGAGGAGTGACGGTGATTGTTGCCGTGCCTGAAACCGTGCCGAGTGTGGCGGTGATAGTGGAGGAGCCGACAGCAACGCCAGTTGCCAGGCCCGAGGAGGCGATGGTGGCAACAGAGGTGGTGCCTGAGGTCCATGTGACCGATGTGGTGAGGGTCTGTGTGGAACCGTCAGAGTAATTGCCGGTGGCCGTGAACTGCTTGGTGGTGCCGGCGGAGATGCTTGCCGTGGAGGGCGTGACGCTGATGGAAGTGAGCGTGACGCCGGAGGAACTGACGGTGAGCGAAGCGGTGCCGGAGACAGTGCCGAGCGTGGCGGTGACGGTGGAGGTTCCAGCCGCGACGCCGGTGGCCAGGCCAGAGGTGGCAATGGTGGCGATTGAAGTGGAGCTGGAGGTCCAGGTTACCGACGAAGTGATGGTCTGCGTGGAGCCGTCAGAATAGGTGCCGGTGGCGACAAACTGCTGATTGGCTCCAGCAGAGATGATGGCCGTGCGCGGCGTGACAGCGATGGAGACCAGAGTGGCCGTGGAAGAGCGAACGGTGACATCGGCGGTAGCGGTCAGGCCATTCTCAGTGGCGGTGATGGTGGATGTGCCGGAGGCGACTCCCGTGACCAGACCCGATGCGGAGATGGAGGCCACGGATGCGCTGCTCGAAGACCAGGTGGCCAGCGCGGAGACATCCTTGGTGGACCCGTCCTGAAAGGTGCCGGTGACCGCGAACTGTATGGTGCTGCCTGTATTGATGGAGGCGGAGTTGGGGCTGATGGCAATGGAGGTCAGCGGATTGGAAACAACGCCTGCAGATGTACAGCCTGCAATCAACAGTAAGGGGAGCAAGAAGAGAGAGAACCGCTTCACGGCAAAGTCCTTTCACAGCAACGGCTGTTTTCGATCTTATTTCCGGCCGCGCACGCCGCAACCGCGGTGGGGGAGCCGAATATGCCTGCCTACAGGCTGCATTGAAATTGAAGCTTATGGGGTACTAAGGGCCAAACTCAGGGTTACGCACGTCATTGTCTCGCGGTCTGGAGGCGTTTCGCATGGATTGCATCCGGCCGGCGCGAGGAAGGGCGCAGACCAATGCCGGGGTGGAGCCGTTCAAAAGACCCAACGGCCGAGACGCCAGAGCCCGTAGACACCGATCGCCGCAACCGCCTCAATAGCCAGAGCCCATGCGACGCCGGAGAGGCAGCGGAGGGCCTCTGCATTGCAAATGTACAGGACGCCCCCGGAGCGCACAAACGCCGGCCGCTGGCCCATGATGTAGGCCCAACGCGCGCCCGAT
>DASVLI010000283.1:0-2910 GCA_036384955.1 Occallatibacter sp.
AAGAAGGTCGATGAGCTCTCCGGCGGCAAGGTGGCCTACGTCTACATGCCCAACACCGGCGGCGGCGGCTACACCAGCTTCAACCGCTACTTCTATTCGCAGCTCGACAAGCAGGCGCTGGTTCTCGATGAGCGTTGGAACGAGGGCGGCTTCATCGCTGACTACATCGTCGACGTGCTCAAGCGCCAGCCGCTCTCTGCCGCAATCGAGCGTGACGGCAAACCCGTCCACGATCCCATCGGCGCCATCTTCGGGCCCAAGGTCATGCTCATCAACCAGAACTCCGGCTCCGGCGGCGATTGCATGCCCTGGTACTTCCGCAAGGCCGGCATCGGCAAGCTGGTCGGCACCCGCACCTGGGGCGGCCTAGTTGGCATCGGCGGTTATCCCTCGCTGCTCGATGGCGGCTACGTCATGGCTCCGCGCTACGCCATCTACGGCATTAACGGCGAGTGGGAAGTCGAAAACCACGGCATCCCGCCCGACGTTGAGGCCGAGCTGTTGCCCAGGGACGTTGCTGCTGGCCACGACGTGCAGCTCGAACAGGGCGTCAAGCTGGTCCTCGACGAGCTCAAGGCCAATCCCGTGCCCGTCATCCCCGTCCCGCCCTATCCCAACTACCACCAGCACGACGGCCTGGGCAAAAACTAGCCCGCCACCAAATCAAAAGACAAAGGCCTCCGGCAACCCGGAGGCCTTTGTCTTGCGCTCATTGCGTTGTGCGCACCGTCCCAACCACAAAAAATGGGTGCCCCAGGTACATCTCCGCAGCGAAGCGGAGGAAGGGCACCTGGGAGACCACGACTCTCATCCTTGCCTTTCTCACTCCACTACCAAAATGGATTACCCATCCTTGCGTAGCAAGGGCGGGAAACCACAGCTCATGCGCACTCAATCAACCACGAAAAATGGGTGCCCCAGGTCTCGATTTTGAGACCTGGGAAACCACAAATCTTAAACGGGCCGCATGCAATGCTCCCTCCGGGAGACAACGAAAATAGCCCAGGGCGCAAGCCCTGGGAAACGCTGAAAGCCGCCAAAGGGAAGCTCGGGCTTCAGCCCCGGCGGAAGCGATCAAGCGTATCCGCCTTTAGCCCAATCGTCATCCACCCCAAACCTCAACCACCCCTTCACCCTTTGCACATAATTACCCCGCCCCAGCGCACAATAGCCATACCGCAAAAACTCAGCACGAACCCCGCATGAGCTAGAGGCTAGGAGCTAGCAGCTAGAAGCTGCTCCACTAACTCTTTTTAAATCAAATATTTTACCAATAACCTATTTAGAATCAAATATTTGGCAAATGCGATGCTCGCCAAACCCTTTGCAGTCAAATATATACACTGAAAGCAATGAGGGGGCAATGTCGAGGTAAGACCCTAAGACAAACCCGCCGCCCGCGCCCGGCTCACAAAGGCCCGAACCTTGGCCGCATCTTTTCGCCCCGGAGCGGCTTCCACGCCGCTCACCACGTCCACGCCCCAGGGGCGCAGCGTGGCAATCGCTTCGGCCACATTCTCAGGTGAGAGTCCGCCGGCCGCCACCAGCCGCACGCCGCGCTCAGGCGCAAAAATCGTCCGCGCCGCCGTCGCCCAGTCATAAGCCACGCCCGTGCCGCCCAGTTGCGTGCCCACGCGCGAGTCCACCAGAATGCCGTCGATGCTGGGGTCGGCGGCGACGCTCACGGCTTCTGCCGCGGCATCGGCGCCGAAGTGCACCACGCGCAAAATGCGCAGCGCCGGCCCGAACTCGGCGCGCAGCGCCGCAGTCAACGCCGCACCGCCGCCGGCATGCACCTGCACCCCGGTCAGCCCGCTGGCTCGCACCGCGGCAGCAATTTCGTCGGCATCGGGACTGACAAAAACGCCAATCTTTTCAATATTTTGCGGCAGCTCCGCGGTAATCGCCGCCACCTGCGTGGCATTCACCTGCCGCGCACTCGGCGCAAACACAAACCCAACCGCATCGGCACCGGCCTCCACCGCAAGCCGAGCGTCCTCAAGCGACGTGGTCCCGCAGATCTTCACCCAGAGGCTCATGGTGCGGTCACAACTCCGGCCAGCAGATCGGCCAGCGCCTTGCCAGGATCGGCCTGGCGCATCAGGCTCTCGCCAATCAGGAACGCATTGAATCCCGCGCTCAGCAGCTGCTTCATCTCCGCAGCCGTATGGATGCCGCTCTCGGCCACACGCATCGGCCCCTTTGGCATCATTGCGGCAAGCTCCAGCGATGTCTCAAGCCGCACTTCCAGCGTTTTCAGGTCGCGGTTGTTCACGCCTATTGCATCGGCGCCGTCGTCGCCAAGCGCCTCCAGCACGCGGTGCAGCTCATCCTGCGTGTGCACTTCCACCAGCACATCCAGGGCCAGCCCATGCGCGGCAGCGGCAAAGCGCTTCATCTCGGCGTTGGTCAGCCCTGCGGCAATCAGCAGAATCGCATCGGCCCCATGCGCCCGCGCTTCGGCAATCTGGTACTCGTCCACCATGAAGTCCTTGCGCAGGCACGGCAGCGCAGCGGCCTCTGAAGCCAGCTCAAGATTGCGCAGGCTGCCCTGAAAGTACGGCTCGTCGGTCAGCACGGAAAGTGCCGCCGCTCCGCCGGCTTCGTAACGCCGCGCGATCCACGGCACATCGAACTCGGCGCGAATCAGCCCCTTCGACGGCGAAGCCTTCTTGATCTCCGCAATCACCGCAGGTGTCTCAGCCGAGCGCTCGCGCAGAGCCGAGGCCCATCCGCGCGGCGTGTGGTCGCCTGCCAGCTGCTCCAACTCGGCCCGCGAAACGCGCGCCTTGGCTGCAGCCACCGTGGCTCGTGTCGACTCAAGAATTGTGTCCAGGTGCGTAGCCATGAATGCTCTGAGTATACGGGGAAAGCCGCATTCCGGACCTGCCGCACGCACCCGCCGCAATG
>DASVLI010000284.1:0-2675 GCA_036384955.1 Occallatibacter sp.
ACGGCACCATTCCCGCCGTAGCCAACCAGCACACCGGCATGCGTCCCTACCAGCTCACCCTGCGCGACGAGGCCGCCCTGCGCCAGTTGCCCGAGCTGCGCGCCGTCACCGTCGAGCTGGCCCGCTTTGACCTCTACCAGGTCAGCCAGTGGAACAACACCTCCAGCCGCGTGATGGGCGTCGAGCCCAATTACCCAATCGTCCGCTTCATCCCCATGGACCAGGGACGCTTCATCGATGCCATGGACCTGACCCAGCGCCGCCGCGTGGTGGTGCTCGGCGCCAAGGCTTCCACGCTGCTCTTCGCCGGCCGCCCTATGCTGGGCGAAACCATCCTCATCAATGGCAGCGCCTTCACCGTGGTCGGCTCCGTACAAAAAATCAGCCGTGGCAACAACGACTTCGACGACCAGAAGATGTACGTGCCCGTCACCACCATGCAGGAGCTGTTTCCGCTCAAGGGCGAAAACATTCCTGACGATGCGCTGACGTCCATCCAGTACCAGCCCACGACCCGCGGAGAAGTCACCGCCGCAGTGGCCGCCGTGCATCGCGTCATCGCCGAGCGCCACGGCTTCGACGCCTCCATGAAGGACGCCTTCGACGAGTTCGACACCATCACCGAGGAGAAGCTTGTGGGCGCAATCTTCAACGCGATGGACATCTTTCTCGGCGGCGTCGGCGTGGTCACGCTCGGCCTCGGGGCCGTCGGCATCATCAACATCATGCTGGTCTCGGTCACCGAGCGCACCCGCGAAATCGGCCTGCTCAAAGCTCTCGGCGCCACCCGCCGCAGCATCCTCATGCAGTTCTTTCTTGAGGGACTGCTGCTCACCGGTCTCAGCGGAGTTATCGGCATAGGGCTTTCGGCCGGCGCCATGGGACTGATGCAGCACTTCCTCACCGGCAAAATGCCGGGCTTCGATCCGCCGCGGCTGGTGCCCTGGTCCGCCGCACTCGCATTAGGCTCTCTGGTTCTCAGCGGCGTAGCCGCGGGACTTTACCCGGCCAGCAAGGCCGCAGAACTTGATCCCATTGAAGCACTGCGCCGCGAGTGAAAAAGCAGCTGCTAGCCTCTAGCTACTAGCTGCTAGCTTGTTCGTGCCTGAGAATATGCAATGGCTAAGATCAATAGAGTTGAGCAATTTCGTTCTGACACGCACCAGCCAGTAGCTGGAAGCTAGAAGCTAGGAGCTAGAAGCCGATGTTGAAAGACATCCTCGCCCAGGCCTGGGAGGCCATGGTCTACAATCGCCGCCGCACCGCCATCACCATGATCGGCATGGCGTGGGGCATTGCCACCGTGGTGCTGCTGCTGGCCTATGGCGCCGGCTTCAGCCGCGCCGTCGAGGCCATCTTCGCCCAGTGGGGCACCAACGTCATCGGCGCCTTCCCCGGCCGCACCAGCCAGCAGGCCGGCGGAGACAAGGCCGGCGTCCGCGTCCGCTTTATGCAGGACGATGTGGACCGCGTAGCCGCCGCCGTGCCCGGCCTCGGCCGCATCTCGCCGCAGGTGCAAAAGGACGCAATCGTCAAAGACGACCTGCACACCTACACCTGGACCGTGAACGGCGTGCTGCCCAGCTTCCAGGAGATTTGGAAGCTCGACACCGAATCCGGCCGCTTCTTCAACGGGCAGGAGGAGGAGCAGCGCGCGCATGTTTGCGTCATCGGCTCGGAGGCCAAGACCAAGCTCTTCTCCGGCGGCTGGGCCATCGGCCAAAGCATTCGCCTTGATGGCGTGCTGTTCACCATCGTCGGCGTGCTCACGCCCAAAATGCAGGAGGGCGGCGACGGGAACGATCGCAACCGCCAGATCTACGTGCCCTTCCGCACCATGAGCGACCTGAAGGACACCAAGTATCTCGACGGCATCTGGTTCAACTATCGCGGCGACAACATGCTGGCCGAAAAATCCCTGCGCGAGACACTGGGCGCGGCGCACCACTTCAAGCCCACCGACCGTAACGCCGTCTACGTCGCCAATCTGCTCACCCAGCTCAAGCAGTTCCAGATTCTCTCCATCGCGCTGCAGGTGTTGCTCTCGCTGGTCGGCGCGCTCACGCTCGGCATTGCCGGCATCGGCCTGATGAACATCATGCTTGTCGCCGTGCAGCAGCGCACCCGCGAAATCGGCGTGGAGAAAGCGCTGGGCGCGCGCAAGCGGCACATCCTCATTCAATTTCTGGCCGAGGCTTTCGTCATCACCGGCGTCGGCGGCGTCAGCGGCATCGCACTGGCCTACGCCGTCTCGCTGGCCGTGGGTCGCATCACCTTCTATAGCGCCATTGCCAAGAACGCGGAGGCCGCCGACATCCAACTGCTCATCTCGCCCACATCGGTGATTGTGGCCACCGCGATTCTGGCCGTCACCGGCCTGGTCAGCGGCATGATCCCCGCCATCCGCGCCGCCAACCTCGACCCGATTGAGGCACTCAGGTACGAGTGAGGCAGCGGGAAGTGTTCCTGGGCTGTGTCTTTGAAGGGGCACGGCTTCAGCCGTGCCATAAGTGCCGCAAAATCGTCCGGCCTTCACAGGCTGCGGAAAAACTCAATTTATCTGAACGGATGAAAAATGGAACGCATCAGGATGCCACAGGAACGATCCGTGCACCTCGTCTGATGGTTTTCCATCCCCTAAATTTTGCCCTTTCGCCATGCTTTCGGACTTTTTC
>DASVLI010000285.1:0-3738 GCA_036384955.1 Occallatibacter sp.
GGATCGGTAAAGAGCAGGCTGGCGCGCTTGTAGGTGGCCACGCGGCGGGCAAAGCCCAGCGTGAGCACGCGCGGGTTGAGCACCTGTCCGGTGCGCGTGCCAACCTCGGCCAGCAACGACTCCTTGGCCTGTTCGTGCGCATGGAGAATCTCGTGCTCGGGCAGGTCGATCGCGTTGCGCAGGAAGAGGTTGTCGCGACGCCAGGCGGGAATGTGTTTGTCCAGCAATTGCTGGAAGGGCTCGCTAACCCAGGTGGGCGCATGCACTCCGTTGGTGATGGAGTCGATGGCAAACTCAGGGAACATGGCCCGCGAAACCTTACCGTGCTGCATGGCCACGCCATTGGCGTAGCGGCTGAAACAGAGCGCGAGCAGCGTCATGTTCAGCACGCCGTCGCGAATACAGCCCAGGCTTTCCAGGCGCGCGGCGCGATCGCCGCCGAGGATGCGCCCGGCCTGCTCCATGCTGAAGCGGTCGTGCCCCGCGGGCACCGGGGTATGGGTGGTAAAGACGCATTGCGAACGAACCTGGGCAATATCGGCCTGGGTGGGAGCCGACTGCGCTCCGCCGCCCAATTCGCGCTCCAGCAGCGCCAGCGTGAGCAGCGCGGCATGGCCTTCGTTCATGTGGTAGACGTTGATGGCATGGCCAAAAGCGCTGGCCATGCGGACGCCGCCCATGCCGAGAATGATTTCCTGCTGCAGCCGATAATTCGAGTCGCCTCCGTAGAGGTTGTCGGTCAGGGCGCGGTCCCAGGTGGAGTTGCCCTCGATGTCGGTGTCGAGCAGGTAGATGGGCACCACGTGGCCATAGCGGCCAACCAGCTCATAGCGCCAGGCACGCACCGTGACAATGCGGCCCTCAATGGTGACGGTGATGCGTGCAGCCTCTTCCGTGCAGAATTTGGCCGGGTCCCAGGGCTGGTTTTCTTCCCACTGGTCGCCGGCGCCGGTAAGGTGCTGCTGGAAGTAGCCCTTGCGATGCACCAGCGAGAACGCCACCAGCGGCACGCCCAGATCGGCAGCCGCGCGCAGAGTGTCACCGGCCAGTACGCCCAGGCCGCCCGAGTAGGTGGGCATCGCCGGGTGGATGGCGATTTCCATGGAGAAGTATGCGACGAGCCCGGTGGAAGGAAACGACTCGTAGGAAAAGGGGGTATCGGAATTCGATTGCATCAGTCACTCGTGATGATGCTCAAACCGGTTGGCTGGTATGAGACATCGGCCCTTACCGCGCCGGGGCAGATGAATAGGCATCATGCAGCGGCGAAGTAGATGAATATTGCCCAATTTTACCAAGAAGTTGGCCGGTAGATGCCTCCCCGAAAGTGGCAGCGGCGCCGGCCGAAAGCCGCAAGCCGCAGGTGGGTTACTTTCCGGCTGCGAGATCCCTCATATTGCGCTGATTCAACGCTGTTTATACGATTTTGTGTGCGCCGTTGCTGGCGTGGCAGATGTGAATCTGCGGAGTAATCCCGGTGCGTGCTGCGTAGCGCTCACCTAGCGCTTTTGAGAATGCAACGGCCTGATCCTGCCGCACCAGGTTGATGGTGCAGCCGCCAAAACCGCCGCCGGTCAGGCGGGCGCCTATCAGGCCGGGCAGGTCCTGCGCCAGCTCAACCATTGTGTCAGCCTCAGGACAGCTGGCCTCGAAGTCGCGGCTATAGCTCCAATGGGCCTCGGCCATTAACCGGCCCAGCGTGGTCAGATCGCCGGCCAGCAGGGCCTCGCAGGCAGCCACGGTGCGCAGGTTCTCGGTGATAATGTGGCGCGCCCGCATCAGTGACTTGGGCGCCATCTCATGGCCCCACTTTTCCAGATCGTCGAGCGTGGCATCGCGCAGGAACGGCACACCGCCGCGGTGTGCGTTGATGATGGCGCAGGCGGCCTCGGCTTCAGCACGGCGGGTGGCGTAATCGCCCCCGGCGATGGAGTGTTTGACCATGGTGTTGGCAATCACCAAGGCAATGTTGTGTGGAATCGGGGCCAGCTTGAAGCTCAGGTCGCGGCAATCAAGCAGCAGCGCGTGGTCTTCAGCGCCGTTTCTGGAGATGAACTGGTCCATGATGCCGCAGTTGGCGCCGACAAACTCGTTTTCGGCGCGCTGGCAAAGCCGCGCCAGCACCGGGCCGGGATAAGAGACGTCGAGAAGCGAAGTGACGGCCAGCGCCGTGGCTACTTCGATGGCGGCAGAGCTTGAAAGGCCGGATCCGAGCGGCACATCGCCCCAGAGCGAGAGATTGAAGCCGGGAATCTTGTGGCCTTCGCCGGCCAAGATGTGGACGACGCCCATGGGGTAATCACTCCAGTGGTGGAGCGCGGCCGCCGGCAGCGCCGCAGCGTCAAAGGACTTCTCTTCAGTGTAGTTTTCCGAGTAGAGAACAATCCTGCTGTCGGTGCGCGGAGAGATGGCAGCCAGAGTCGCAAAGTCGATGGCAACGGGCATTACGAAGCCTTCGGCGTAGTCGGTGTGTTCGCCGATGAGGTTAACGCGGCCAGGCGCGACGAAGACAGCGGGGGCATCCTGAAATCGTTTACGGTGGAGGTCGGAAAGTGCCTGCGGATCCTGCATATCGCTATCTATCCTAAAGCCTTTCAATCTCAAGCTGCATCGGCCAAGAGAAGGATTCGCCGGGTGCGAGCGTCCGCGACCAGGGACCCGTCACAGTCAGCGAGTCGCAGGGGGCGGTCGAGGGCTCCATGGCCACGCAGACCTGCGTGGGGCCGGGGCGCTCTGGCCAGCCGCCGTAGCAGAGCCAGAGGCCAAGATACGGCGTCGCTTCGACGTCGAACTCCACGCGCAGGCGCAGACCAACCGAGTGGCGCAACAGTGTGCACCAGTTGTCGGAGGCGGCCAGGGGGCCGGTGAAGAGCTTGTCGCCAATCAGGGAATCGGCGCCGGCGGCTACGCTGAGGTCGCCGTGCGTTCCATTCGAGAGCAGCGCGACCGGCCACTGTACTTCCGCACCCTGGCTACCCAAACGATTGCCGCGAGAGCCTTCGACACGGAAGGTTGTGATGGAGGCCGGCAGCAGAATCTGGTCACCTTCTTCGGTGGCGAAGAGCGGATGCGCGGCCCAGGACCACGGCACGGCATTACTGCCGGTGTTGGTCACGGTGTAGTCGAGCTCAAGGCGCCAGCCGGATTCGGTTTCAAGCAGAGTGGCAGAGCGTTCAACTGCGAGCGGGAGAGAAAAACACTCGCCGCGAAGCAGGACGGAGCCCGGCGCGGAGTCGAGAACCTGCCACGGCACACGCCACAGATCGCCGTGGTCGGGAATGGAGGCTGTGCCTGAATTCGTTTTCACTTCGCAGGCAGCCACGGAAGGCAGGCACTCGTCCCAGCCACTGGCGTCGGACTCGTCAAAGGCCATCGTGGAAGTGCGCGGCACGGCGGGGGCCAGCGGAGCCTGAAGCAGCTCAACACCGTCAACTTTGAGGGATGCAATCTTGCCGCCGAGGACTGGAGCGAAGAGGATGGAGCACTCTCCGGCAGAAATGACAACGTTTTCCGTTCCAGCCACAACCGGCATCGAATTCATCATCTGCCTAGACTCCTGCTACCGCGGCGCAAGCCGCGCACCACTTATCCCAAATGGCGTCAAGCCAAGCTTCGTGCTCGGGTTTCATCAAAACAGAGCGCAGGCAGGTAACGTGGGCGTTGCCCAATTTCCGCTGAGACTCCCCTGATGTCTCGAACCAAAACTGCGGCAATTGTACAAGGGCCAGGTGCAAGTCG
>DASVLI010000286.1:0-57111 GCA_036384955.1 Occallatibacter sp.
ACGGGCCTTGCACAAGCCATAGCCTCGGCCACCACGATGCCGAAGTTTTCCTGGTGCGAAGGCAAAATCAGCGCTTCGCAGGCGCGGAAGGCGCCCCATTTGGCATCGCCCGTCAACATGCCGTGAAAGTGAATGCGCTCCTCGACGCCGTTGCGCGCGGCCATCTCACGCAGAACGGGAGACAAGCCTACTTCGTCAGGGCCGGCAATCAGCAGATCCAAATCCTCCGGCAGTTGCGATATCAGGTGGGCAAAGGCCTTCACCAGCAGATCGCAGCCCTTCTTTACATGCATACGCCCAATAAAAAGCAAAAAGCGCCGACCATCGAGGCTGGGAATCTCCTTGCGAAAAGCGCTGAGCTGCTCCTCGATGTTGGCCGGCGGATCGGCGGTCCCGAACATCACCACACGCTCTCGATAACGGAACCCGCGATAGGCCATGCGCGCTCGCAACTTTTCCTCCTCGCAGGTAAAGAGTACCCGCTGTGCATTGCGCAGCACGCGGCCTTCCAAGAGCTTCCAGTAGATCTTCTTCAAGCGCCCCTTGATCGGATAGTGATCGTAAAACCATGGGTCAAGCATGCCGTGAGTGAACAGCGCGTACGGCACACTGCGCCCGCGCAGGGCACGCCAGGCACCCACCGAAGTGTAGTTCCAGATTCCATGCAGAATCACGACATCGAAGCGGTCCGCATTTTGACTGAGCCATGGAGTCAGGCGCCAGTTGAAGCCGAACTTCCCCATGCCGTGTCCCAGTCCCGTGACAGGAAAACTGAAATGCCGCGCGGCCAGTTCCTTCTTGCTGTCCAGACTGAGCACCTCCACGTAGTGGCCGGCCTTTTGCAAAGCCTCTGAAGTCCGGACCACCGACTCGATGGGCCCGCCCGACTCCGGGCTGGTGCGATGAATGACATTCAGCACGCGCCACTTGTGAGTCGATGGCTTTGTCGGCCGGTCGTCCTCCAGCTTGAAGACGCTGACAATCTCGCTGATAGCCTGGTCAATATCGAATCGATTCTCGAAGCCCGCCCGCGCACTTCGACGAAGCGCATCGCGCTCAGGCGCGCTGGTAGCGTAGAACTTTCGGATAAGGTTTGCGGTGCCTTCCTGCGTATCCGGCTCCACCATCCCAGCACGCTCATCCAGCACCTCGCGCCAGATATTCACCTTGTCGCTGATCAGCACCGGTGTAGAGCAGGACATTGCCTCGGCAACAACAATTCCGAAGTTCTCCTGATGCGAGGGCAAAATGAACGCATCTGCATAGCGATAGGCGCCCCACTTCAGATTGCCTTTGATCATGCCTGGCCAGTGAACACGGTCTGCGATGCCCAGCTTTTCGGCGTGCGCTTTCAAACCCGCCATCAGCCCCATCTGGTCCGGCCCGGCAATCACCACATCCACGTCGTTCGGCAGGTCGCGCACGCACTGTGCAAATGCATCGATCAACAAGTCGCATCCCTTCTTGGGATGAATGCGGCCGACAAAGAGAAGAAATCTCTTGTCCTTCAATTCAGGAAACGCACTGCGAAATGCCTCACGCTCTTCCTCCGGATCACCGGAGTGATCCGAAGTGCCGTAACGCACCACACGTTCGCTGTAGTTGAATCCTCGGAAAACGTTCCGCGCGCGGAGCCTCTCTTCTTCGCAGGTGAACAGGACCCTCTGCGCATCGCGCAGCACACGCCCCTCGGCCAGCCACCAATAAATCTGCTTGAAGATATGCCTGATCGGATACTGCTCGCGGAACCACGGATCCATCATGCCGTGAGTAAAGATGAAGTACGGCATTGGCAGCCCACGCATCCCCAGCCACGCGCCATACGAGGAGAAGTTCCACAGCCCATGGAGGACAACAACATCGAAGCGGTGTGCATTGCGGCGCATCCACAGCGGCAGAGCCAGATTGAAACCATAACGCCCCAGACCTTTGCCGAGCGCCGTCAAAGGAAACGGGAGCGAGCGAGTGAGCGCCTCCTCGGGAGCGTCGAGGCTGACGACTTCCACTGTGTGCCCCTCGCGCACCAGTCCCTCCGAGCGCCGCGTCAAGGACTCAATCGGCCCGCCGGATTCTGGCTTCGTACTGTGAATGACTCGAAGGATTCTCATATGCGATGAGAGCGCGGCTCCATGGCTCAGCTAATTCCAGTGAGCCGTCTGCATAGATTCAATGTCGATCAGTGCCGCATCTTTCTGCCGCAAACCCTGATCGAGCTTCAATGATGCGCTTCGTATGAGAAGTACTACAACCGTTTGGCTCGGACTTGATAGGCACGTTGAGCTCGACCCGGCATGTTGCAACTGTGATCATAGCGTGCGCACTCGATTGCTCGTCCTGGCGGTTATGACAGCCCTGACTCGGAGGGGTGTTGTCCCTGCTTCCGCATATTTCTAAAAACGCGCGCTATCTCAATGCTCAGCGGGATAACCGTTACCAGCAGGAACGAGATAGATGTCCCCATCACCGCCCCAACGATTCCGAATCGGCGGACAAAAAGAATGGTCAGGCCAAGATTGACAACTGCGTTGATAAGCGCACAAATCACCTGCACGCGGAATTGCCCAAGTCCATTCAAGAGGAAATTGATGGGCTGGAGATATGCATAGATCAGGCACTGCACGCCAAGGATTGCCAGCAGAGGCATTGACGCCTGTACACCGGGTCCAACCCAAAGCGCGAGGATCTTGTTGCCAAATAGAACGAGCAGAAGGGTGATCGGTAATGTGCAGAGAGTACCAAACAGTAGCACCCGGTAAAAGCTCTTGCGGACCCATTGGTAATCGCCTCGCGCCTGCGCCTCGGCATACGCCGGCAACATCGATCCAGAAACCATGATAAGAAACGATGTAACAAGGTTAAACATCCGCGCCGGCACTGCGTATGCCGCAACCGAGGATGCACCCATAATCTGCGCAATTACCACGTTGTCGGTTTGCATGCCAATGGTGAATGAGATTTGCAATAGAAAATACATCAGACCGGTGCGCAATCCATCCCTGGCTGCATCGCGGGAAAAGTAGCCGAACGACGGACGCAACTCTGGATGTGAAAAACCGAACAACTCTATGCCGTTCAACGCCGACGCAATCACGGGAGGGCCGGAGACGCAGAGCACAAGCAAGGGCAGCGAAAAATGCCGATAGACCGCCACCAGCATTGCAACCAGCGCTCCCGACGTCCCCAGCATGGCCCAGAGATTGTTGTGAAAGCCTTTTTGCAGCCCGGATTGCGTTCCGCGTACAGAGCCTAGCGGAAGCTGAATGGCAAAGCACAGATAGAAGGCAATGAGCGCCGGACCCGCCTCACGTACTGCCATGGTCGAGGTTACGTTGAAGAGTTTTGCTGGTGTGATGAACGTGAAAACCAGGCCGGATACAACCGTGAGGGCTGCGACAGCGGCGCATAACAACAGGAATGTACTCGAAATCGCCCGGCGTGCACCCGGCGTATCGTCCCGGCCGGTGGCGTTGGCCACCATATTGATCAGACCATTGTTCAGCCCTAAATCAGCGAATCCAAACATGGCGATGACCGACGTGATCGTCATCCACATTCCGTAGCGTTCCGCGCCCAAGTAGTTGTACGTCATCCGGACGGTGAGGATCGATGTAATGATCGAAATGCCGCGGCCTGCAGACGCTGTCATGCCCGCCAGAAGCACATTGCGATAGCGCTGCAGCGACCGGTTGCCCTCCAGGTTCTGCCTACTGAGCAGCGTAGAGAGCGTTCGGATTTTTCCAAAAGGTTTCGTCACTGACATGGTTCTCGTGTCTAGTATCTGGCAGAGTTCTGCTGGGCAATCGATGCGGGCCGATCTGCTCGCAATAATGCGTCCCGCCGGCTAAGCTTGGCCCTGACCAGGAAACTGCATTGCGACAGCGGCCGTTCGGCGGACTTGCGTCCTGCGCCACTTACGGCCCGTCACCTTCACGGTACCCATCAATGACTTCGTTTCGACCAGAAGGTCGGTAATTATGATGATTGCCAGCGCTTCGTTGATGCGAACCGTGCTACCAAAAGGAGAGAAGATGATGTTCCAGAGCATCTGAATCAAAATCCACGCATAGATGGGCGCCATTGCAGGCCGATTCAGCGACACGATCACAAGCGCACGGAACACCAAAACGTAGAGATAGACCCAGAAGACAGCCCCGAAGATACCGGCCGACACCCAGGCGCCCATCAGGTGCGAATGCGTTGGGATCGTCCCACGCGAATCATTCTCCGTATCTTTCAGATCCATCCATCCGCCATTACGGATCTGGATGTCGTAGAGCATCTCCACATACTTGTAGTCCTTGGCCTCGGATCCATGCCCAATGATCGGGCTGTCGAGAACAGCCTTTGAAGATACCAAGATCTCAGGACGTCCGCTGAGAAGAATGCCTTGCTTCGACTCAAGCTGGTGCATGTTCTTCTCTTGCGCTTCTTCGCCCGCCAGTCCCACCTTTGATACGAACGAAATGATCAGGAACGTGAGTGCGCCTGCCATCAACGCCAAGCCTGCGAGGATCACCACCCGGCCCGTTGATCTTCTATGCGGCAGCAGACGGACCCTTCCGATTTGCTCTGGAACCACCGGCAAGACCAGTACGGCCAGAACAAGCAGGAAAAGCACATCCGACCGGTAGTTGAACATCAGATTCAGCACAATCAAGATGACAACAAGCAGGCCGACAATCGCATAGTTCTTACGCTTGTAGAAGTAGCACCCGATTAGCAGGAGAAGCCCGGCAACCGCCGAGGAGAGGGCGAATTTCCATGGGTCGCCGAGCACGATGTCGCTCGGCTGAATCTTGAACGCGAGAATGGTTCCCAGCGAAAAACCAAATAGAAAAATAACCTGACGCAAAGGCTTGCCTTGCGTCAGAACCACCATGGAAATGATGTCGATGATAAAGAAGCCAATGGCGGCCAGCCCCTTCATCCACGATTCCTGGGGCGAGCTCCTGTAGATATCCGTGGCTATCTGACTAAAGAGCCACGCGCCAAGCAGGATATAGATCGGATTCATGCGCGCGCTCAGAACCCTGTTTCCGCGTGTGGACAGCAAAACGGGAAACAGTGGAACCAGCATGAATTCGCCAAGCGGCAGGCTGCCCACGATGTGGATGGAGAAGGCGGACAGGAAACCGATGAGAAAGGTGAGGAGATCGCCAGCATACGACAGAGCATTCTTGGCCTCAATCTGCTCGGGCCGGACTCGAACCCGTTGGGTATAAGACCTCTGAGGCTGCATCATTCTGCCGATGGGCATAGGGTGTGCCATTCTCCAAATCAAACGTGAGGGCGGCATCGGAGGAATTGCAATCCAGATTGCCCGATGCTGCACTCAGCTGTGTCATTTTGAAACTGTATGCGCACTTCCGTGCATGTTATTCCGAGTTGCGCTCGCCGTAGTACTCGTAGTATTTGCGTCCATAGTAGTCGGAGTATTCCGGCGCCTTGTAGTCCACTGCGTTGACTGCCACGCCTAGCAAGTGCGTTCCGGAGCGATCCAGCAGGTCTATGCAGCGCTGCACCACGTGCTTCTTCACTCCGCCGTACCTGATGATCAAAATGGCTGCGTCAACCAATCTGCCCAGCATCGCCGAATCCGTCACCGCCAGCACTGGCGGCGTATCGATCACGATGAAGTCATAGCGCGTCTTCAGCTCCGCCAACAGATTCTCCATCTGTTTGGAACCGAGCAATTCGGAGGGCAGCGGTGGCACCGGGCCGGATGTCATGATGTGGAAGTTCGGCATGTCCTTCCACTCGATGATCGCTTCATCCAGGGTCGCCTTGCCAGATAGCACCGACGATAGGCCGACACCCTTGCCGATTCGGAAGCGCAGGTGCACCGCGGGGCGGCGCAGATCGGCGTCTATCAACAGAACCTTCGAGCCGTTGAGCGCGAACGTAATCGCCGATAGTGTCGAGACTGAGCTTTTGCCTTCCGCAGGCCGTGTACTGGTGATCATCAGAACCTTGGGCGGCGCGCCTGGACTTGAAAGCAGAATCGAGGTTCGCATGCCACGCAGCGCCTCGGCTATGCGCGACCAAGAAGTCGCTCCGCGCGCAACGGCAGATTCCTTAAAACGAGATGGCAGCAGATCCTCGTTGTCCACTGCGGGAATCGCGGCCAACAGGGGCAATTGCAGGGACTGCTCAATGTCCGTCATGGTTTTCAGGTTGGTATCCATTGCCTCGATCAGCAGCGCAAGGCTCAATCCCAGAATCAGCCCGATGCCCAGACCCGCAATCTTGTTCATGCGTGTACGTGGGTGGCTTGGCCAGATGGGAACGTCGGCATTGTCAACGATATGGATGGACGTAGAATGCAGCCCTGCCATAATGCCTGCTTCCATCAGCCGCTGCTGCAGGCCGTCGTACAACAGCCGATTGGTCTCATAGTCGCGGCTGGCCAGTTGGTACTCCATGGCCTGCTCGCCCTTGCTGAAGGCGGCAGTCTGCTTTGCGTCCAGCGCGGCCCGGACCATTTGCTCGTTCATCTTCGCCGCGTCATATTCCTTTTGTAAGCGTACAGTCTCGACTTTTTCGGCGGCCGTCAGTTCGTGTTCAACCTGATCAATTTGGGCGCGAAGCGCTTTTAACTGCGGATAAGCGGGCCCATAGGTCTGCGCCATCGATGCATATTGGCTCTTGAGTTGCACCAGTGACTGCATCGATGCCTGAAGACTGGGAGTTTGAGCGGCAAGCGAATCCGCAAGTGCCGAAGGCGTTTCCTTTAGCGCACGTAAGCGCGATTCCTTCACCATCAGGTCAACCTGAGCATCCGCGTACTGCTTGTTCAGCTCCTCCAGGCTGGCGATCGTCACACTGTGCGTCTGGTCCATGCCATAGACACCCAATTCGCGCTGCAGGCTCACGATCTTATCCTGGCTCTTCTCCAGGTTGCTTCGCAGGCCGTTCAGCTGAGCGTCCAGGAAAGACGAAATCTTCGCCGTGGCCGCGTAATTGTCCCGGAAGGAATGCTCGATATAGCGGTCAATCAGCGTGTTTGCTGTCAGGGCGGCCAGTGCTGGATTCAGTGAGGTGACACGGATCTGCATAATGCTGGTGTGCCCTACTCGTGATACCTCAAGGTTCCCTCGGAACGTCTCGATCAGATCGTGGCGCACCCTCGGCTGGCCTAGATCCCACGGCTTGCCATGCAATAGCTCCGAAAAATCCGGATTGGATTCCAGATGCAGCGTCTTGATGGTTTCTAGTGCCAGGGTTGGGCTGCGCAGGATTTCAATTTGGGTATCCAGCTTCTCGCTGGTATCCACACCGGCCATATCCTGAACCTGCTCCAGCCGGAATTGCGCGGACGGATCCTCGGCCACCTCGATGTTCGCGAACGCCGTATACTCCTTGGGCAGCACCAAGTTTGCCAGAATGCCGGCAGCCAACCCCGCCAGCGTGAAGACCACAACCAACCATCCCCGCTTCTTGAGAAATTGAACGAGCCGGGTAAACGAATCGGCCTCGGACAATGCCGCGGGCATCATATCCATCTGGGCTGAACTGTCGGTGGCTGTGGGCTTGGAATCGGGATTTTGTCCCATCTGCATATTCACTGGCTGTTTGACCTCATGGGTGGTGTAATCATTCGCCAAATTGGCATGTTGCCGCTTAGCGCGAACTTTCGGCTCACGGCGCTGGCTTCTCGCTTGTTTGTTGCGCGGCCGCAAACGACTCCAGCAGAGTCTGCGACCACCGTTGTGGGGAGTACAGACTGGACAAAGTACGGCTCATCGCCGACATCTCGGCGCGCCGTGCCTTGCTCAGGCCGTGCACCCGCTGCATTGCGGCGGCACATGCTTCTACATCCCCACTGTCGAAAATAAACCCGTTTGATCCGGGCTGAACCAAATGCACTGTCGCGCCCACCTTGCCCGACGCGATCACCAGCAGCCCCGCCGCCGTGGCTTCATGCACCGCCACGCCCCAGGGCTCGAACTTGCTCGGCAATACCAGACACGTGGATTCATCGAGCCCCTTGTTCAGCTCATAAGGCTGCACAAATCCGCGTACTTCAATGCCTTCCCTGCCTTCCATCATCGCGCGCAGCGGTCCGCTCCCGTAACAGTCAAGCGGCCACGGATTGGAAACCCGCTCGCGATAGCGCGCGTACGCATCAAGAAGCGTTGCAATACCCTTCTCCGCAACGAAGCGTCCGATGAAGATGAAAGCATCTCTGCCATCGCTCTTCTGCTCTCGATGGATACCACTCAGGCTCGCAGTGTCGCACGCGTATAGACCGCGCAGGATTTTGTGCTGAGGAAACCCGAGCATCTGCGCGTAGCTCACCTGCCGTTCGCCGGGTACCCACGCTGCATCGGCCAGCGATGGCAGGATCAGCGGCCCCACAAGAATACCAAGCATCTGCTTAGGCTTGGCGCTCCAGCAATTGTCCATGGTCATCACGCGCCAGGCGCGGTTTCTCAATTTGCGCGCCGCCTTGCGATATGCGGGAATATGCCATCCGCAGAGCACCAGAACATCGGGTTTGAAAGCCTCAAGCTGCGCGATGAGCGCCTGCTCGTCGGGCCGGACAGACCACGCGATCCGCCGCCTCATCCACTCGAACTGCGCGCTGTCGAATGGCGCATTCACGCTGGGATTGCTGTGACAGACAAACAGTTCCACGTTCTCGCGCGCGGCCAAATCCTTCAGGCATGCATTCAGATATCCGGACAGACAGGTCCACAACACCGCGACCCGGACAGGTTCGCTCATCGCGCACCTGCTTGTCCGGAAACGAGCCGGTCGCGCAAAAAAATCTCCGCGCGGAAGTAGGTGCGGAGCACTTCGTCCCAGGCGCCCCACTCGCGCCCAATAATGTTGCGAAAGATGCGCCGGCTGTCGTTCCTATATTGGATCATGTTCTGACCCGACCCGGATATCGATGTGCCGTGAATGCGAAAGCTGCCCAGATCGCTGTTTACATAGCCCACGCGCGCGCCTGCCGCAACCATGGAAACAAACAGCTCTCCATCCCAGCAGGTTTTGTTCTCCACATTGAAGCCGCGTGTGAGCGCGAAAGCGGAACGCCGGAAGAACGTTGCCTGCTGCAACCAGCGGCAGCCGCCGTAAAAATAACGGCGCACCGTGAATTGCCTGGCCTGCACGTGCTTCATCTTTCTGCCCTCACCATCGACAACGTAACCATTGCCAATCACAACATCGATATCCGGCCACTCAATGAACTGCTGCGCCACCTGCTGTAATGCGCCTGGAAGCAGCAGGTCATCCGCATTCAGGAACGCAAACACATCGCCTGTCGCCTGCGCGAACCCCTTGTTAAGACCATCTGCCGCGCCGCCATCTGGCTCGAAAATGCGTGCTGCAATCTGATCTCCGTAACTTTCAATCAGTTCCCGGCTTCCATCACGTGAACCCGGGTCTACAACGATGTACTCAAGCTCCGGATACCGCTGCTGCAATACCGACTCAATCGCTTCTTTCAGATACCTGCGCTGATTGAAGGAAAGAGTAACAATGCTGATTTTCATCGCCGGTCCGGTATCCCCCGTCATCCAAACATTTTCTGCAGCCATCAGCTTGCGCGCGTCGCTGTCTTAGCGCTGATAGGTGTACAAGAGCGGTCCCACGAGTGAAAGCGCGAATCCCGATGCCTTCGTCAGTGCATCCTTCAAAACACTTGGCGAAACGTACAGGATATCGTCCTCATGAATTGCTGGATCGGCGGCCTTGGACTGCAGGATCTTCTGCACGTCGAGCTGGCTCACAACCCGCGTGCCGTCTGGCTGCACGCGCACCAGATAGGTGTGCTTGTACGAGGTCAGCGGTGCGATGCCACCCGCGATAGCCACCATCTCGGAAACTGTCATCTTCGCCGAGCCGCACAGTGAGTATGCTCCGGGCTTCAGCACATGACCACCCACGTACGCGATTCCGCAGGGGCGCACCACAATCCGGTCTCCTGCTGTAACGGGGCGGTCGTAGGTCGCCAGATTGTGCAGCGTCGGATCCCATGGCAACGACTCCAGCTGGCCCGGCTTCTTTTGATTGGAAATTTCAATCACGCGCCCGGTATTGGCAGTCAGGCCTCCCGCCATTGCAATCACGTCGGACAACATGTGCTTGCCCGGCGTGGGGTATATACCGGGGGTGCGGACCTCGCCCAGAATCGTAATGTCGTTGGAACTCGAATCGACTGTTACCATCACGTGCGGGTCAACCACCAGGTTGAGCGATGACAAACGCTCACTCACCATCTTGGCCGCTTCCGCGCTGGTCAGGCCGCCCACCTTCACTACACCAAGCATTGGATACGGAATCTCGCCAGTCTCTGAGACGCGTGCTGTGATGGAGAAATCCGACGCATTGAATACGCTCACGTGTACCGTCTGTCCGGCGGCAATCGGCTCTATCGACAACTCACCAACCGACCCCACTGCGTCCGGCGGCTTGATGTTTCCAGCGCCCTGAGCGCTTGGAATAATCGCCTGACGTTCCACCTGCGCGAATAGCGCGTGCGAGGCAAGCACGCAGCCGAGCGCAACAGCAGACAGCAAAGCCCGAGGAACCGTGCGGCGGCTGCGGTTTTTATTTCTGATGTTTCGAGTTGACATATTTTCTACTCCCTGCAATGGTCGTCAATTCTGCCGGCAAGACTCCGGTTCCGTAACTGGACCGGATCGTCACGGCCGCTATCGTCCAATCTTTCGTCGATTCAGGCAAGCCGATCCTGATGGGACTCGACCCACGCACAGGTTCTGCGGATTCCCTCTTCCAGACTTACCGAGGCGGTCCACCCCAGCCCCGCCATGCGGCTCACATCCAGAAGCTTTCGTGGAGTTCCGTCTTGCTTTGTTGTATCAAATACGAGCTGGCCCTCGAACCCCAAAACCTTCGCGATCAACTCCGCCAGCTCACGAATTGTCAGTTCTTTGCCGCTTCCGATATTGACGAGTGGCGCCACGTCGCGGCGCAGCAGTCTGCCGTACTCCGCATCCGGCAGATTCATCAGATGAATACACGCATCTGCCAGATCCTCGCTGTAAAGGAACTCGCGCAGCGGCGTTCCTGTGCCCCACACAACCAGCTGCCCGCTTCCTTCCTGCCGCGCCTGCATCACCTTCCGTATCAGTGCGGGCAAGACGTGCGAGTTTTTCAGGTCGAAATTATCTTCGGGACCGTAAAGATTTGTCGGCATGGCCGCCAGATACTGCGTGCCGTATTGCCGGTTGTAGGACCAGCACATCTCAATGCCGGCGATCTTGGCGATGGCGTACGCCTGATTCGTCGGCTCCAGCGGACCCGTCAGCAGGTACTCCTCTTTAAGTGGCTGCGGCGCCAGCTTGGGGTAAATGCAACTGGAGCCAAGAAACAACAGCCTCTTGACGCGGGCCTGATAACTGGCGTCGATAACGTTGGCCTGAATCTCAAGATTCTCGCGGATAAAATCAGCCGGATACGTATCGTTGGCCAAAATTCCGCCGACCTTCGCCGCGGCAAGAATCACGTACGCAGGCTGCTCCGCCACGAAAAACTTCCGCACCGCCTCGCGGTCCGTCAAGTCCAGTTCCGCATGCGTGCGCGTGACCAGATTTCCGTACTGCTTGCGCTCAAGCCCACGCATAATCGCGGACCCAACCAGCCCGCGATGCCCAGCAACATAAATTCGACTTGTTGTATCCATCATTCGTCTATCGCAGCTCAACGCTCGTGGAAGTTAAAGACTGAATAGCCGTGCTTCTTCACCAGTGCATCGCGTTCGGCGGTCTTCAAATCTTCCTCTACCATCTCGCGGACCAATTCCTTGAACTTAATCCTCGGTGACCAACCCAGTTCCTGATGCGCCTTGCTGGCGTCGCCCAGCAGCGTCTCCACCTCGGTGGGCCGGTAGTAGCGCGGATCGACCGCCACAATCAAATTGCCGCTGCTGTCGTATCCCTTCTCCTCTGCGCCAGAACCTTTCCACGTAATTTGCATCCCAAGGTAGCCGGCCGCAGCTTCTACAAATTCACGCACGCTGTGCTGCTCGCCGGTCGCAATCACATAGTCGCGCGGCTGGTCCTGTTGCAGCATCAGCCACTGCATCTCGATATAGTCGCGCGCATGGCCCCAGTCGCGCAGTGCATCCATGTTGCCCAGGAAAAGCTGATCCTGAAGTCCCACCTTGATGCGAGCCAGCGCGCGCGTGATCTTGCGGGTCACAAAGGTCTCGCCGCGCTGCGGAGACTCATGATTGAACAAAATTCCATTACAGGCATAGATGCCGTACGCCTCGCGGTAGTTGACCGTGATCCAGTAAGCGTAGAGCTTTGCCACTGCATAAGGAGAGCGCGGATAGAAGGGCGTGGTCTCCTTCTGCGGAGTCTCCTGCACCAGTCCGTACAGCTCTGAGGTCGAAGCCTGATAGAAACGCGACGTCTTCTCGCATCCCGCAATGCGTATTGCCTCCAGCAGGCGCAGCGCACCGAGCGCATCGCAATTCGCCGTGTACTCAGGCTCCTCGAACGAAACCTTCACATGGCTTTGCGCCGCGAGGTTATAGATCTCATCCGGCTTCACCTGCTGCACAATCTGCACCAGGCTCGATGAATCGGTCAGGTCGCCGTAGTGCAGCAGCAGGCGCCGTCCCTTCTCGTGCGGATCCTCATACAGGTGGTCGATGCGATTGGTGTTGAACAGCGATGAGCGGCGCTTGATGCCGTGCACTTCATAACCTTTGGACAGGAGAAATTCCGCCAGATAGGCGCCGTCCTGTCCGGTAATGCCAGTAATCAAAGCGCGCTTCATTGCACCTTACTCCTTGCACAGACTCATGATTTGCTATGCCGCCCGCACGGCGCACCACAGCCACTATCGTCGCTTCCGTTCAAAGACAGGACTTGAAGTAGTCGAGGCTCAATTTCAGCCCCGTCTCCAAATCGATCTTCGGCTCCCAGCCGAAAAGTGCCCGCGCCTTGCCGATATCCGGCTGGCGCTGTGTCGGGTCATCCTGCGGCAGCGGCTTGTACACAATCTTGCTCTTTGAGCCGGTGACACGCAGAACCACCTCGGCGCATTCCAGAATTGTCCACTCCTGCGGATTGCCAATATTCACCGGCAGGTGTTCCTCGCTCCGCGACAGGCCCAGAATTCCCTCAACTTCATCGGTCACGTAGCAGAAGCTGCGCGTCTGGCTACCGTCGCCGTAGATGGTCAGGTCCTCGCCGTTCAGCGCCTGCATCACCAAATTTGAAATCACCCGGCCGTCGCTCTTCTGCAGGCGTGGCCCATAGGTGTTGAAGATGCGCACCAGCCGCGTGTCGACCTTGTAATAACGATGGTAGGCCATCACCAGCGCCTCTGCATACCGCTTCGCCTCGTCGTACACGCTGCGTGGCCCCACCGGATTCACATGGCCCCAGTAATCCTCTGTCTGGGGGTGCACCGATGGATCGCCGTAGCACTCTGACGTGGAAGCGTGCAGAAACCTGGCGCCATACTTCTTCGCGACATCGAGCACGTTCTGGGTTCCAATCGATCCAACCTGCAGCGTCTCCACTCCCAGCCGCAGATAATCGGTTGGGCTGGCCGGAGAGGCGAAGTTGAAAATGTAATCGACCCGCTCCGGATCGAAGGCTTTGCAGATGTCGTGCTCCAGAAATTCAAATCGAGGCTCGCGTTTCAGGTGCTCCAGGTTCTTCAACGAACCTGTGCAAAGATTGTCGACGCCCAGCACATAGTTGCCATCCCGCAGTAAATAGTCCGTAAGGTGCGAGCCAACGAACCCGGCTGCACCTGTCACGAGCACACGCATTTCAAAAACACCTCAAAGCCGTTGCGGCCGATTCACAATGTCACTCATTGAGCCACTTGCCCAGGACGACGCCTCAAATTGCATTGCGACAAGGATGAATCCATCCAACCCAGAGTGCCGATTACCACTGCGGCCTCTGATTTCTTCTCAACCTCGCGCAGCACGCTTGCCCACAACCGGGTCCAGCGATTGTGCGGTCGCGGGCCGGCCCACGCTCAAGTAGGTAAAGCCCGCCTGTGCCATTGCCGTGGGATCGTAGAGATTGCGCCCATCAATCACAATCGGATAGCGCAGTGTGTAATGCAGTTTCTGCAAGTCAAGCTCCGCAAATTCCTGCCAGTCGTTCAGAATCAACAGCGCGTCGGCATCCTGTGCCGCCACGTAGGGATCGTCGGCATAGTGCATCTGCGCGCTCACGGGAAATACTTCCTGTGCGCGGGCGTGTGCTGCCGGATCGTACGCAGTCACCACCGCGCCTTCCTTCAGCAGCCGCGTCACGATGTCCAGCGCAGGCGATTCGCGGATGTCGTCGGTACCGCCTTTGAAGGCCAGGCCCAGCACGCCAATCTTCTTGCCGCGGAAGGTCCACAACGCCGAGCGCACCTTTTGGAAAAATCGCTGCTTCTGCTCGTCGTTAATCTTTTCCACCGCGCGCAGCAGCTCGAAATCCACGCCCACCATCTCCGCCACACTGCGGAAGGCGGCTACATCCTTGGGGAAGCACGAGCCGCCGTAACCTACACCGGCGCGTAAAAACTTCGGCCCAATACGCGAGTCCATGCCGATGCCGCGCGCCACCTCTTCCACGTCCGCGCCGGCCGACTCGCAGATATTCGCAACCACATTGATAAACGAAATCTTGGTGGCAAGAAACGCATTCGAGGCGTGCTTGATAATCTCCGCGGCCTTGGTGGAGGTATGCAGCAGCGCCGGCGGATGCGCCTCATGGCACGGGCCCGGCACCGCGCTCTTCTCGCGGTAATACGCGCCCGAGGTCAGCGGCTCGTAGATGCTCTTCAACAGATTCGCCGCGCGCTCAGTGGCCGCGCCAATCACGATGCGGTCAGGATGCAGAAAATCCGCAACCGCCGTGCCCTCGCGCAAAAATTCAGGATTGGAAGTGACATCGAACAGATCCGTCGGCACGCCATTCCGTTCAATCACGCGGCGGATCCACTCGTTGGTGTACACCGGCACCGTGCTCTTCTCCACAATCACCTTGTACGAGTCCATGGAGCGCGCAATCTCGCTGGCCACTGCATCTACATAAGAAAGGTCCGCGCTGCCGCTGTGGCTCTGCGGCGTACCCACCGCGATAAAAATCGCATCGGCCTTGCGCGAGGCTTCGCGCAGATCGCTGGTGAACTCGATACGCGTGTTGCGGTGCCGCTCCAGTAGCTCGGGCAGAAATTCCTCGTGAATGGGCACGCCGCCCTCGCGCAGCATGTGCACTTTGGCCTCGTCGTTGTCCACACACACAACCCGATGCCCAATCTCCGCAAAGCAGGCGGCGGCAACCAGTCCAACATAGCCCGAGCCGATGACCGCGATTGATACCGGCTGCGTCATTTCCAATCCTCCCGCAACAACGTCACATTCAGTTTCTGGAATTCTGGCCCGCGACAGGCGGCTTCCCTGACTCGACAATAGATCTCAGACAGTTCTCCAACCAGCCCAGCACTATCTCTTTCGACCACCGCCGGTGGGCATACGTCCGGGCCCGCTCGCGGCACTGGACAATACCGTTCTGGCGCAGCGCACGAATCGCGGCCAGCAAACCCGTTCCATCCTCGGGCGCCACCACCGTGCCTGCACCCGACTCGACGATAACAGAAGCCACTTCGCTCGCCGCATTCACTGAGGCCACCACGGCGCAGCCTGCTGCAAGATACGAGACCGTCTTCGATGGAAACACGATGTCTGAAACTGTCTTCTTCTGAGTTACCAGGCACACATCGCTGGCTGCCAGCAGCCCTCGAAAATCCTCTGCGTCGAGCAAAGGCAGCAAGCGCACATTCTCCAGCCCGCCTTCCGCCACCCTGCTCGCGATGCGCTGCCGCGCCGCACCGTCTCCCACAATCAGGTACTCCAGCGACTGATCCTCGCGGCTCCGCTCCGCGGCATCCAGAATCACGTCCAGCCCCTGCTTTACGCCCAGATTGCCGCTGTGCGTCACCAGAAATTTTCCATCCAGACCAAACTTGGTGCGAAATCTCAGGCCTTCGTCCGCATTGACGGTCAGCAGGCTTTCGTCGGCGCGCGGCTCAAACAGCACAACCCGGTCGGCGGACACGCCTTTGCTCACAATCCGGGCCTTCATCCCTTCGGTAATGGTGCTAACCAGCGCGGCATGCCGATATGCGGCCTTTTCCACCCGGTAGAGAATACGCAAAGCCCAGCCAGGCAGCATCTCCAAATCCGCCGCGGCATCAGGCTGCAAATCCTCCACATCGAAGACATACGGAATGCGCCAAAGCTTGCTCAGCAGAATGGCGCTGGCCGCCAGCCCCAGTGGCGGCGAAACCACCAGCAGCACATCCGGCTTTTTCTGCCCCAGTGCGCGCAGGCAACTGAACGCGACAAAACTTGCCTCGAACAAAATGCGCTTCAGCGAGGTCACGGGATTCGGAATGTAAGCCCAGGAGCGCACAATGCGCACGCCGTTCCGCTCCTCGTCCATCCGCAGCTTCCCGCGCCAACCCTCGGGAACCTTCCACTCCGGATAGTAGGGAAACGTGGTACACACCGTAACGTCGTGCCCCTTGCTTGCCAGATATTCCGCCCGATAGGCGGTAAATGCTCCAATCCCGGTTTGCTCGGGCCAATAATTAATGCTCAATAAAAGAACGCGCATCGCACACTACAATCCTAACTTCTCAATAACACTTATGTTACTGCCCAAAGGTTGCAGCCTTTGGGCCCTGCACGGTGCAAAACTCTGAGTAAGCCTCGAACATGCCGTGCGCCGCCGTATTCTCCGCCTGGAAGAGCCTGCGGAGCGGATCGCTGCTCAACTCGATGGCAATCAGTGTGAGCACCAGCGTTTTGGCGTCCGCGGTGCGTAATTCACCGCTGGCTACCCACGGCTGCAGATAATGCGCCAGCACCTCCACCAGCTCGCCCAGGTGCTTGCGCAGCAGCGGGTCCAGCTCCTCGTTCATCTCCAGCGCGCTGAACTGCAGCAGGCGCAGCAGTTGCGGCTGGTTTTCGATGGTCGTGGCAATCAGCTCCAGCGCGCTGCCCAAAGCCGCGCGTCCGCTGGTGGCCGAGGCAAGCTTGGAAAGCATGTCGCCGCGCAATTGCACGCGCTGCAACTCCGAGCTCAGCACGGCAATGTACAGATCGCGCTTGCGAGGATAGTGACGATAGATTGTGACCTCGTTCACCTCCGCGCCTGACGCAATCTCGCGCGTGCTCACGCCGTTATATCCGAAGCGCGCGAATAGCTCCGCGGCCGTCTTCAGGATTCGCTCCTGCGTATTTCCCCTGGATACGCCGATGACTCCGCTCATAATGACGATTCCTGTGTTTCCAATTGCCGATGAAAGATGAAAACGCCTTGCGCCAGCTGCGATTCGCGCCGTACCGCTGCGCGTAGCTGCCGATTGCGCGTGAATGATTATCAGGATTGCTTCAGATGCAGGCTTCCGCAGTATGGGGGATTACGCGGCAAACTGCCCGATGTTCCGGCATGGGTCTTCGATAGCTTCAATTTCAGATTCGTTCACTTCCACGGCAACGCTCTGCATGATCAGATCGAGCGTCAGCACCACGCGCAGACCAGCCTTCTTTCGCGCGATCACGCCTTCCATGCCGCTAAAGACGCCGGCGCGAATGCGAACCCGCTGGCCCACGGTCAGCAGTGGATGCGGCTCCACACGGCCGGCAGCCACTCCGGCACGCAGTGCTTCAATCAGGCTGCATTCCAGCGGCGCCGGCTCCTGGCCAATGCCGCCCAGCATCGTCAATACGCCTGGAACCTCAAGCACTCGCCTGCGCGCACACCGCTCGATCTGCACAAACAGATAGCAGGGAAACAGTGGCAGCGCCAGCTTCACTCGCGAGCCGTCGCGCCACTTCCGGTCTGCCGTGTAGAGCGGAAGATAATGCTCAATACCCCGGCTGACCAGATGCTCGGCAATGCGCTTCTCGTGGCGGCATGTGGTGTACACCGCGTACCAGCGAGCCCCATCAGCCAGCATGGAACCGGCGGCGGAGATGCGGCTCGGACTCAACTCACCTTTTTTGTGCAAGGCTTCGCCATCCTCACTTGGGTGAAGGGGTTTCCACAAGGTTTTCAGCCGAAGCGTGCAGGCTCAAACGTACAGGCCTCATCGGGCAATGAAAGCAAGTGCTTCCATCCATTCCATGCACATTTCTACAACATGGCATAGGCTGCCAGTGGCTCGACTATAGCAATGCCTTCTTACAATTCAAACAAAATTCAGCATCTACCAAAGTATGGGTTATCAGTTGGCTACGTAAAGAAATGTAAGCATACGCATACATTCTGTATCACCAGACTTCGCCGCACAGCAGGTTCTATCTCCGCCGTGATCGCATGGCATGCGCCGCTATACGTCATTTTTCTCTGTGGTACCCTCCATCGTAAGAGGTAAAAGCAATGGCCAACGCTGGCGCCACGGGCAGCTACATCTATATGGACGCAAATGCCACGACGCCGTTGCTGCCGGAAGTCCTGGAAGCGATGCATCCCTATTGGATGCAAACCTTTGGCAACGCCTCTTCGGTCCACATGCCGGGCCAGGCGGCCCGCCAGGCCGTGGACCACGCCCGCCAGGTCATCGCCGAGCTCTTCCACTGCCGCGAGGCCGAGGTGGTTTTCAACTCCGGCGGCACAGAGGGCGATAACACCGCCCTTTTCGGCCTGCTCCGCCCCGGCGACCACTTCATCACCACTTCCATCGAGCACTCCGCAATCCTCCAGCCCGCGCAGCGCCTCGCCGAGCGCGGCGTCGAGGTCACCTTTATCAATCCCGGTCCCGACGGCCTGATTGACCCCGCAGCCATCCAGGCCGCGCTCCGCCCCACCACGCGCCTGGTCAGCGTGATGCTAGCCAACAACGAGACCGGCATCCTCCAGCCCGTCGAGGAAATCAGCGCGGCCTGCCGCGCCGCCGGCGTCTACTTCCATATCGACGCCGTACAAGGCGCAGGCAAGGTGCCGCTCGACGTCAATCGCCTCGGCTGCCATCTGCTTTCCATCAGCGCGCACAAAATGCACGGCCCCAAGGGCGTCGGCGCGCTCTATGTCCGCCGCGGCACGCCGCTTGAGTCGCTCATCCTCGGCGGCTCGCATGAGCGCCGCCACCGCGCCGGCACCGTCAACACTCCCGGCATCGTAGGCTTGGGCAAGGCCGCGGAGCTCGCCATGCACTCGCTCACCGACGGCACTTTTGACCGCCTCGCCGCTCTCCGCGACCGGCTCGAAGCCGGCCTTCTCTCCCTGCCCGGCACCGGCTTGAACGGCGCCAGCAATCCGCGTGTTGCCAACACCACCAATATCTGGTTTGACCATGTGGACAGCGAAGCGCTGGTCATCGCGCTTGACCTGAAGGGTCTGGCCGTCTCCGGCGGCTCGGCCTGCCACTCCGGCGCCACCGAGCCCAGCCACGTGCTGCTCGCCATGGGTGTTGGACGGCCGCGCGCACTCGCCAGCCTGCGCTTCTCGCTGCTCAAAACCGCCACCGACGCCGACGTGGACCGCGCTCTGGCCATCGTACCGGATGCCGTCGCCAAGCTCCGTGCCATCTCGCCCGTTGAGGCAGGCACGCTCGGCTAGGAAACGCTGTGTCCCGAGGTCATTTCACTAATCTAGACGCGGCCTTTACGCAGTCATCGGGTTCCTCTCGTGGTGATACTGTTGGGTGCAGGTGATTCCAGTGGATATCGCTCGCCTCAGGTCGGCGCAAGCACCGGCTTTCATAGCTTTGCTAATTGTGCTAACGATTTCTGTGGCCGTGGTCCAGTCTCCGCCATCGACCGGCATCAAGGTTCCCCTTCTCCGCCTTCAACCTCGCAATGATCAAATCTCCTGTGACGGACGATGGGAATTCATTCAGCTTCTGGATGACGGCAGGACAAAGATCAACGCAGATTTCGTACGCGAGGAAGATCTGCCATCATCAATCAAGAAGATTATGGAAACGAGAGCGGAACGAGTAGTTTATGTAGTTCCCTCATCCGGCATACCGTACTATCGCCTCGTCGAAACCATGAGCCGTTTAAAAAATGCTGTACCCGATCTGCATATCGGCCTGATCTCAGGAACTTTGCGAGACGCCTATACCAAGCCTGATATTCGCCGCGGCGATTTGCCCTGCGATTTCAAATGGCCGCGTCAAGAATTTTGAGACGAGTTTGAGCTGCGACCAGTCCAGAAGCGTCCTTTTTGTGTATCTCATGCTTTCGCGCGACAATAGAAGAGAGGTTTGCCGCTTCCCCGGCCCGCCATCTAGCACAATGCCTACCGATACCATCGCCGTTGCCATGTCCGGAGGAGTCGACTCGTCGACCGTTGCGGCGCTGCTCGCCCATGAGGGCCACACCGTCGTCGGCCTCACCCTCCAGCTCTGGGACCAGACGCGCCTGGCCGGCAAGCACGGCATCCCGGACGCGCCCAAGGCAGGCCGCTGCTGCTCGCTCGACGATGTCTACGACGCCCGCCGGGTCGCCAACCATCTCAGAATCCCCTACTACGTCGTCAAGCAGGAAGAGCGCTTCGAGCAGGATGTGGTCCGCCCCTTCGTCCGCGAGTACCTGGCCGGGCGCACACCTATTCCCTGCTCGCTCTGCAACAACCACCTCAAGTTCGACCAGTTGCTCAAGACCGCGCGCGCCATTGGCGCGGACCGCATCGCCACCGGCCACTACGCCATCAATGAATTCGACCCGGCACGCGGTCGCTGGATTTTGAAGCGCCCCGCAGACCGCGCCAAGGACCAGACCTACTTCCTCTTCGGTCTCACGCAGGAGCAGTTGGCGCACACCCTCTTTCCGCTGGGCCACCTCACCAAGCCCGAGGTGCGCGAAGCCGCACGCCAGAAGGGTTTGTCGCTGGCTGAAAAGCCCGACTCGCAGGAAATCTGCTTCATCCCCGGCGGCGACTACAAGCAGTTCCTCACCGCTTATCTCGAAGAGCAGGGCGAGCAGATGCCTGACAGCTCCGGTGAGCTGGTCACCTCGTCGGGCCAGGTGCTTGGCCGCCACGACGGCATCACCGGCTTTACCGTGGGCCAGCGCAAGGGCCTGGGAGTCGCCTCACCCTCACCGCTTTATGTGCTGAACATCGATCCTGCCTCGCACCGCGTCACCGTCGGCGCCGACGAGGAGCTGGCCACGCATCATCTGCGCGCCGGCGACCTGAACTGGATCAGCATTCCCGCGCTCACCAGCCCCATGCGCGTGCAAATCAAGATTCGCCACCGCCACGAGCCCGCCGGGGCCACGCTTGAGCCTGACCCAGAGGCGCCCGCCGAGCGCGTAGTCGCCCTCTTCGACCAGCCGCAGCGCGCCGTCACCCCCGGCCAGTCGGCCGTCTTCTACAACGGCGACGAGGTCGTCGGCGGCGGCTGGATCCGCTAGTCCCGCGCGCCACTGCCCTTCACTGGATGCTCCTTGTATACTGGCCCGGCACTGACATTTGGGAGATTGATGGATGTATAAGAAAACGTTTGCCTGCGCAGCCTTCGCTGCCGCTCTCTTCCTCGCAGGTATGGCCGCCGCCCAGCAGCCTGCCACGCTCACCATTCATCCTGACCAGCCGCTCCACGCCGTCAGCCCCAACCTCTACGGCCTGATGACCGAGGAGATCAACTACTCCTACGACGGTGGCCTCTACGCCGAGATGGTCCGCAACCGCACCTTCCGCGGCGACTGGTCCGGCATCAACTACTGGTATCTGCTGGAGAATGGCGACGCGGCCGCAAAAATGGCTGCCGACACAACGGTCGGCCCCAGCGACGCGCTGCAAAGCAGCCTGCGCCTTGATGTAGACAAAGCCAGTGCGCAAAGCCAGGCCGGTGTGCTGAACACCGGCTGGTGGGGCATGCCGCTGCACCCCGACACCGCCTACAAAGGCTCGCTGTATGCAAAGGCCGGCGCCGCCGACCTCGGCCCGCTCACCGTTGCGCTTGTCAGCAACAACACCGGCAAGGTTGTCGCCTCCGCCACCATCCCGGCACTTTCCACGGAGTGGAAGCAGTACACCTTCGAGCTCAAAACCGGCTCAATCGAGCCCTCTGCGGAGAATCATCTCGCCCTGACCGTCGGCCATCCCGGCACGCTCTGGCTAAACCTGGTTTCGCTCTTCCCTCCCACCTATCACAACCGCGCAAATGGCAATCGCGCGGACCTGATGGAGAAGCTCGCCGCACTGCATCCGCAGTTCCTGCGCTTCCCTGGCGGCAACTACCTTGAGGGCGACCACATCAACCAGCGCTTCGAGTGGAAAACCACCATCGGTCCTCTGGTCGACCGGCCCACGCATCCCAGCCCGTGGAGCTATCACTCCTCCGACGGCCTCGGCCTGCTTGAGTTCCTTGATTGGTGCGAGGATCTGAACATGCAGCCCGTGCTCGCCGTCTACGCCGGCTACTCTTTGGCGCAGGAGCACGTCGATCCGGGCCCCAAGCTCACGCCCTATGTCGACGACGCGCTCGATGAAATTGAATATGTGACCGGCTCCACCAGCACCAGGTGGGGCGCTGTGCGCGCCCAAAACGGACACCCCGCACCCTTCAAGCTGACCTACGTGGAAGTCGGCAACGAAGACACCTTTGACCGCTCCGGCAGCTACGACGCCCGCTTCGCCCAGTTCTACAAAGCCATCAAGGCCAAGTATCCGGAACTTCAAATCATCGCCACCACACCGGTCAAGGGCATCAGGCCCGATGTCATCGACGACCACTTTTATGTGCGCGCCACGCAGAACTTCAAGGACGCCACCCACTACGACAAAACCGACCGCAACGGCCCCAAGATTTTCGTCGGCGAGTGGGCCACGCGCGAGGGCGCGCCCACACCGAACTTTGGCGCCGCGCTGGGGGATGCAGCCTGGCTCACTGGCCTCGAGCGCAACAGCGACATCGTCATCATGTCCGCCTACGCTCCTTTGCTGGTGAACGTGAACCCCGGCGGCATGCAGTGGGAGACCAACCTGATCGGTTACAACACCATGTCGAGCTACGGCTCACCGGCCTATTACGCCCAGGTGATGTTTGCCGCGAATGTGGGCGACACCGTTCCTGCCTCAAGCGTAGCGAACGCAGGCGATAAGTTCTTCTACTCCGTGACTGCCACCAAGTCGAAGAAAATTTACCTGAAACTGGTAAACGCATCGTCGGACGAGAAGCCTCTGACCATCGATCTGCCCGGCGCAAAGCTTGCCGCAACCGCCAAATTGACCACACTCAGCGCGCACGACACGCAGGAGACCAACACCATCGACAATCCGACACGCATTGCGCCAGTCGAATCGACACTGAACGGTGTGAGCAGCCACTTCACGCACACCGTGCCGCCCTTCACTGTCCAGGTGGTCGAGTTCACCCTGCAGTAGCACTCTCCGCATCAAAAAGGGCCGGAGCGCAATGCGCTCCGGCCTTTTCCATATGCGTTGCAGCCCGCGGATCTACACGAACATATCCTTGTCGGCGGCCACATGCGTCTGGGCCTGCCTGGGCGCGCCGGAAATCAGCACGCCGATCACCGCCTTCGCCCCCGCCATCACGGCCTGCATCTGCTTCACCGGCTTGGTTACAGCCGAAGCCACCGCGGTGCTCGCGTAGTCCACGCCATCCAGCACCTTGCTCAAAATTATGTCGATGCGTTCCGACTGTCTGCGCGTCTTCTCCAGCACCTCGGTCGTGGTCCTCTGCAGGTCCTCGCTCTGTGCGCGCAGACTGCGCGTAATCTCTGCCAGGTCGCCGGCCGCGGCATCGATCTTTGGCCCCACGCGCGTCAAAAACTCGCGCGACTGATTCAGCACCGGCACCACCACCGTCTGCAGCTCGTCAATCTTGGCCTGCATGGCCTTGCTGGATTTGCTCACCGAAAGATACAGCGCGAAAAGCACAATCGCCTGCAACAGCACGGCCGCGCCGGTGACGCCGACAAAGATCATCAGCAGAGTTTCGTGGTCCACGTTCACTTACCCGATTTCCGCCGGCAACACGAGAGTTCAGATTGCCCCGGCATCGCGATCTGAGATATGCAACGAACACGCCGGGCGCACGCATGCGTCCGGCGGTTATCACTTGCTTCAACTGCGCGCGGAGCCTCGCTCCGGCGCATTGGAGAGCGTTTCAGGCTACTCGGCCGTGGGCGCCGGCTCCTCGGTGGCTACTGCGGTGCGATAGGCCTCGCGCCCAGCTTCGACGGCCGCCGTTACGCGTGTCGACTGGTCGCTCACCAGGCTCTTACCGCGCTCCACGAACTCTTCCCACTGCGCGCGGCCGCGATCCACGTACTCGCCCACATTTTCCTTGCTCTTGTCCACCAGATGGCCAACCTGCTCGGCGGCTAGACGCGACTTTGCGCGCAGATAATCGGTGCCTTCACGCGCACCCTGCTTGATGTCTTCGCGCGTCTCTCGGCCGCTCTTGGGAGCATACAGAATCCCCACCAGTGCGCCCACGCCAAGCCCAGCCAAAAACCATGCCAATCCTTGTACTTTGCTGTCCTCTGCCATGACGTTACGACTCCTTTCCTTGACTGCTGAGAAAGCCTGAGCCTACCAGATTCATGGGCAGGCCGCAAACCCATTTCCGTTGAAAAACTTACACTGCATCGCGCCGTTCATTTGTCTCAGCTGGCGCACAAAACTACTCATGCAGTTGGACGGCGCGCATTGCATTTACGTTGTATCCGTCGTTCGCTCTTCTCAAGAATACGCGCAGACCGTGGCAATTCGTTCCACCGATGTGCACGATTCTCTGGCAAAAAGAAGAAGCGGCGCAAGCCGTGAAGGCCTGCGCCGCAGTTGAAGCCAATCGATTTCAACCTGTGTGATGAACTCAGCCTAGAACTCGAACCGAGCCGATACCTGGCCGGTACGTGCGCCGCCAAAGTCCGAACCGATTGTACTTTTAATGCGCCCGAAGCTCGTCGCGCTCAGGTTCATGTCCGGGTCGCTCAAGTTGGTGTGGTTCAGCACGTTGGTAAACGTGCCTTCCAATTTCAGGCGAAGCCCTTCGGTGATGACGAAACCCTTGCTGAGACCGCCCGACAGGTTGATGAGCCCAGGGCCTACCACACTGCCCACACCGGCATTGCCGAAGCGGCCGATGGGGAGCGGAGAAGGACCAGTTCCGGAGCCTGTGGTGCAGGAGGTTCCCGGCGTCCAGCTCGCATCGCCAGGGCAGGCAAAGGCATTGGCATTGGACCAGGTAAAGCGGCTCTGTCCGGCTGGCTTCGTGCTCACGCTCGTCACGCGGTCCGGATGCTGAGAGCGGCGGCCCGTGTCGAAGCTGCCCGTGCCATCGCCCAGAGCACCATTCAGACCCGAACCCGTACCCGAAGGATCGCCCTGGCCGCTGGGGAAGTACGGCGTTTCATAGGGGCCGGTTTGCATGGTCAGAATCGACGACAGACGCCATCCCCCGGCAATCAAATCCGCCACGCGGTTCATGCCGCCGCCAATCATCTTCCCACGGCCGAACGGCAGGTCATACAGCATGGTCGTGTTCCAGCGGAACTTGCGCGTACCGTACGCCGGACCGTAATCGACGTGACGATCCAGAATCGAGCTGGCGCGCGCGCCGCCGTTCTCGCCGCCAAAGCCCGTGGCCGTCGGACCCTGGTTATCAGCCAGCGCCTTGGCCCAGGTAAATCCCGAGTGGAACTCCAGCCCTTGCTGCATGCGGTGGCTGGCTTCCAGTTGGAACGAGTGGTACGTCTCGTTGGCGCCGGTTTCACGGCTGTTGATGCGTCCCCAGTTGGGGAAGCGACGCGAGCTGATGGGAGCAATCACTGCCGGTGTGGTGGTGGAGAAGGGCAGCGTGTTCAAATCCGGAGCCCAAACCAACTGGCGCGTTGCCGAGCCGATATAGCTGGCACGCACCGCGTAGCCGGAACCCAGATCGTGGTCGATGCTCAGAGCCCACTGCTCGGTGTATGGGTCCTTCCAGTCGATGGAGTTGGCCGTGCCGAAGTAAGCCGAACCGTAGCCGCCGGCCCCGGCATCGCCCGTGCCTGCGTAAATGTTCGGCCACTGGTAGCCAATGGCATGCGTCGTCGCGTTGTAGCTGTTCTGGAACTGCTGCGTCTGCGCCTGCAGCGTGCCAGTCAGCGAGTAGAAGCTGGAGCCCAGCATGTTGATGTTGTACAGGCCAAATCCACCGCGAATGGCCCACTTGTCATCGGAGAACGGACGGTAGGCAAAGCCAAAACGAGGCATGAACCGCAGATGCGGGAACTTCTTCAGGCCCGAGGGATAGCCGGCCGTCTCGTTGCCCTGTACCGGCATGCAAGGCGCACCGTTCACGATAGCCGAGTTGGTGTTGTTGATGCCGTCCGGATCGCAGGCGTTGGCGCTGGCCAGGAATGCCTGCGACAGCAGAGCCTGCTTGCCCTGCGGGTAGATGGCGCGACCAGACAGAGCTACGGTCGGATCGAAGTTGCCGATGTCGCCGTACTTATCGTAATAGCCGGGGTGCAGTTCATAGCGGACGCCGTAGGTCAGCGTCAACTTCGGGCTCACCTTCCACTCATCCTGCGCAAAGGCGTTGTAGTGGCCGCTGATTCCGTCGTTATCCTGTTTCACCACGTCGTAGAAGGTCTGGTTCGGCAGGCCCAGCAGGAAATCGCCGAGGTCCACGCCGGTAAACATGCCCTGGCTGCTGCCGCTGGTATTGAAGTCATAGGTGCCGTAGTTGTCGGCGCCGTTGAAGCCCAGCGGAGAGAGCGCTTCCAATTGCTGAACGTTCACGCCGAATTTGAAAGTGTGGTTGCCCTTGTTCCAAAGCAAGGTGTCGTTGTACTCGTAGGTGAATGACTTGTTCAGGCCGGTCAAACGGTCCGCATCTAGACTCTGCAATGCGTAAAAGCCCATATCTGGAATGCCATTGAAGAACAGATTCTGCAGACCTACAAAACCCTGCGCCTCGGTCCACGCCTTGCCGTCGAAGGCGTTGCTGTTGCCCGAGGTCACACGGGTAAAGCTGAATCCGCCTTCGTTGATCAGGTTTGGCTTGATGCTCCAGTTAGTATCGATACGCAGCACGCGCGACTGAGTTACGCCCTGCGACGAAGGCAGATTGAGAATCTGCTCCGAATTGTCGTTCCTGTTTTTCCAGGTAAAGCGGCCCCAGATCAAGAATTTTTGATTCGAGCCGAAGTACTGGTCGCCGCGCACATCGAACTGATTCGAGGTACCGCTCTTATCTACGTTGCGCTGGTAGTTCGAGTCCTGACCTTCTGTGTATGAAGTCGTAAGACCAGTCACGTTCGGATCGGGAAAAAAGGTTGAAAGCGTGGAGCCTGCAATCGAGTTGATCGATCCCGAAGGCACCTGCGTGCCCCAACTGGCGCCAGTGTACGGGTCGGTGAGCCCGGTGAATGTGTTGCCGCCTTCACCATCCGGGACCACGTAGTTGGAAAAGTCGCCGCTCTTCATTGCCGCGGTCGGCACCGTCTCGTTCACCGTGCCCTGAGCCGGATGGCGCCAGCCCTCATACCCACCGTAGAAGAACGACCTGTTGTGTCCGTTGTAGAAGTGTGGAATCACAACCGGACCGCCGAAGCTGCCGCCAAAGGTCTTGCCCTGCAGGCTGGGCTTGGTGATCGTCGTCGGAAGAGTATAGGCAATCGCGTCGAAAGCTGAGCTCTGGTAGTAGAGGAAGGCGCTGCCATGGAACTTGTCGCCGCCGCCCTTGGTGGTCACAACAATCTGGCCGGGGTCGCCAAATTCGGCATTGGCCAGCACGCCATCGGCGCGAATTTCTGCAATCGACTCGGTCGAGGGGAACGCTTCACCCAGGAAACTGCCGCCCGAGGGATCCTTCACCGAAGCGCCATCGATGGTCACTTCCGTCTGGTACGGCAGTGCACCCTGCAATGAAATGCCCGAGCCGTCGTCCTGCACGCCCGGCAATGTACCCAGAATGGCCGCCGCGCTGGTGCCCGAGAAGCTGGCGCGCGTGTTCACTGGCAGGTTGGTCGCGTCCTCGGCAGTAAATGTGCCGCTGATGGTTGGCGTTTCGGTCTGAATCGCGCTCACCGAATCACCGGTTACCTTGACCTCCTGCTGCACTTCGCCAACCGCCATCGCCGCATCCAGGCGCAGCGTCTGGCGCACACTCAGCGTGACGCCGGTGAGCGAAAACTTCTGGAAGCCTGCTGCCGTTACGGTCAGCGCGTAGTGGCCCGCTTTCGCATCAAGGAAGCGATAATCGCCCAGTGCGTTCGATTGCGCCGTACGGACCGTGCCTTCATCGGTGTTGGTCAGTTCGACCTTGGCTCCGGGGATGACTGCACCCGTCGTGTCTTTCACTGAGCCGAGAATCGAACCTTGTGTCGTCTGCGCCAGTCCTTGCGCCATCGTCAACAACAGAGCCGCAAGCAGCCCGGCGAAGACACCGAACCAGCCGCGAGCCATGTGCCGCGCTTTCATTGAAGTACCTTGCATCTGTCACTCTCTCCTGAAAATGGTTGGAGCTTGGGTGTGGTTTCGTTTGGTTTTGCGGGCTCACCGGAATGCTCGGCTGTGTAGCGAGCGAACCCAACTCTGGGGAATGGAACTGGTTTTGTCTGAATCCTCTACGTTGCAAGCGAGAGACACGTATGCACTCGCCCGTGTTCCACACAGAACCAGTTATGAAGGCTGCAAAATGAAGACTACTGACCGTCTGTTAATTCAAACGCTGCGTTGCGTTACAGAATGTTGAATTACGGGGAAGTTGGTCTGGGGATTGGCTGTAGCTTACGGAGAGTCCGGCGCCAAGTCCAGAATTTTCTTTTCCTGGCGCCGATTTGCCCTAGTTGCGGTGCGCTTTCTTGGGTCTGTGTAAGCTGCCCGCCGAGCGCTCCATCTCCTCGCGGATCATGTCTGGATCATCGATGTCGCGCAGCTCCGCCGCCTCTTCTTTGGTCTTGGGCTTGGCCAGTTTCGCCTTCACCGGAACGAAAATCCTCGGGTCGACCGGTCGAACTTTGTACGGCTCCAGATGCGCTTTGGCGTCCCACATCTCGGAGGTGCCGCCGGCCAGCGCGTCCTCCAGATTCATCGGCCCCAGGCCTAGCAGTTCATCGATAGTGCGGGTTATCGATCCCATACTGGTGTGCATGTGGCCCACCGCGCCCGTCTTCACCCATGGGCTTGCCACCATCAGCACGCTGCGGTGCGCGTCCACGTGGTCCACGCCGCCCTGCGCGTCATCTTCGGTCACAAACACCGCCGAGTCCTTCCAAATCGCCGTCTTCGACAGAAACGCCACAATCCGCCCCAGCGCCAGATCGTTGTCCGCCACATAAGACGCGCGGTAGGGATAGCCATCGTCAGGCCGTGGCGATGACGTATGGTCGTTGGGCAGGCGAATCACCACCAGCCCCGGAATGCTCCCCTTGGCCAGCTTCAGCCGGAAGTGCCGCTCAAACTCATCCACCCGATACTGGTCGGGAATGCCCATGTTGAAGGTCGGATAGCGCCGGTCGGTCGACTCAAAAACCGGCTTGGGCAGCGGCGAATTCAAAAACAGCCGCTGGCCTTCCGGCTCCGTGCCCGCCGCCTCGTCGTTGCCCTCCAGTTCCAATCCCTCGCCGTAGTTCAAAATACCCTTACCGCTGGCCGCTGCATGCTCCCACAGCGAACCGAATTGTGGCTCGTCCTCTGGCATCGGCGCATCCGCTCCGCCAAACAGCGCTCGCCGGCCGGGCTGCTCGGCGCCGGCAAACTCCTTGCGCCGTCCGCCGTAGCCCGAACTCCACGCGGTGTTGAAGAACGGCGTGGGATTGATGCCCACAACCCAGCGATGCCCGTCCGCCGACACATCCGAGTCGACATAAAAGTTGTCGCTCATCCCGTACTGTTCGGCAATCGCATGCAGATTCGGCGTCACCTTCAGGTGCGTCACCGTCTTGTCCTCTGCCGCCCAGCCATCCATTCCGTAGCGCGCCAGCGACGAGTCCCCATTCGCGCCCGCCACATCGCCCAGCACCTCATCGTAGGTGCGGTTCTCGCGAATAATAAGGAAGCAGTGCTTCAGCCGCGGCAGCGCGGGCCGTCCCTGAATCGCCGCCGTGTTGCCGTCAATCACCGCCCGCGTCAGCACCTCGGCCGCGGGCAGTTCGGCCAGGTGAATCGCGCTCACGCTGCCGTACTCCAGCGAGCCCACATAGGTCGGCGTCCGAGGATTGTGCCCCTTACCCGCATTCGGGCCCGCGCCCTTGCCCTTGGTGTTCACCACATACAAAATCGTGCCGTCGGGCGAGAAGGCAATCGCCGAGGGATTCCAGCCCACCGGAATGTGCTCGACAACTTTCATCGTCGCCGCGTCCACCACACCCACCGCGTCAATGCCGGACTCCGCCACATAGACACGCCCTTGCTGCACGGCAATACCGCTCGGCATCACACCGCGCAGTGGACGCCCCTTCACATCCTTGAAGTGCTCGCCCTCAAACGGCGTCAGCTCCACCGTGCCCAGTGAAGCCGTGCCATCCACGCTCACCTTCTCCACTGCGTCATGATGCGCCAACGCCACATACACCGCATCCATCGTGGCTGCCACGCCGGTCGGTGCAGCTCCGCCCACTGTGCCTCCGGGCGTTTGCTCAATGCGTGCGCCCAAACGCAGCTTCGCCGTCACTACAGGCTTTGCATTGTCATGCACGTCGTAGGTCCACAGCGAGCTGCCGCGCACCGCGTTCTCATCGCCCAGGCCGGGAATCTTCTTCCCTTCCACCACAGCGCCCTCGCGCGCGGCCTTCGACGGGAATCCAAACGGCGGAAAATGCAGGCCGCTGCCCACCGGATCATCCTTGTCCGCGCCAGGAATCGTCGTGTACTCAAACAGGCCCGTGTTCGTTAGATAGAGCCGCGCACCATCTGGCGACAGTGTCAGCCCAAACGGATATGATCCTGTCGGCGCGCAACCCAGCAGCTTCAGCTCCGCACTGTCTGCGCCCCCAACGCCCAGCACCACAATGCGCCAGTTGGCCTGGTCCAGCGCGTACATCGTCTTGCCATCGGCAGAAAGTACTAGGTTCGCGGCAAAGCTCTCCTTGTACTCCTTGCCGTCAATTGTGCCGTCCAGCGAGACCTCGCCCGCGCTCGTCCAGTCCGCCGTTTTGTACACACGAATCTTGCCCGAGTCGCCGGTCGCCTCATACAGCGTCTTGCCATCCGGTGAGTACGCAACCCCGGCATGCGTCTCCACCGCCGGATCGTTGTCTTCCCCCGCAGGCATCTTGCGCACCGCGGGCTGCTCGGCATCCGGCGCGTCAATCACGTTCAAGGCGAAGGGGAAGCCAATCGACGGCACCGCAATCTGAGCGCCATCGCCGCGCACGGCAAGCGCAAACGGATACGGCGCGACGGCAATCCAGTTGCCGGCCGGACGAATCTCCCGCCCGTTGGGCAGGACCGCGGTCACATTACGCTGGGCAAGTATTGGCTGCGAGACGCTCACCATGAGCGCGGCAAAAGTCAGAGAGAATAGGGAAGAAAAGGGTTGGAAGGAACGCATGGTTCCCTCCAGTATGCACGCGCCGCATGAATAGACTGTTGCAGAATTTGCGCGCTATTCTAGTCGCGGCTCTCGATCAGGCTCCTGGCAATCGTATCGAGCATTCCATTCAGAAACGTAATCGACTCCGGCGCGGAAAAGCGCCGGCCAATCTCCAAAGCCTCGTTGATCACGATTGGAAAGGGCGTCGCGCGAAAGCCGATCATCTCGCCAATGGCCATGCGCAACAGATTCCTGTCCACGGCCGGCATACGCTCAATCCGCCAGTGCCTGGAGTTTGCCGTAATCAGCGCGTCGATCTTTTCCTGGTTGGCTGTGGCCACGCGGAACAGGTCTTCGGCAAAGCCGCGCACCTCCGGCTCCACGTCCTCGCCCGCGCGCCAGAAAGTGGCGCGCACCTCATCCGGCGTCTGCTTGCCCACCTCCGCCTGGAAGAGCATCTGCATCGCCAGTTCGCGCGATTTGCGCCGCGTGCCCCCGGTCAAGCTGTGCCGCCCTTCAGCTTGCGCGTAACGGAAACCATCTCAATCGCCGCCGTCGCCGCCTCAAATCCCTTGTTCCCGGCCTTGATGCCTGCGCGGTTCAGAGCCTGCTCCAGCGTCTCGCAGGTCAGCACGCCAAAACCGTGCGGAATCCCCGTCTCCTGCTGCGATTGCCCAATGCCGCGCGAAACCTCGTTGTAGATGGCCTCGTAGTGCGCCGTCTCGCCGCGCAGCAGGCAGCCCAGCGTCACAATCGCGTCCACCTTGCCGCCCGCGGCAATCGTGCGCGCCGCTGCGGGAATCTCCCACGCACCGGGCACGCGCACCACCTGAATATCGCTTTGCTTGGCGCCGGAGCGCAGCAGTGCATCCAAAGCACCCTCGAGCAGTCGCTCGGTGATCACCGCATTCCACCGCGCCACCACGATGGCAAAACGCATCCCCTCCGCCGAAAGATCGCCGTTCACAGCAACTGGCTTGCCCTTCAGCGGATCGCTCCACGCCCAGAAGCTGAAGCGAAACCCTTCCACGGGCTCCACGGTAAAAATGCGCGATTTCCAGTTCGTGTCGGTAATGCCTCCAAGGCGCGCGGCAAATGCGTCGCCTCCTTCGGCCTTCAGCCAGCGCTCGGCGGACTGATGCACCGCGTCCAGCCCCGTCACTTCCACCAGCACATCGGCTGTCTCGGGAAATTTGCCATCCACCAGTTCGTACTGCGCCAGCGGAGCGGCGAACGCAGCGCCGCGGCTCTCTGGCTCATTCCAGCCCGGCCCTGCCGCGAATCCCAGCGCCGAAAAGAAGCTCGACAGCTTCTCATAAACCGCTGCGTCGCCTGCGGGCCGGAGGAACGAAATGCTCTTGATCATGATGTCTTGATTCTATCGTGCGCGGCCCGCCACCGCCGGACGCAACAAGGGCCGGCTTGCTCGCCGGCCCTCGCATGCTTGGTTCAGTTTGGAACTACGTTGTGGCTCTCGGCTTCACCGCGATTGCGCTTGCCGGAACCGGATCCGACTGCGCTGCTGGAAGCGTGCATCCGGTATCGGTACCCGGCGTGCAGGCCGGCAGATTCGGACTGATCTGCTGCGTGTCGGTCATTGTTCCCACATCGATGTAGTGGATCTGATTGTCGCCCGTAGTGGAGACAAAGAACGTGGTGTTGTCCGGGCTGAAGGCGCCGGCAATCGGCGCCGTAATGGCCGACGAGCCGGTCAACGTCAGATAGTTCAGTGTGCCTGCGCCGCTGGCCGCCGGAATGTAATACGGCAGCGTCGCACCCGGCGTCGATCCTGTGTAAGTGATAAACGCCAGACCCGACGATGGCGAGGCCACAATCTGGTTGACGGCACTGGCTGTTACGCCGTTCACGTTCACCGGGTTCAGCGTGTGTGTCAGCGTCAGGGGTGTCAGCGTGTTGCCGCTCACCGAGCAAGGCAATGGCAACTTGATGTTGTTGACCACTGTCGTCGGAATCGTCACTCCGATATCGTTCAGCGTGATGGCACTGCCGTTCAGCGTCGCGCCAAGCACGTGGTTGCCGTCAGACGTCGCGGCCAGTTTGTCACTCTCCACCGGCACCGAGTCGCCCTCGGGATAGAACTGTATCGAGGCGTAGTCAGCCGCCGTGCCGCTCGGGCACCAGGTATGCGCCACTGTCGATGTGCCGCCCAGGTAGGCGCCCACGCTCGGAACCGTCACTGCCAGATTCGTCGCGCCGCCCGAGGCGCTCAGATCGTAGCTTGTCCAGCCGGTATTGGCGTTATACACGTACAGCCTGTCGGCGTGGCCGGTTCCGGCCGAGGCCGAATCGACCACGTAGAGCGTCTTCGAGTCCGGCGTCCACTGTGCCGCCACGCCCAGGCCGCCGTATGTGGTGTAGCTTCCACTGGACACCGTGTACACATAGAACAACTGGCGCACTGGATCGTTAATGAGCGCGGTTGAATTATTGGGCGCTACCGCCAGCACCACACCCGGAACATTCGTATCTTCCTTCGAAAGTCCGTTGCTCGACGTGCTGTAGATCATCAATTCGCGCGCCGATCCAAAATACAGATTGGTGCTGGACTTATCCATCACCATCGAGTTCGGCACGTACGGCATGCGCACGTTCGATCCCACGGTGCCGGAAAGAAGCTGCACAGGCACGAAGTACCGCGACTTGCCCGGCGCCGCGTACCACACATACGCACTGGCTGTGCCCGGCGTAGTAATTGCGACCGGATTGCTCGAAATTGGCAGCCCTGTGCCATACAAGCCCACCTGGTTAATGGGAGCCTGGTTGCACGATGCTGGCTGGCAGATCGCGTACACCGAGGCCGAGCCCGGATAAGTTGCGCTGACAGCGCCTCCAGAACCAGCTGTAATGTCTTGGATATTCGTGGACTGATAATCGAGGTTGAGACCGGTAATGGTGTTCCCGGCTGTGTCCGTCACCACGGTCGTCAGGTTCTGCGTCACACCTTTGGTGACCGTACCGCTGGTCTTGCCGTTCAAGGTTACAGAGATGGTCTTCGGTGGGCAGGTGGAGAAATATCCCGCCGATGATCCCGAGCCGGCCACCGATGCCGTGATTGCCGTGGTGCCGGGCAATGCCGCCGTAATCTGGTTGGTCTCGCTATTGATGCTGGCCACCGAGCTGGTACCTACCGCGAAAGTCAGCACGCCAATCGCGCTGTTGCAGCTTGGGAGCGATGTGACGCCGGGCTCAACACCGCCAGAGCACGCATATGTCGTAACCGACGACGGGGCGCACAGCTCGTACTGCACGCCGTTCTTCACATAGCAGGCCTCAGCGTCCAACTGCGCCACATCGCCCTGCGAATAGCACTGGTTTGCGCTCGTGCCGCCCAGCGAGAGTGAAACCGAACTGACCTGTTGATGGACGAAAATCTGGAGCGGGTTCGACACCACCGAATCAGCCGAAGCCGTCACATAGGCGCTGGAATAAGGCAGTCCGCCGGTGGAAGGAATCGGATTGGGCACATTGCAGATCGTGTAGTCCGCAATGCCGCCGCCGGAGTTGCGGTTCCACGTGCCCGCGCACATGTTGCCCGACGGCGATATATCCACCAACTGGTTATTGCTTGTACCGTACGTGTAAGCCTTGACGCCGGCGCTGGCTCCCTTACATGTGGTCGCGGTCGGCGAGGTTACCTGCTTGGTTTGCCCAAAAGCCAACGAGATGCCCGTGGTCTTCGGCTCCAACGTGATTGTGTACACGTCGGTGATCTTGGCTCCGTAGCCAAGGCCGTTGCAGTAATTCGCCGCCGGATTTCGCGTGCAGCCGGAAAGGGAAACGCCGGCCGGAATGGCCGTGCACAACAGTAAAACTAGCGTTAGAAACCGCCGCATGCATCCTCCCCGCACCGCACTCTCACGCGCGGAACGGTTCTTCCTCAAAAGAACTCAAATCTCGTTGACTGGATGGCGCTTTGCCGCTCCGCCCTCAATAGGCGCTCGGCACGCGCAACCTGCCCTGAAGCGCCTTCTATCCCCGGGCCAAATGGGCAGAACGCACTCGATTTGCTGCAAAGAAAAGTGTAACAGGGCAAGGCGGCCGCGCGGCTGCTTCCGCATCCACTCCCCGCCCTTCCCGATAGACTCGCCCGGACCGCATTCGGGAGCAGTCCGGGAAGCTTTCCCGCCCTATTCGCCGGCAGGCATGTATTTCTCGAACCAGTCCACCGCCCGCAGCAGCACATCGCGCCGGTGCTCCGGGTTCACAAAGCCGTGTCCTTCGTTGGGGTACACCACCAGCTGTGTCGGAACCCCCTGTGCCTTCAACGCATGCCAGAACTCGAACGATTGCGGCGCCGGGCACTCGCCGTCCCGGTCGCCCACCACCACCAGCGTCGGCGTCTTCACCTTCTTGATGTACTCAATGGCCGAAACCTTGGCGTAGACCGCCGGGTCGTCGTACACGCTGGCCCCGAAGTATGGAATCATCCACGCCCCAATCGAGTTCTCCCCGTAGTAGCTCTTCCAGTCGGCAATACCTGCCCCGGCTACCGCCGCCCGGAAGCGCCCGGTCTGCGTCACCGCGAACATGCTCATAAAGCCGCCGTAGCTCCAGCCCGTCAGCCCCACGCGCTTGTCGTCAATCGAGAACTTCGCCTCCGCCGCGTCCACCCCGGCCAGAATGTCGCGCAGATCACCGTAGCCAAAGTCTTTGCGGTTGGCCTCGGTAAACCGCTCGCCCTGTCCAAAGCTGCCGCGCGGGTTGGGCTGCAGCACAAAGTAGCCCAGCGCGGAAAACACCGCCGGGCTCAGGCTGCCGCCCGCTCCCCAGCGAGCCGTCACTGCCGCCGCCGGTCCCCCATGCACAATCACAATCAACGGATACTTCTTCGCCGGATCGTAGTCCTTCGGCTGCATCAGCCAGCCCTGCACGTGGAAGCCTTCGTTGGTCCACTCCAGTGACGTCACCTTGCCCCAGGCCGGCGTCAGCCCATCATTCAGATGCGAAAGCTGCGCCAGCCCGCCCAGCGAATCGGCCGCTGCCGCGCCGGGCCGCGCCGCATAAATCTCCGGCGCATGGTCAAAGGCGCTGGCCTGGAAGACAAACAGCTTCCGGTCCGCGGTATCGGAAAGGCTCATGTGCATCCGCCCGTCGCCCACGCTGGCCGGTACCGAATACACCGTGGCCTCGTCGCTGGCCGCATTGCCCTCGACGCGCATACGCACCAGCCGGCTGTTGCCGCCCGCCAACTCGCTCACATATAGATGCGCATTGCCATCCCACTCCAGCCAGCCCGGAGTTGCCCGCCGGTCGGCGGTCAAATTATGCGGCTCGCCACCCTCAGCCGCCACCTGCCACACGTCGCCGCCGGTCGAGCCCTGGTCGCTCATCAACCCGCCGATGAAGGCAATCGCCTTGCCGTCCGGCCGCCAGCGCGGCACCGCAATCTGCAGCCCGTGCAGCGGCCCAGCCACCTCTGCCGGAGCCAGAATCGCCTTCGGCTCACCGCCAATCGTGCTGGTATAAAGCTTTGCCACCCACCAGTTGTTCTCTCCCGGCGGATTGGCCGCCACATAGGCCAGTCCCTTCGAATCCGGGCGCCAATCAAACTCAAATACATGCAAATTGGCCGGCGAAATCATCTGCGGCGTCTGGTCGGCCGCATCCGGCTTCACCAGCGCAATCCGCTGAATCTCCACGCCGTCTTCGCCAATCACTCCGGCCCATGGCTTCATTGCCGCCAGCGCTCCGGCAGGCCGCGTGGCGCCCTCCACGTACAAAAACGCAATCGACTTCCCGTCCGGCGCAAACTCCGGCATGTCGGTATAGCCCTTCAGCGCCGTCAACTTACGCGCCGGGTCCGTTCCGCCCGTCCAGGAGTACAGATCGCGCTGCCCATCCGTGCTGCCGCAATCGGAGAAAAACACCAGCGCCTTCGAGTCCGGTGACCAGGTGTAATCCGATTCCTCGCACTGGCCGTCGTCCTTGGTCACCATCACCGGTTCGGCCTTCTGCAGGTCGCCCAGCGGAGCCACCTTGATCCGTCCGCCCTCGCTCCACGCCAGTTGCTTGCCATCCGGCGAAACCGCCACTGCGCGAATGCCCACGCCGCGGCCCAGTCCGCGGAGCTTCTCCAGCGTCTGCGCGGTATGGCTGTCGGTTGTCTGTGCCACCGCAGACGCCCCGCCCAAGCACCACACTGCCGAAACCGCCAGGACAACTGCCGCCCAGCACAACTTGCTCACCGACACTTTCGCCTGTTTACTCGTGAAGAAATAGCCTGTCCGCATAACTGCCATCCTATCAGCGGCAATGCGCTCTGCCGCCACAGTTGATTCCATCCCATTTCCCCGCCCCGGCTTCGTCCCATGAAAGCCCGGCGCAATCGCATGAAATTCCCATGCGCGCAGCCTCAGTGCGGGCCGCGGAGCGGTATGCACGCACAACTTCCGCTCCGTGCGATAGGTACCTGTCGCGTGCACCGGCGGTAACACTTTTGTTGCATTCGGTAATAGCAACAAAGTACAAAAAAACGCCACGAAACACTTGCTTAGACGGTATATTGATGCAAGCCGCAGATGTCCTGGCCACCTGGAATGGGGCTGCACGCTTCCAGCGTCCTGGGCGCCTGACTAGAGACAGATGGCAATCGCATTCGCAGATCGTTTCCCCAGACGAATGCTGCTTGAACCGCACGGAATTTCTGCTGCACGTTTTTTGTTGGGGATCAGGGGATGGAAGTACAGAAGTTCTGCGTCTACAACCAGACACGGGATACGCTACTGGGCTTGGACGTGGCGGCAGTCGATGCCGCTACGGAAGCATTGATGCGGCAGATGGAGTATCAGGCAGTCCGCGCTAACACCGGACTATGGATGACTCCTTATCTGGGTTTTCCGCTCTCGCCCGGTGTCGCTAATCTCGACCTCATCTGCTTGGACCGGAACTATGGGGTCATTGCCGTATCGGAGGGTATTTCCTCGGCGGATATGCTGCCGGACCGCTTCGCGGCAAGCGCTCTTGCGCTTCCCGCACACACATTGAAGCTTTCCCGAACAGAGGTGGGCGATCAGCTTTTGATCTGTACCCCCGATGAATTTGGACTGCGTTTTCCCCATCTCTCTTTGAGCCGCAGCTCCAGCAGCCGGCATCGCGTGGTTTCGGAACCTGTGCAGGAGGCGAGAATGAGCGCACAAATCGACCATGCCAGCATTTCACCGCGGCACTCGGCTCCCGTTGAGCTGATGCCCGGCCGTCATTCGTTCGATGAGTCCTTCGACCCCGACGCGTCGGAGAGGGTCACCCTCAAGACCCGCTTGTTGCGCTGGCTGGTTTCTGACCGCCGCAATCACAAGCGCGTCGCCACGCCCCGCCTTATCGCCTATCGCTGGACCGGCGGAAACCCCTACGCGCATCACATCGGAGACATCAGCGAGTCCGGACTTTACCTCGTCACCGAAGAGCGCTGGATTCCGGGTACGAAAATTCTCATCACCCTGCAGCGCACCGACACCGAGGGCGACAAGCCAGAGGATGCCATTGCGGTCGAGACCAGCGTTGTCCGCTGGGGATCCGATGGCGAGGGCCTGATGTTCGTCTGCGCCCACAATGCCGGCGGCTTCGGTCAGGTCTGGCCGGAGAGCACCGCCAATCGCCGCACCATCAAGAAATTCCTCGAGCGAGTCGCCGACGAAGACGACGCCAAAGTCGCCTGAGCCTCTCCCCCAGCCTATCCATAATTCACATTCCCAAGTACGCACCCGCGGGATAAGCTGGTGTGCGTACCGGTGACGCGCGGATTCTTCCCCATTTCCGTACCGCGCGTATTCCCCACCCAATCCCCAGGAGGTCATCGATGGGCCGCTTTGCCAGCATTCTGGAAACCGTCGGCAATACGCCGGTGGTAAAGATCAATCGCCTCGCCCCGGAAGGCATCAACCTGTACGTCAAGGTCGAGGCATTCAATCCCCTCGGCTCGGTCAAGGACCGCCTCGCGCTCGGTGTCATCGAGGAAGCCGAGCGCACCGGCGAGCTCAAGCCCGGCCAAACCGTGATTGAAGCCACCAGCGGCAATACCGGCATCGGTCTGGCCATGGTCTGCGCGGCCAAGGGCTATCCGCTCGTCGTCACCATGGCAGAGACCTTCAGCATCGAGCGCCGCCGCCTCATGCGCTTCCTCGGCGCCAGGGTCGTCATCACACCGGCCGCCGCGCGCGCCGTGGGCATGGTCAACAAGACCGTCGAACTCGCCGAAAAGCACGGCTGGTTCTACACTCGTCAGTTTGAAAATGAAGCCAACCCCGACATGCACTCCCGCACCACGGCGCAGGAGATTCTCCGCGACTTCGACGGCGAAAAGCTCGACTACTGGGTTACCGGCTTCGGCACCGGCGGCACCCTGAAGGGCGTGGCCCGCGTTCTGGCCGAAAAGCGCCCCGAAACCAAGGTCGTCGTCTGCGAGCCTGAAGACGCACCCATGCTTTCCAGCGGCATCGAGCAGCAGCGTAACCCTGACGGCTCCGCCGCCGCAGCGCACCCCAGTTGGAAGCCGCATCCCATGCAGGGCTGGAGCCCGGACTTCATCGCCAAGCTGGCTGGCGACGTCGTCGCCTCCAAGGCCATCAGCGAAGTGGTCCGCATCGCCAATGCCGATGCGCTGAAGTGCAGCCAGGCTCTCGCCCGCCAGGAAGGCATCTTCGTCGGCATAAGCTCCGGCGCAACCTTTGCCGGTGCGCTCCAGGTTGCCGCCCGCGCGCCCAAGGGCTCCACCATCCTCTGCATGCTGCCTGACACCGGCGAGCGCTACCTCAGCACTCCGCTCTTCGCCAACGTCGGCGTTGACATGACCGAGGAGGAGACGGCCATCTCCAAATCCACCCCCGGCTGCTGGATGCCTGACGCAAAGTAACGCGCAATAAAAAGGCGCCTGCAATGCGCAGGCGCCCGTCGTGCCATCCACAACTCTTACACAAACTGTCCGGAAGTGCGCGCCACCGGCTGCTCCAGCTCGCTGCGCCGGTGCTTCGAGTCCACCTGCAAGGTCAGCGTCTGCTGCTTGCGGTCGCGCAGAATCGTCACCTGCACAGCCTTGCCCGCATTCGCACGCAGCATGCGGTCCCAATCGGCCATCGTCACCACTGGGTCCGCGCCCACCTTCAGAACCACATCAAACGCCTTCATGCCAGAGGCAGCGGCCTCGCTCTTGCGCGCCACCTGCTTCACCATCAGCCCGCTCGGCACGCCCAGGTACTCGGCCATCTGCGAAGTCAGCGGCTCCACCATCGCGCCCACATTCAGCGAGCTGCCAAAAAACGGCATGTGGAATCCGCCGGGCAGCGGAGCGTCCGCGCCGCTGCCGGAAAGAATGCCCATCGCCGGCGCCGAGCCCGACCCCGGCTCATTTTGTCCCAGCTTGTTCCACACGTCCTGCTCCATCGCCTTGCGATCCACCAGCTGCAGCGAGATCGCCTGCTGCGCCCCATCGCGGCTGACCAGCAGTGTCACCTTGCGCCCCGCGGGCAGCTCGCGCAACAGCCGGCCGAACTGCTCGGCGCTCTCCACAGCCTGCCCATTCACCTGCAGCAGCACGTCGTTCACGCGAACCCCGGCCTGCGCCGCCGGCGCATCGTGGTCAATCAGCGTCACCACCGCGCCGTGCGTTTCCTTCAGCTTCAGCTTGGTGGCATTTTCCTGGTTGATGTCGCCCACCAGCACGCCAAGGTAGCCCTGCGAGTTGGAGCGAAGATACGGACTTGGATCCTCGATTGCCTGTGTAATCCGAGCCGACTGCGCGCCGGCCCAAGCCGGAAAACCGGCAAGGACTGACAGGCACAGCGTAGCTCCAAGGCGGAATGCACTGCGGTACGGCCTCAAAAGGTACTTCACGTTGCGTTCTCCCTGCTGGTTCACCCTGTCCCCCGGCGCTCTGGTTGTGCGGCGCCGTGGTGGACTGGTGAACTATTGAATCTCCGGCACGCGGCTCAATACCTGCCGCGAAACATTGCGAATATGCGGATTCTGATCCGTCGTTGAAACCGAATACAGCACCTGCCGCACGCTGGTATCGGCTTCCACCGGCTCCAGCATGCTGATGGCCTGCGAGCGGATCTGCGGGTCGTCGTCGTTCAGCAGCGCCTCCAGCACCGCGTCGCGTACGCGCATATCCTCGGCCACAAACGGCTCCAGCCCCTTCAGCGCCTTCTCGCGCACACCCTTGTTGCGGTCGTAGCGCAGAGCCACCATCAGCGCATCGCGCACACCAGCCGCCTTGCAATCGCGCCCCGCGCGGCATTCAGCCGCCAGCAGGTCAACCGAGTCGTTGCGTACACCCGGCGACGGCGCATTGGCCGAAGCCAGCATCAACAACTGGCGAATCTGCGGGTCGTCCATCGAGCCGCTCACCTGTTGCGGCACCAGCTGGTTGTACTTCACCTCGACAATGTTGCTGTTCGGCCGATGCACCACGCTTGAAATCCCCGCCACCTGCCCCGCCACAACCTTTGGCTGCACCGCCACGGGAGCCGGCTCCTGCGCCGCCGCCGCAATCTGCGCTGTGGTAGCTGCCGCGTGCGCCGCGCGGTTTTCGGCAAACTCGTAGCCGCCCAGCACGCCCGCGCCGCCGCCCACAATCAGCAATAGAGCCGCTGCCACCGGCGCCGCCTGCAGGCTGGCAAAGTTGTTCATCATCCGCTGGCCCAGCCGCTCGTACCAACGCTGCGGAGGCAGCGCGTCCAAAGCTTCTTCCAGCCGCAGCCGCGCGCGTGCAATCAAATTCGCATCCGGCTCCATCACCGGCTGCAGCGCCGCCGCTTCGCGCAGGTCCATCAACTCCTCGCGCTCCGCCACGCATTCGCTGCATGTGGTCAGGTGCCGCTCCAGTTCATGGATCTGTTCGTCCGGCAGCTCCCCGTACGCCGCCAGCATGATCCGCTCATGGGCAAGTTCGCAATTCATGGTGTTACGTCCTTCCAGCCTCGTCGTGCAGTGCTGCAGTGTGTCGCCTTGCTTATGCCCTGTCTTCGGGCTTGCCTACCGGACACCCGCCAGTTGCGCTCTCAGCTTCTTGGTTGCCCTGAAGAGCGTGTTCTTGGCGGTTTCCTCGGTGGTGTTCAACATCTCTCCAATCGTGCGCAGGCGGAGACCCTGGTAATGCTTCAGTTCAAAAACCATGCGTTCGCGCGGAGTCAGCTTGTCCAGCGCCGCCGCAATCCGTTCGCCCAGCACCTTGCGGTCCAGCTCCCGCGCCGGGTTTGAGAACGAGCGATTGTCCGAAACCGACGCCAGCATGTCGATCTCGTCGCCTGAGCTGTCGGTAATCACCGCCTGGTCTTCGCGGCGCGTCTTGCGCCGCCGCAGCTGGTCCAGGCAAAGATTCGTCACAATCCGGTAGATCCACGTGTAGAACGAGCACTCGAACCGGAAGTTGCCAAGGTATCGGTAGGCCTTCAAGAAGGCTTCCTGGTAAATGTCCTCGGCGTCATGCTCCGACCCGGTCAGATGCAGCGCCAGGCGCAGCACCTGCGACTCGTACTGCCGTACCAGCGCATCAAACGCCGCCCGCGAGCCCGCCTGCGCCTCGCGGATCAGCTCCATCTCCGGAGCACGCGCCTGCGCGCGCTCCTGCTGTCCGCGGTTCGGTCCGTCCATTGCCCTGGTCGCTGCCATACCTGGGGAGGATTGTACCTTCCTGCTGGCTGGCCATGCGAAACGCCCCACCGGGGTGGACGGGCTCACCGTGCAAACTGCTCCCTGTGTAGCCATCGATTCATCGCTCCGGATGCGTGAATGAGCTTCACTTCTATGGACGCCGGCGCGGCCGCTTTGTGAGCGTGCCCACCGCCCGCTACACTGGATGAAAGATGCGTGAACAAAGCCTTTTTCCCGAACAGAAACCCGCCCAAAACGTCTTCACCGCACACTGCGACGGCGGCTCGCGCGGCAACCCTGGCCCAGCCGGTTACGGAGCTGTCATCGAGGACTCCGAGGGCCGCACCGTCGCCCAGCTCAGCGAGTTCCTCGGCAAGCAAACCAACAACTACGCCGAGTACTCCGGCCTGGTGGCCGTGCTCACCTGGGCTGTCGAGAACAGTGCGAAGCACTTATGCGTTGTCTCCGACTCGGAACTGATGGTGAATCAGATGCTTGGGCGCTATAAAGTGGGCAGCGCCGGCCTCAAGCCGCTGTGGGAAAAAGCTCGCCTGCTGGCCCGCCAACTCGACAAATTTGAGATTCGCCACACCCTGCGCGGCGGCAACAAGGAAGCCGACCGGCTGGCCAACGAGGCCATGGATCGCGGCATGGGCCGTTCCAGGCCCGCTGAGCCCTCCACGCGCCCCTCTGCACCGCCCCCCAAGCCGCAGTTCAAAGCCATCGAGGGCTACGTCAAAAACGGCGTCGTCCACCTGCTCGAAGGCGAGCTACCCGACGGTACCTTCGTAAGGATTCTGCCCAAGGGCTAGGCAAACAATTAAGCTACTGTGCAACCAACAGCAAAGGGGCCGCCAGCAGCGGCCCCTTCGTTTTGCGGCCCAGCCGCCTCAGCTTTTGCTCGCGCCCAGATTGTTCCGCCAGCTGTGCCCGCCGCGCTCCAGCAGCCGGTCGGCACAGTCCGGTCCCCAAGAGCCCGCGAAGTAGTTCGGAAACACCTCGGGATTCTTTGCCGCCCAAGCCTCCAGAATCGGCGTGTACAGCGCCCAGTTAATCTCCACGCCGTCGCGATGGCTGAACAGCGTCTGGTCGCCCAGCATCGCGTCCAGCAGCAGCCGCTCGTAGCCGTTGGCCTTGCTGGTGCCAAAGGCCGCCGCGTAGTTAAAGTCCATGGTCACCGGACACACCGCCATGCTGGCCGTGCCGGGCACCTTGGCCCCAAAGCGCAGCGCAATACCCTCGTCGGGCTGAATGCGAATCGTCAGCAGGTTCGGCTGAATCTCCTGGCATGGCCCACCGGCCTGCATGCGGTTGAAGATCAGCAGCGGCGGCTGCTTGAACTGGATGTTGATCTCCGTCACCCGCTTCTTCAGCCGCTTGCCCGCGCGCAAATAAAACGGCACGCCCGCCCAGCGCCAGTTCTCGATACCCAGCCGCACTGCGGCAAAAGTCTCCGTGCCCGACTCCGGGTTCACCCGCTCCTCGTCGCGATAACCAATCACCTTCTGCCCGTCGATGACTCCCGGCCCGTACTGGCCGCGCACCGCGCTCAGCACCGGAATATTGGGAATCGCCTTCCACACCTTCACCTTTTCGCGCCGCACAGCTTCGGCGTCAAAGCTCGACGGCGGCTCCATCGTCACAAAGCTCAGCAGCTCCATCACGTGGTTCTGCACCACGTCGCGCAGCGCGCCGGCCTTCTCGTAGAACGGCCCGCGCCCCTCCACGCCCAGCGTTTCTGCCGCCGTAATCTGCACGTGGTCAATGTAGTTGCGGTTCCAAATGGGCTCGAAGATTCCGTTGGCAAAGCGGAACACCAAAATGTTCTGCACCGTCTCCTTGCCCAGGTAGTGGTCGATGCGGAAAACCTGGCTCTCGTGGAAGACCGAATTCACCTGCTGGTTCAGCGCCCGCGCCGACTCCAGATCGTGCCCAAAGGGCTTCTCGATCACCACGCCCACGCGGCCATTTTCCGGCTGCGCCATGTCCTGCGCGCCCAGGTTCTCGATAATCGGCGCAAAATACTCCGGCGCCGTCGCCAGATAAAACAACCGGTCGTTGCCGATGCCCTTTTCCTTCGCGATGCGGTCCAGCTCCGTCTTCAACCCCGCATAGTGCGAGGGGTCGTCGAAGCTCAGCGGAAAGTAGCTGATCTTGCTCACAAACTCGTCCAGCTTTGGATAGTCGCTGGCCACTCCGCCAAATTCCACAATGCCCGCGCGCATGTCCGCTGCGAACTCGTCGCCCAAAGGCCGCCGCGCCACGCCTACGATGGCAAAGTTCTTGGGCAGCAGCCCTGCCTGCTCCAGGTGGAACAGCGCCGGCAGCAGCTTGCGCTTGGTCAGGTCGCCAGAGGCGCCAAAAATAACCATGATCCCCGCCTCGGGAATCCGTTCCGTGCTCGGCGGAATCTGCGACAAATCTTCAGCGCTGATGTTGATCTTTGCGGTTGCCATCTGCGTTCCTACCTCCGGGGATGTAACACAAGTATCGAAGCAAGGTTCTAGCTGCTAGGTCCTGGAGCGTGTTTCATAAATACGTTTTGTGAAAGGGCACGACTTTAGTCGTGCCGAAAAGTGCCCATAAAGACTGGGGCTTTAGCCCCTGAGGGATGACCCCAACGCTACGAGCTCATGCATGAAACACGCTCAAGTTGCCAGCCAGCAAATACCGCATAGAAAATCGCGCCACAACGAGACGCAAAACGAACCGGAAGTAAAACAACCCGCCTCGGCTCCCTGTTCCCTACTCCCTATTCCCTGCTTTTCAATCTTTCTTCACCGCGTGGCCGCCAAAGGCGTTGCGCATAATCGACAGCATGCGGTCGGTGAAGTTGTTGTCTTCGCGCGAGCGGATGCGCCGGATCAGCGACTCGGTAATTACCGGCGCCGACACATTCAGGTCAATCGCCTCGAAGACCGTCCAGCGGCCCTCGCCCGAGTCCGACACGTACGCCTGCAGTCCATCCAGCGTCGGATTCTTGGCCAGCGCGTCGGCCGTCAGGTCCAGCAGCCAGCTGCGCACCACACTTCCGTAGCGCCAGATCTCGGCAATCTGCGGCAGCTTCAGGTCCAGCTCTTCCTTCTTCTCCATGATGGTGAAGCCCTCGGCAAAGGCCTGCATCATGCCGTACTCAATGCCGTTGTGCACCATCTTCACAAAGTGCCCCGCACCGGCCGGGCCCACATGGCCCCAGCCGCGATCGGCCGCCGGCGCCAGCGTCTCGAAGATGGGCCGCAGAAATTCCACCGGCTCCTCATCGCCGCCGATCATCATGCTGTAGCCCTCTTTCAGACCCCACACGCCGCCGCTGGTGCCCACGTCCACATACTGGAAGCCCTTGGCCGTCACTTCCTTCTGCCGCCGCTGCGTGTCCTTGTAGTTGGAGTTGCCGCCATCAATCAAAATGTCGCCCGGATTCAGCAGCGGCTCCAGCTTGGCAATCGTCTGGTCCACCGGGTCGCCCTGCGGCACCATAATCCAGATCGCCTTACGCCCGTCCAGGGTCCGGGCCAGCTCCTCCAGCGACGTCACACCCACATTGCCCGACTCCGTCAGGCGCTGAACCGCTTCGGGATTAAAATCGAATCCCACCACCTGGTGGCCGCCCAAGCGCAGCCGCTCTGCCATGTTGCCGCCCATTTTGCCCAGGCCAATCAATCCAAGCTGCATCATCTTCTCCTCCGTCGGCTAAAGAACGCCGCGTTCCGCGAGCGCTGCCCGCAAAGCCTCTTGTCCCGTGTAGTGAATCGTATCCATGCCCACTGCCGCTGCGCCAGCCACATTCTCCGCGCGGTCATCGATAAACAACACCCGCCCCGCGGGTCTACCCAGAATATCCAACGCCTGCCGGTAAATGGCCTCGTCCGGCTTGCGCAATCCCACGTAGCAGGAGCTCAACGCCACATTGAAATACTTCCGCAGCCCGAATTTCTCAAAACGGAACTCGTTGGTCTCGCGCGCTTCGTTGTTCAAAGCTCCCAGCATGCACTTATCGGATGCCGCCAACTCGCCAAGGATTCCAAGCGCGCTGTCTTCTAAGATGCGGGACATGGCACAGATGGCGCTCAGAAAATCCTCGTGCGTAAACGTCCGCGGTTCGTAAAAAACCGTCGCGTCCAGATACTCGCGCGCCGTGCACGCTCCGCGTTCCCACTTTGCGTATGGCTCAGGATGCCGCGCCTCGAATGTGGCCACGTCCAGACCAAAGCGCGGCAAAACCTCCGCGCGTTCGCGGTGGTCCCAGCCGTTCGTCAGCAGAACTCCGCCCACATCAAACAGGATGACGTCGTAGGGGAAAATGGCGCCTCCTCGGTGCTTGCCTCAACCGAGATTACAGACTCAATAAAAATGCAGGATGAAGAGCGTCAGGCCGGGCTCGATGAGCCGTCGCCGCACTGATACTTGGCCTCAATGGCCAGAACTTTCTTGAACCGCCGCACAAACCGCTCTTCCTTGGCGATGAACTCCGCCTTCACGAACGCATCCACCACTTCAAATGCCAGTGCTGAGCCGATAATGCGTGCGCCCATCACCACCACGTTCATGTCGTCGTGCTCCACGCCCTGGTGCGCAGAATACGTGTCGTGGCACATGCCGGCGCGGATGCCCGGAATCTTGTTGGCCGCCACGCACACGCCCACGCCCGAGCCGCAAATCAGAATGCCGCGCGGCGCAACGCCCTTCTTGATCGCCTCGCCTACGCGCTCGGCAAAATCCGGATAGTCCGAAGGCTCGGCGTTGAATGCGCCCAGGTCCACCACCTCGTGGCCGCCCTTGGCCAGGTGCGCGCGGACCTCCTCCTTCAAAGGAAATCCAGCATGATCGGCTGCGATGACGAGTTTCACTGCAAATCCTTTCCGGTTGGGATAGCGGAGTCAGCAATGGATGTGCTGCCCCTCATTCCTGGCTCCGCTAACACCGCTAACTCCGCTGCTTCCCTAGCTACTTCAAAATCCCCTTCGCCTTCGCAGCAATATTCTCCGCCGTAAAGCCAAGCTCGGCCATCACCTTTGGACCGGGTGCTGACGCGCCAAAGCGATCCAGGCCAATCACCGCGCCGTCCAGGCCTACATACTTCCACCAGCCCAGCGTCGCTCCGGCCTCGATAGCCACCTTGGGCACGCCCGCCGGAAGAACGCTCGCCTTGTACTCGGCCGTCTGCTCCTCGAAAATCTTCCAGCTCGGGAAGCTCACCACCCGCGCAGCGATGCCTTCGGCCGCAAGCAGCTTGGCAGCATCCAGCGCCGGCCACACCTCGGAGCCGGAAGCCAGCAGAACCACCTTCGCCCCAGCCGCATCGGCCAGCACGTAAGCGCCCTTGCTCACGCCCGCGTACACATCGGTCGCCGCCGGATCGATCACCGGCAAATCCTGCCGCGTCAGCGCGAAGAAGCTCGGCCCCTTGCGCTCCAACGCCAGCCGCCAGGCCGCCGCCGTCTCGTTGGCGTCCGCCGGACGAAAATCCGTCATACCAGGAATCGCACGCAGCATTGTCAACTGCTCAATCGGCTGGTGCGTCGGTCCATCCTCGCCCAGCGCAATCGAGTCGTGCGTAAACACGAACAGCGAATGCACCTGCATCAGCGCCGCCAAACGCAGCGCCGGCTTGCAGTAGTCGGAGAAGACAAAGAACGTGGAGCCAAAGGGCACCAGGCCGCCGTGTGCTGCCATGCCGTTCACCGCCGCGCCCATGGCAAACTCACGCACGCCAAAGAAGACATTGCGCCCCGCAGGGTCAAGGTGGAAGTTCGCGCCCGGCTTGAAAATCGTCTTCGTAGAAGCCGTCAGGTCGGCCGCGCCGCCAAACAGCTCCGGCACGCTCTCGGCAATTGCGTTCATAATTGCGCCGCCCGCGTTGCGCGTGGCCTGCGCCTTGCCCGGCGCGTAGCTGGGAATCGACTTCTCCCATCCCGCCTTGCGCTCGCCCTTCTGCGTCCGCTCAAACTCCGCGGCCAGCTCGGCAAACTGCGCCTTGTAGCCGGCAAACAGCTTGTTCCACTCCGCCTCGGCCTCGGCGCCCCGCGCCACGGCCTTGCGCCAGTTGGCCTGCGCGTCTTCCGGAATATAAAAGCTCTGGTCCTCGGGGAACCCGAAAAATTTCTTCGTCGCCGCCACATCCGCCGCGCCCAGCGGCTCGCCGTGGCTCTTGTTGCTGCCGGCCTTCGGGCTGCCGTAGCCAATCACCGTGCGCACCGCAATCAACGACGGGCGCGGGTCGGCCTTGGCCGCTTCAATCGCTTTCTCAATCGCTGCAATGTCGTTGCCGTCGGTCACCCGCTGCACATGCCAGTGGTAAGCCTCAAAGCGCTTCAGCGCGTCCTCGGTGTAGCTCAGCTCGGTCGGCCCATCCAGCGAAATCAAATTGTCGTCGTAAAGGAAGATCAGCTTGCCCAGGCCCAGCGTGCCGGCCAGCGAGGCGGTTTCGTGCGAAATGCCTTCCATCAGGTCGCCATCGCCCAGCAGCGCATAGGTGTGGTGGTCCACCACCTCAAAGCCCGGCTTGTTGTACACCGCCGCCAGATGCTTCTCGGCAATCGCCATGCCCACGGCCATCGCAATGCCCTGTCCCAGCGGGCCGGTCGTCACTTCCACGCCGTCCGTATCGCCGTACTCCGGGTGGCCCGGCGTACGCGAGTGCCACTGCCGAAAGCTCTTCAGGTCGTCCAGCGTCACGTCGTAGCCGCTCAGGTGCAGCGTCGAGTAGAGCAGCGCCGAGGCATGCCCATTCGACAACACAAAACGGTCGCGGTCCGCCCACTTGGCGTGCGCCGGATTGTGCTTCATCAGCTTGTGAAAAAGCAGATAGGCGATAGGCGCACAGCCCAGCGGCGCGCCGGGGTGGCCGCTCTTGGCCTTCTCAACCGTGTCGACGGCGAGCAGCCGGAGTGTATCGATGGAAAGCGTATCAAGAGAAAGTTCGGCAGGACTGGACGTCATAGCGAGTGCTTCTTCCTTTCGTTGCGCGTCAGGTCTTCAAGTAAAGCCATTTACTCGGCCATAACCCGCACATCCACATTGTACCCAAGCCAGCGGTCGGAGCCGGTCCAGTGGAAAGTCCATGATAGACCACCACCGGCCTGGCAAGCCGCCGTTTCAAGGTCGACCGTGTAGCCGGCGCTGCCCAGCGGGCGGCTGGTCACCGTCTGCGCCGTCTTCCACCCGTCGGCCGACCACACCACGTCAAAAGCCGCCTCGTCGATAATCCGCAACGTGCTGCCCGCCGGCAGCTCGTGAATCAGGCGGTGCAGGCTGCAAAACTCCACCGGTGGCCGGTCGACAGTGCGCGTTTCCGCCGCGGCATAGCGCTGGTACACCGGCTCCACGCGGTCAAACACCACGCCGTCCGTCGCCGAACGCAGCAGCTTCAAATACTCCGCATGGGCCCACACCAGCGGCACTGCTGAGCCCGCCGGCTGGCCCAGAATAAGGTGCGCCCCAGGTCTGCTCGGCTCGTCCCATACCTGCTCGGGCAGCATCTTGCCCATGGTGGCAAAGCCCTCAATCGTCGCAATCAGCGGCGCAATGTCGCGCCCTGCGGCCAGCTCGAAGTGCGCGCGCTCGCCGGTCAGCAGCGGCCAAACGCGCCCCTGCCCCCAGCCCAGATACGGCCCGCCGTCCGGCCTCTGCCCGTAGCCATCCCAGTTGTAGCGCAGCCAGCCCGGACCCTGCGGCAAATCGCGCTTCAACACCGCGTCCACCACCTTCAGCGAGTCCGCAATCAGCGGATCGTCGGCCCGTCGCACGCCGTAGCGCACCAGCTCCAGAAAGCCCGCGTCAATAATCTCCCGCGCCTCGAACTCGTTGCGCGTGCCCGGTGGCCGATTGTTGAGCCGCAGCGTCTCGGTCCCTTCCCCCTCGCTCGCATAGGGCTCGCCCTGCTCCGGCGGACGGATCCGCATGTAGTGCCGCTTCACCTCCGCCAGCAGAACGCCGCTATTGGTCACCGTCCAGTGCTCCAGGTGGCGCTCAATCCAGTCAGCCAGATCTTCGTAGAACGCCGCGCGCTCCAGCGCATCGCAGGCCCGCGCTATCTCCGCCGCGCAAATCAGCCCAGCAATCACCGCCGCCAGCGTCGAGGGAGAATAGCCCGCATTCTCCTCCCAGCGCTCCTGGTGGGTAATCGGCACATGGCGCACCAGAAAGCCCGCCGCGCGCTCCACAAACGTGAAAATCTGCGTCTCACCCAGCCCCTGCGCCTTCCATAGCCGCCACGCCAGAATGATGGGAAACGCCACCTCATCCAGTTGCACGCCCGACCAATACGGCCGCCCGTCCACCCAGAAATTCTGCGCGAATCCACCGTCCGGCTTCTGCGTGCAGGCCAGATACACCAGCGCCCGCCGCGCCGTCTCCATGCGCCCGCAGGCCAGCAGCGCCGTGGCCGTCTGCACCATGTCACGCGTCCACACCAGGTGATAGCCGCCCAAATCCTCGTCGCCTTTGGCCTGCCCCCAGGGAATCGACATCGAGGCCACAAACGCACCGGAAAACGTCTTGTCCTCGTGTGCCAGCAGCACGTTGTGGCTGGCGCGCATCAGCTGGCCCCCATCGCCGGCCTTCTCCGCCAGCCATTCGGGGTTGGCCGCGCGCTGCCACTGCAAGATAAAGCGGTCGCGGTGCTGCTCGTACGGCATGGCCAACGCGGTCATCGTCTTCTGCAAAGCTGTATGGACGCCTTCGCCAATGCCAATGGCCACGGTAAACTCCCGCGCGCCGTCGGCTCCCGCCTGCGACAAATCCAGCTCGCCCATCAGCGCAATGTTCCCGTCGGTCGCCGAGCCAAACTCCCACCGCATGCGAAAGTTCTGCGTCAGGTCGCGCCAGCCGTCGCTCTGGCCCACAAAGCCGCAGCTCACGCGGCTAAAGCGGCAGGTAGCATCCATCGCCAGCGCCCACTGGTTCTTCCACGCCAGCAGCATCTTGTGCCCGGCCACATCCACCGCGCGCGCCGAGTTGCCCGCTCCGCCCACATCCAGGTGCGGCGCCAGCAGCGCATACACCTTCAGCCGCGGAATCAGCTCTTCATGCCCCTCCAGCCGCACATGCTGCAACACCACCGAGTGGTGCGGGTCGCAGATAATCTCCTTGATCAGCCGGTAGCGTCCATCCGGATCGCTGTTCGTGTACCGCACGCCCAGCGCCTCGCTGTGGATGTACTCAAACGTGGTCAGCAGATCGCGCTTCTCTTCGTGCACAAACGTGGAGCCGTCGGTTACCAGAAACTCCATGTCCCGCACCTGCGCGCAATCGATGGTCGGGTGGTAAATCTCGTTCAGCACGCCGTGCGAGCAGGTAAACCAGGCCCGGCTCGACGCCGAGTAGGCCGTGCCCACCGCGTCCTTCACACTCGAGGTCCAGCGCGGCTCCAGCCCCGGCGCGCCAAAGGCCTCACCCTGCTGGTTCAGCCAGCGGTACAAAGACGGATCGATTTCGCTCAAGGCATTTTCCCCATTCAGAGGTCAGGAATCCGAGGACCAACCCTTGTTCAAGATGTAGTTTGATGCCCGAAGGTTTCTTTTGCGGCCCATCAACATGTAATTTGCGGTAACTCGCACCCCAGGCCCCGCTGCCTGCATCCATCCAAACATACGGACTCGTGTTCCGTGTGTGAAGATTGAAGAAGCCGGCTTCCCCGCGGCCCAAAGTGGCAGTTCCGCTGCCGCAGGCATTCCACAAATAGCCAAAATCGCGGCGCATCTGTTTGCCCCGCAACGTACAATCCGAACCGAGGAGATTCCCCGCAATGGCTTACGAACTTGCACCGCTGCCCTATGACTACGCAGCTCTTGAACCCTTCATCGACTCTGAAACGATGCATCTGCATCACGACAAGCACCACCAGGCCTACATCAACAACGTGAACGCCGCGCTGGCCAGCTATCCCGAGCTTGCCGCCAAGTCCGTCGACGATCTGGTGCGCGACCTGGCCCAGGTGCCCGAAGCCATCCGTGGCGCCGTGCGCAACAACGCCGGCGGCCACTCCAACCACACCATGTTCTGGAACATCATGGGCCCGGTCGGCTCGGCCGGCGTGGGCGGCGCGCCCACCGGCGCCATTGCCGACCAGATCGCCAAGGACTTCGGCGACTTCGAGGCCTTCAAGAAGACCTTCAATGAGTCCACCGCCAAGCAGTTCGGCTCCGGCTGGGGCTGGCTGGTCTTCGAGGGCGGCAAGCTCAAGGTCGTCACCACCCCCAACCAGGACTCGCCCCTGACCCAGGGCCTCTACCCCATCCTCGGCAACGATGTCTGGGAGCACGCCTACTACCTGAAGTATCAGAACCGCCGCCCCGACTACCTCGCGGCCTGGTGGAACGTCGTCAACTGGAACGAAGTCAGCAAGCGCTTCTCGACCGCCAAGGGCTAATCCCGGCGCAGTCCACATCTACAAAAGGCATGGGCTCCGGCCCATGCCTTTTTGCTTTTCAGGCCATTTGCCTGTCGGGTGATTTGCGTATGCGATGCAGAACATAGAGCTGATAAGCTGCGATGGCAGCAAGCACTGGCGTCAAAATCTGCACTTGCGTGCGCTCGGCGACATACGTATAGGCAAATCCGGCGGCAAGCAGGAGAACCCATAGAACGTGGAAAGCGATCCAAAGCCGGCGGCTCCCCAGCCTGCGCACCACGCACCCTGTCACAATCAGCGCAAGCACGGCGAGAATCGTGTCATAAGCCGGCACATACACATTCAGCAGCAGCGAAACGGTCAGCGTCGTGACCCATAGCACCGTGGTGTAGCTGTTTCCAGCTCCGCGCGCCCGCCACCAGGCCAAAAGGAGCGCCGCCATCATCAGCAAAGCGAACAACACCAGCAGGCCCCCAACCAGCCGCGCCCGCCCACCGGGCAGCATGGCTGAAAACGACATCAGGTCGGCGTATTTGTTCAGAATCAAAATTGTCTGACCTTCCGCCCCCGAGGTCATCCGGCTAAAGGCACGCATCGCCTCGATCCAGTGAGGCCATACAGCGGGGCCTTCCAGTGCGGTTGTCGCCGCGGCAATCAAGCCGCCGCCCACCGCAAAACCGGCAACGGTCCTGAAGCGGCGTGTCACAAGAAGAAAAGGCCCAACCAGTAGCAGAAGCGTCGGCTTGTAGAGACATGCGCTCAACGCAAGACCGGAACAAAACAGCCGGCCTTCCATGTCTAGCGATAGAACCATCACGAAAATCCCAACCGCCATGGCGGAAAGCTGACCGCCAGCTGCCGTCGAAATGGAAAAGGGCAGATAACTGCACGCCAGGCACGAGATCAGCCAGCGCTCGTCTGTTCTCAGACTCCCAAACAGTTGCATTGCCCGATTCAGCGACAGCAGGTACACCGCAAGGCTCGCCGCCGCCCATATCAAATAGGCGATGCCAAAGGGCAGCCACGCAAACGGCCTGAAAAACAATCCCACAAACGGCGGATACGGAAGCGGCCCGTATGCGGCGCCCCGCGGGTGGACTGCATTGCAAATTTGCTGCTGAAGAGCAAAGTCGTAAAGCCTCCCGGGGCCGTACTCATTCAGAAGCTTTCCCAGCGTATAGAATCCCGCAAAGTCACCATCAGGCGGACTCCGATGCGGCAAAATAATCAACGCCAGCGGCAGCGCTTCCAATAAGGCGAAGAGCCCAAGACAAATAATCGTCAGCGGCCAGACACTTCTGCGGTTTTCCGCCTCTGAAACTGCAATCCGCTGTTCGTCATCGGCCATAAAGTATTTTCGCAGCCTAGCACAGTGCTAAAGCGCCCGGCCCGCCGCCACCGCCGAGGCCCACGCCCACTGGAAGTTGAATCCGCCCAGCCAGCCCGTCACGTCCACCGCTTCGCCAATAAAGAACAACCCCGGCACATCGCGCGCCTGCATCGTCCGCGAGTCCAGCCCGCGCGTATCCACACCGCCCGCCGTCACCTCTGCCTTGGCAAAACCCTCGGTCCCTGCCGGATGAAACTCCCAGTGGTGCAGCCCACGTTCCGCCGCGTCAATCTCTGAATTTGCCCAGCCCTTCGGCGCGGCCATCTCCGCCAGGTACCCGGCCAGCCGCTGCGGCAGCTCCGCGCCCAGCGCACGCCGCAGCGCCGCCTCATCCCGGCGCGCATTCTTTTCGAGCAGCGGCTCCAGCAGCTTCGCGCCCGGCGCAAAATCCACCGTCAGCGCTTCTCCTTCACGCCAATAGCTTGAAGCCTGCAGCACCGCCGGTCCGCTCAACCCGCGATGCGTCACCAGCAGCTTCTCGCGGAATGCCGGCCCGCGCTCGGCCCGCATCTCCACCGCCGCGGAGACGCCCGCCAGTTCCATCCAGCGCGCCTCCCCGCCCCCCAGCACCACCGGCACAAGTCCCGGCCGCGGAGCCACAACGCCCAGCCCAAACTGCCGCGCCACATCGTATGCAAATCCCGTCGCGCCCAGCGGCGGAATCGACAATCCCCCGGTCGCCACCACCAACGCACCCGCGCGCAGCTCGCCAGCCGACGTCTCCAGCACAAACCCATCGCCGATGCGCTCCACGCGCGTGCCCAGCACAAGCTCCACGTGGCCCCGTTCGCACTCGGCTAAAAGCAAATCCACAATCTGACGTGCCGAGCCGTCGCAGAACAGTTGCCCCAGCGTCTTCTCGTGCCACGCAATGCCGTACCGCTCCACCAGCTCCAGAAAATGCTGTGGCCGGTACTGCGCCAGCGCCGACTTCGCAAAGTGCGGATTCTCGGAGTGAAAATTCTGCGGCCCGCAATGAATATTCGTAAAGTTGCAGCGCCCGCCGCCGGAGATAAGAATCTTCCGTCCCGGCTGTGCGTTGTGGTCCACCACCGCAACGCGCCGTCCGCGCTGGCCAGCCGTCGCTGCGCACATCAACCCCGCCGCGCCGGCTCCCACCACAATCACGTCGAACGTACGCGGCTCGCTTGTCATCGGTCTCTCGTCAGAATAGCGGCTACGCCTGCGGAAACCGCGCGCGCACCAGGGCCAACGCCTCTTCCTGGGTCGTCACCGTGCCATCCAATTGCGCATCCTCGGCCATGCGCAGCATCTCTTTAAAGCCCGCGCCCGGCGCATAGCCCGCGGCAATCAATTCGCGCCCCGTCAGCAGCGGCTTCGGCCGCACCGCCTCTTCGCCCATCGCGGCAAGCGCCTCGCGCGCGAACTCCCAGTTCTCCAGATTTCCGCTCGCCGCCAGGCAATCCATGCGGTGCAGCGCCAGGTGCTGTTCAAATGCATCGAGCCTGAAAAACCTCTTCAGCGTCGAAGCCTTCATCCGATGCACATCGGCAAAGCGCATGTGGTTCTCAATCAGCGCCAGCACCATCTGCGTCTCGTCGTTCGAGAAGCGAAACCGCCGGCAAATCTCCGCGCCCATCGCCACACCCACTTCCACGTGCCCGTTGAACCGGACGCGGTCGGTCCGCGTAAACGTCGGCGGCTTGCCTACATCGTGCAGCAGCGCTCCCCAGCCCAGAGTCGCCGGGCAGCCGGCCTCCAGTTGCTCCAGCAGCATCAGTGTGTGCACCCACACATCGCCCTCGGGATGAAACTGCGGCGGCTGCTCCACACCCTTCATCGCCGCAATCTCCGGCAACACCTGGACAAGCAGGCCTGTCTCATCCAACAGCTCAAAGGCGCGCCGAGCCTTGCCTTCGGTCAGCATCTTGGTCAACTCATCGCGCACCCGCTCGCGGCTCACCGCCGCAATCTTCGCCGCGCAGGCCCGCATTGCCGCCTTGGTCTCCGGCTCAATCGCAAACCCAAATCGCGCCGCAAAACGCACAGCGCGCAGCAGCCGCAGCTGGTCCTCCTCAAACCGCAGCACCGGGTCGCCAATGGCGCGAATCACCCCCGCATCCAGATCCGCCACTCCGCCCACATGGTCAATCACCGCCGCCCGCAGCGCGTTGTTTTGAAGGGGCACGGCTTCAGCCGTGCCGGTAGGGCCAACAAAATCGCCGGGCTTTAGCCCCTGAGGGCCCATCTTCAGTGGGTCCAGCAGCAGTCCATTGATCGTGAAATCCCGCCGCTGCACATCCTCTTCGGCGCTCTCCGCATACCGCACCGCATCCGGCCGCCGACCGTC
>DASVLI010000287.1:0-13477 GCA_036384955.1 Occallatibacter sp.
TCACTCTTCGAGCAGGGCCTGCCGCTCATCGGCATGGTCAGCCGCGACCTCGCCGTCGATCTCGATCTCTTCAGTCGCGGCGGTCTCGAAATTCTGCGCGCCATTGAGCAGCACGACTATGACGTGCTCAGCGCGCGCCCCGCCATCGGCAGGCGCACCAAGCTTGCGCTGGCGCTGCGCGCTGTCAGCGGCAAGGCATTTCCGTTTTTGCGCCTGGGCGCCGGCCCGGCAAGGAAGGCGGCTTGACGCTCGATCCAACACTCGCGCGCGCCTACGAACTTTGCCGCGCCATTGCCAAACGCGAAGCCAAAAACTTCTACTATGCGTTTGTCGCGCTGCCGGCCGAGCGCCGCAATGCCATCTGCGCCATCTACGCCTTCATGCGCAAGGCCGACGACCTCTCCGACGACGAGTCCATCTCGCTGGCCGAGCGGCGGGCGCACATGGCCGCATGGCGCGAGCAGTGGCGCAAGGCCGCGGCAGGCGCGCCCACGGACGATCTGGTCTTTGTCGCCGTGAGCGATGCCATCGCGCGCTTCAACATTCCTCTCGCACTTCTTGAGGAGCTGATCGACGGCACCACAATGGACCTGGACCGCGCCGCCGATACCGCGAACCCAGACACCTACGCAACGTTTGACGATTTGTATCACTACTGCTATCTGGTTGCGTCGGTGGTTGGCCTGGTCTGCATTCGCATCTTCGGCTACACTGACCCGCGCGCGGAAAAGCTAGCCGAGGAAACCGGCATTGCTTTCCAGTTGACCAATATTCTGCGCGATGTGGCCGAGGATGCCGCGCGCAATCGCGTCTATCTTCCGCTTGAAGACCTCGCCGCGCACAACGTCGCACTCGATGCGCTGCTGCATCGCACGCCTGGCGCATCGCCCACCGCGAATGAGCGCGCGCTGCTGGCCGCAATCGGCAGCCGCGCGGAAATGTTCTACCAATCCGCGCAGCAGTTGCTCCCGCTGATAGACCGAGAAAGCCGCCCCGCGCTCTGGGTGCTCGTCGCTATCTATCATGGCCTGCTCAAGCGCATCGGGCAGGCCGACTACGATGTCTTCACTACGCGCGCCAGCGTGCCCACCGCGCAAAAGCTTGGCATCCTCGTAGTTGGAATGGCGCGCATGGGCATTGCGCGCTTCTTCGGTTGAAGTGGAAACAGAGAATCGAGTGACGCAGCAGATACAAAAATCGGTCGCAGTCGTCGGCGCAGGCGTTGCCGGCATGGCAGCCGCCTGCTCACTTGCCGATGCCGGCTTTCGCGTCAGGCTCATCGAGCGCAGAGGCTATCTCGGCGGCCGCGCCTCTTCGTATCTGCACCCCGGCGTCAACGAAGTCATCGACAACTGTCAGCATGCGCTCATCGGCGCGTACACCAATCTCATCGGCTTCTATCGTCGTATCGGCGTTGCGGGCAAGATTCACTGGTCGTCGCAAATCACCATGCTTGAGCCCGGCGGACGCCGCTCTGTGCTGGGCCCATCGCCGCTGCCGCCGCCTATGCACGGGCTGCCGCACCTGCTTTCTGCGCATGCTTTTTCACTTGCGGACAAGCTGTCGCTCGCGCGCGCCTTCACCGCAATCCTGCTCGGCCAGGGCAACAATTCCAATGAGTCGCTTGCCGACTGGCTGCGCCGTCAGGGTCAATCCAGAGGCGCGATGAACCGTTTCTGGCGGCTCGTTATTGCCAGCGCACTTAACTCCGACCTCGACCAGATTGGCGTCAACTACGCGTCGATGGTGATTCGCGGCCTCTTCATGGAGTCGGCCGAAGCCGGCGCCATGGGCGCAAGCACGGTGCCGCTCAGCGTGCTCTATGCGGGCGTTCCAGAGTTTCTGGAGCAGCGCGGCGGTAGCTTGCTGCTCAATGCCAATGTCGAATCCGTTAGGTGGAGCGACTCCACGCGCCAATGGACACTTGGCGCCGCCGCTGGCGAAGTCTCCGCCAACTACGTCGTCTTCGCTTTGCCATTCGAAGCGATGCAGAAGCTGCTGCCTGCAATGCCCGACGTGCCAGCGAAGGCGCAATTGGCGACCCAGCTTACACAGCATGTCCACTGGCCCATCTGCAGCGTGCACCTCTGGTTCGACCGGCCCATCACGGATCTCGAATCCGCTGTCATGCTCGACCGCGAGATTCACTGGATGTACAACCAGTCGCTGCTGCAATCGCGCACCGGCAACTACGTGGAGCTTGTAGTCAGCGCCTCGCGGGCCTTCGCTGCACTCGACCGCAACGCCGCCATCGAACAGGCCATGCGCGAACTCGCCGAGTTCTTCCCGCGAGTGCGCGAAGCAAAGCTAGAAAAAGTTGCGCTCATCAAGGAAGTCCGCGCCACCTTCGGGGTACCGCCCGGCATCGATGCAGCACGCCCCGGCGTGGAGTCGCCGTGGCCGCAATGCTATCTTGCCGGAGACTGGATTGCCACCGGCTGGCCTTCGACCATGGAGAGCGCCGCACGCAGTGGCCATCTAGCCGCCGATGCGTTGTGCAAGGCCGCAGGCTTGTCCTCAAATTTTCTCGTTCCCGATCTGAAGCCGAAGGGCCTGATGCGCTGGCTCTGAATTGCCCGCACTTCAATGCGCCAGCAGATACACTCCAACGCACACCAGCACAGCCGCGGTCCAGCGCCGACGGCCTACTTTCTCGCGCAGAAAAAGATGCGCCGCAACGGTGTTGGTGACCAGCGTCAGCGATGCGGCCGCAGGTCCTACCAGGCTCAGGCTCAGGTGGTTCAACGCGTACAGCAGCGAGAAGAAGCTGAGCGCCATAAAGCAAATGCCGGTGGCAAACAGCGGAGAAGTGACGACCGCGCGGATGGCTCCGGCCATACCGGAATGAGCGCGGATTTCATCCAGGTCACCAATCGACTTCATCGCCGCGGCCATCAGTACCTCGCCGGCGGATGACGTAACCACAATGGCAGTGATGGCTGCAGCAGCGTGCCAGAAGAACGGGCTCATGGCACACGCTCCATCGGCGGCTGCGGCACGGCCACTTCGGGTGTGGTTGAATGCGGTCCCTGCGCCACAAAAGTGACGCCCAGCGTGATCAGCAGCACGCCAGCCCAACGCATCCAGCTAACAGGCTCCTTCAGCCAGAAGTGCGCCAGCAGCGTGACGAAGACGTTGCCCATCGCTGTTGCCGGCATCACGTAGGTCAGGTCGGCCCAGGAGAGCGCGGTCAGGTAGCTGGCGAAGTAGCCAATCAGCAAAGCGATGCCGAGTGCGATCCACGGCGTGAAGACCGCGGCGATAAGTGTGCCTGGATGCGCCAGCGAAATCGCGGGCAGGGAAGTCATGCCGCGCGACAGCGATGCATCGCCCAGCGGTACGCTCACTGACACGAAAGCCAGAATCAGGAACTGCTTGAAAGTAAGAGAATGATGCGCCATCGGAAAGAATTACTGTGTGTTGGATGAAAGAAAACAAGGGCGGACTCACAATGAGTGCCGCCCTTGATCTGTTCTGCGAACCGGATTAATCGCCCGCGCTGTGCGCTGCCTGCGGACTGGCCTGTTTGGCGCGCGCTTTCTTCACCATCTTGTTGCGCTCGGAGCGCAGCTTCAGGAATGCCTTGGCCTCCACGTAGAGGCGCGGCACATCGCGGTTGATGATTGCCTTCCACACCACGCGGAATGCCGCCTTGGGGCGGAAGTAGTACTCGTCGTAGAAGCGGTGCACCATCTCCATCACGTAGTCGACAGGCAGGCCGGGGTATTCGATATGCGCCATCTGGTGGCCGCCGCCGTCTTCCATCTTCTCGTTGGTGATGAAGCCGCCCGCCTTGGCGAAGTCGTAGAATTCCGTGCCCGGATACGCGTGCGCAATCGACACCTGAATCGTTTCGCAATCCAGTGTCTTGGCAAAGTTGATGGTGTTGCGGATCGACTCCTTGGTCTCGCCGGGCAGGCCGAGAATGAAGTCGCCGTGAACCACCAGGCCCAGATCGTTGCAGTCCTTGGCGAAGGCGCGCGCGCGTTCCACGGTGGCGCCCTTCTTGATGTTCTTCAAGATTTGCGGATCGCCGGACTCGAAGCCCACAATCAGCAGACGGCAACCGGCATCCTTCATGGCCTTCAGCGTTTCGCGGTCGGTGGTCACGCGCGAGGTGCAGCTCCAGGTCAGGTTCAGCGGTTTCAGCTTTTCGCACAGCTCAATGGTGCGCTGCTTCTGGATGTTGAAGGTGTCGTCGTCGAAGAAGAACTCCTTCACTTCGGGGAAGTTCTGCTTGGCCCATGCCAGCTCGGCGGCCACATCGTCGGTGGAGCGCTTGCGCCACGCATGTCCGCTCAGCGTCTGCGGCCACAGGCAGAAGGTGCACTGTGCCGGGCAGCCGCGTGTGGAGTAGAGCGCGATGTAGGGATGCAGCAGGAACGGGACGTTGTACTTGGTCACGTCCATGTCGCGCTTGTAAATCTTGGTCGCCCACGGCATCGCGTCCAGGTCTTCCACCTGCGGGCGATCGGGGTTGTGGACGATCTGGCCGTCCTTCTTGTAGCTGATGCCGAGAATCTCGTTCAGCGGCTTGCCCTTGGCAAACTCCACAATCGAGTAGTCGAACTCGCGGCGGCAGATGAAGTCCAGCGCCCAGCACTCATTCAGCGCGCGGTCCGGATCGGTGGTCACCGGCGGGCCAACGAAGGCAACCTTGATCGATGGGTACTTCGTCTTGATGGTCTCAGCCAGCCGCTGATCGCCTTCCCAGCCCACGGTCGAGGTGAAGAGGACAAGGAACTCGTAGTCCTTGCAGATCTCAATGGTCTCTTCGGCCGAGATGTGGTGAGGCGGCGCGTCCAGCAGGCGTGAGCCCTCCAGCAGGCCGGCGGGGTAGGTAAGCCAGACCGGGTACCAGTAGGACTCGATCTCGCGCGTAGCGGGCCAGCGCGAGCTTGCTCCGCCATCGAAGTTTTCAAAAGACGGCGGGTTCAGCAACAGTGTTTTCAAAGGCATAGACATCTCATCCATTTTACCATCGGGCCAGATTTTACCAGTGTCTAAAGGGGTTACCGGCCTAACGGGCATTCACAAGGTGAAGCCAGTCTTCCATGTGGCCCAGCGCGCGCATCAGGCTGAGGCGCGCCTTGGCCAGTTCAAAACCGGCATCCATGGCATCCTGGGCTTTCTGGTTCTGGTCGATGCGCGCCAACTGCTCGGCCTTGGGGGAAAGTTGAGGCGTGGCGCCGCCTGAGCCGTTTCCATCTTCCAGTTGCGTCTGTACGGTCTTCAATTGCTCGGCGGCAATCTGCTGCTTCAACTGCGCAATCTCAGCCAGCGTGTCCAGCTCGCGCAGGGAGCCGGTCAGTTGCGCAATCTGCACTTCATTCTGCCGCTCGGCCTGTTCCGCTTCCACGCGTGCGCGCAGCGCATCGGCCGCGGACTCACGTGCCTTGGCGCGATGCCCAAGATCGAAAATCGGAATCTGCACAGAGATGCCGGAGCTAACGTTGTTGGCCGGCAGCGGTTTTGCAAAGTATGAATTGATGTTGTTCAACAATGTGGTATTGCGGTTGTATTGCGCAAAAAAGGCAAGCTGCGGGTAGTAGCTCACCGCGTTGTCGCCCTTTGCTGCCTTTAGCCGGGCGTCTGCAACCAGCCGTCCCGCTTCAATTCCCGGCAGCGTCCTGGGTGAGTCGCCGGCGCGAATCTGCGGCACCTCGGGAATTGTGGCATGGTCCGGTGCAATCGAGCCGTCAGGAAGGCCGGTCAGCGCGGAAAGTTGCTTGGCCAGAACGGCAGCGCGGGTTTCCAGATGCAGCCGCTTCAGTTTCAACTGCGCCGCGGTTAGCTTGGCCTGCAGCAGGTCGTTCAGTGGATCCACGCCGGCTTCGGCGCGCTGCTGTTCAATCTCCACCATCCGGGTGGCATCGGCATCCTGCGCGCGTGCCGAGGCAAGCTCCTGGTTCACCGCGTCCAGCTCGATGTAGGCGGTTGAAGCATCCAGCGCCACCTGTTCACGCGCATCCTTCAGATTGTTGTCGGCGGCCTTCAAGCCATCGCGGGCCGAAGCGATGTAGTACTTCTGCGGCCAACTGAAGACCAGAGACTGCACGGTCGCGCTCCACAGCGTGGGTGGCGAGCCGGTGAAGCCCTCGGAGGGAAAGACCGGCAATCCGGTGCTCACCGATAGCGAGGGAATGATGACGTCCTTGCTTTGCGACAGCGCCGCGCGCGCCTTCTCCACGTCAGCCTGTGCCGAGCGCACTGTGGTGCTGCTGCGCTGCGCCAGGTCCACAACGGTGCGCAGTGAAACCGGTGTCTGCGCGTGCGCGGCCGTTGCCATGGCGGCTGCCAGCAGCAGGGATTGCAGTCGAACTGTTGGAGTCGTTCTCACGTATAGGGTCAGAATTTCAGTTCCTGTGCGGGGCGGTAGTCGTGCGCCAGTGCCAGGGCGGCGTTGCGTTCCTGCTGCGCACCGTTCGTATCGCCCAGCCTGGCCTTTAGCCGCGCCAGCCGCGTGTGCGCAACAAAGGCCGGGCCTTCCTCGGTCATCGAATTACCGCTCAAATAGTCCGTCAGCATCTTCACCGCCAGTTCGGGATTGCGATTCGCCCGAATCAGCACGGAAGCGCCGTTATAGAGCGCCACGCCCGAATGCCGTTCGTGCGGAGCGGCCTTCACTGCGTTCTGAATTGCTGCATCCAAATCGTTCCAGCGCTGTCGCCGTCCGTAGAAGGCCGCCAGTGTCACCCACTGGTAGGCGGGATGCTGACTGACGGCTTGCGCCTGCTTGAACTCGCGTTCAGCGGTCGTGTAGTCCTTGTTCTGTTCGGCGATGCGCGCCCGCAGCTCATGCGCCCGGGCCGGGTCCACCTGGTCAAGCTGCGCGGCCACGTTTGCAGCTTTGTCGCTGCCGCCGCCCACAATGCCCGGCGCGGAGTAGTAGAACTCGCCCAGGTCTGCCAGCGCCTCGGCATTCTTCGGGTTCAGCTGCACCGCCTCTTCAAACTCGCTACGTACGCGCTTGCCCAGCCCGTAGGCGCTCATGAAGGACGCCCGGCTGGCCTTCTCACCCAAGGCGCGGCCCAGCCACATGTGGTCGTTCGAGTTCTGCCGGTCGGCCGCGACGGCTTTCTCACACTCGCTCACGGCGGTGTCCCAATGTTCCAGTGCAAGGTGGATGCGGCAGTCGAGATTGTGCCACTCGCCGTTCTGCGGCAAGCTCATCAGCAGACCAAGAGCCTTGTCGCTCTCGCCGGCCTGCACCGCGTCGTTCACCGCCGCAAAGCCAGAAGAGGCAGACTGCGCGCTTGCCGGCACAGCGGCAAGCAGCAGCGCCATGGCAAGCCACGCGCCGCGAATCATTCCACTACCCTTATGGGAACGTCCGCCTGCAAGGGCTGGCCAGAGGTGGTTCCCGTCGCCACCTGGTCGCCGGCCTGCAATCCGGAGACGATGGCAACTTGCGTCAAATTCAGGTTGCCGGTCTTCACCTGCGTCTTCACCAGCTTGTCGCCCTTCAGTTTGTAGACGTAGGGCTGGCCGTTCTCCGAGTACAGCGCCTCGCGGGGAATATTGAGGGCATCGGGCTGGCTCGAAGTCGTCACAGTCACATTAACGTTGGTTTCCGGCAGAAGTTGCCCGTCAGCATCGGTCAGCTTGATGAGAACCTCGCCCACGGTGCGTGTGCCGTAGGTGACCACGGTGATGGGCGTGCGCTCAATCGCGCCGTGCCAAAGCCGGCCCTGCATGGCGTCCCACTTGATCTGCACCTGCTGGCCCAGAGCCAGCTTGCCGATTTCCGGCTCGTCAAAGTAAGCCCGTACCCGCAGGTTGTGCAGGTCGGCCATTTCGATAAGCGTCTTGCCGTCCTCGGCAAATTCCGTGGCACTCGCGCTCACACTATAGACAGTGCCTGCAATCGGCGCGCGGATTTCGGTTTTGCTCTGCACCTCAACCGCCGCTGCCAGAGCGGCCTTTGCGTCGGCAAGTGCCGCGCGCGCGCGCTCCACTTCTGCAGGGGAGTAGCGGTTCTGCGACATCTGCTGGGCCGCATGCAGGCTGGCCTCGGCTGTTGCCAGCCGCTGCCGTGCGGAGGAGACTTCGCCGCCGGAAGCGGCGCCGGAGGCCTGCAATTTCACCAATGCATCCAGATCGCGCTGTGCCTGGTCGCGTTCCAATTGGGCGCGAGCCAGGTCGGCATTGCCGGCCGACCGCTGCTCCATGGTTCCGTTGTGGGTGGCGGCTTCCAGCGCTGCCTCGGCCGATTTCACGCCGCTTTGCGCAGCTGCAACACGCGCGCGAGCTTCGGCGCCATCCAAAACCATCAGCAGCTTGCCCTTGGCGACGGTGTCGCCGGGCTGCACGTAGACCGTCTTCACCGTGGTGGCCAAAGGAGAGTGCAGCTGGTAGTTTTCCTCCGGCTCAACCCGGCCGTTGGTGCTGATGGTGCTGCGTAGCACGCCCTGTGTGACCGTCGCGGCGCGCACTGGGAGCTTGCCGCGCGTCAACGACCGGACGGCGAAGAACACCAGGACCAACACCAGAACCGCGCCCAGCCACAGCCAACCACGATTCAATTGCTTTCTTTCGTCTGCCATGCCCTTAACCTGAGTCAGTATATAGGACTCATTCGCAACCCCTGAGGGAGCAGAAAATTACGCCGCTCCGGGAGCGGGCAGGTTATCACTCCGATGCCCGCGGAGGAAATAATATGGATGTATGGCTCAGAAACCCCGCTACACCGATGACCACGCGAAGGCCGGACTGGACTTCGCCTTCCCACCTATTGAGACCTGGAAGAACCAGTTTCCCGCCTACGAGATCGTCATTGACGACCCGGAGATGACCTCGGTCTGCCCCAAGACCGGCCTGCCCGACTTTGGCGCGCTCAGCATCCGTTACATGCCGCGCAAGCGCTGTCTGGAACTGAAGTCGCTGAAGGAGTACCTGTTCTGCTACCGCAACCTCGGCATCTTTCAGGAGAACATCGTCAACCAGGTGCTGGAGGACGTGGTGAAGGCCTGCGACCCGGTCTGGGCCGAAGTGCATGGGGTCTTCCGTCCCCGCGGCGGCATTGCCACCACGGTCACCGCCAAGTGGCCCCGGCCCAAGGCTTAGGCGAATCCTTTGGGCGGCTCACAGCCGCCTGTGATATTCCTTGGTCGTTCAAAGAGCGGTGCGCGGACAACTGATGGCCTCTTCGAGTACTCCTAAAAGCCGCGTATGGTTTAATGCCGCCCTCGGCACGTTTCTGCTGCTGCTGGCGCTGAACCTGCTCAACTACATCGACCGCTACATCCTCCCCGGCGAACTCTCGCTCATCCAGAAGGAGTTTGCAGCCACCGACCAGCAGATGGGCGCGCTGACCACCGCGCTGTTCATCTGCTACATGATCGTGGCGCCGCTGACCGGCTGGCTGGGCGACAAGCTGCCGCGCAAGCCGCTCATCATTGGCGGCGCGGTGCTGTGGAGCCTGGCCACGCTGGCCACGGCCTGGGTCCACGACTACACGACGCTGTATATCCGCCACGCGCTGGTGGGCGTGGGCGAGGCCACCTTCGGCGTCTTTGCGCCGGCCGTGCTGGCCGACTTCTATCCCGAGCGCGAGCGCAATCGAATCCTCTCCGGCTTCTATATCGCCATCCCAGTGGGCGCGGCGCTGGGCTATGTGGCCGGAGGCCAGCTGGGCACGCTGTGGGGCTGGCGCGCGCCGTTCTTTGTCTGCGCCATTCCGGGTTTGATCATCGCCGCGCTGTACGGCTGGCTGGGCAGGGAACCAGAGCGTGGCGCCAGCGACCTGCTGCCGGAGACCCACGCACGGGCCAGCTTTCTGGGACTCTTCACCAATCCTGCGTACCTGACCGCGACCTTCGGCCTGGCCGCGCTCACCTTTGCCATGGGCGGCATCTCCAACTGGGTTCCAGAGTTCCTGCGCCGCGAGGTGGGCCTCTCCCTGGGCTCAGCCAGCCAGGTTGTGGGCGCGGCGACAGTCATCGACGGCATTGCCGGCACCATCATCGGCGGCTGGATTGCCCAGCGCTGGCTGCGCAACAACCACCGCGCGCTCTATCTGCTCAGCTTCTGGTCGGTGGCGCTTACGCTGCCTTGCGGCGTGATGCTGTTCTTTGGCCCGCAACGCTGGGCCGTGCCTTCGCTCTTTGTGGCCGAGTTCTTCCTCTTCTTGAACACCGGCCCCCTGAATACGGCCATCATCAATGCCGTTTCAGGCCGGGTGCGCGCCTCCGCCGTGGGCCTCAATCTGTTCATCATCCATGCCTTCGGTGACACATTCTCGCCGCAGATTATCGGCTACATCAGCGACCGTTCCAATCTGCGTCTGGGACTGGGCGCCACGCTGGTTTCGCTGCTGGTCTCCTGCGTGATTCTGCTGGCCGGTGTACGGTTTGCTCCAGTGCTTGAAGAAACGCCCGCAACTTCCTGATTTCAAATCCATGCGAGAGTGAGGGAATGGGGACTGCTGCGACAGTGCTGCTGGTTCTGGTCTGGCTGCTGGCCTTGGGCTGGCTCTACCAGGCTGCCATCGCGCTGCGCGGTATGCCGACTCTGCCCGACCTGACACGGCAGCAGTTCTCCGCTCCGCCGACGGACGGCGAGGGCCCGCAGCTGACGGTCGTTGTTCCGGCCTGCAATGAGGAGGAGACCATTCGCGAGTGCCTGCGCTCGCTGCTTGGTTCCGCCGGCGTGCGGCTGGAGATTCTGGCGGTGAACGACCGCTCCACCGACCAGACCGGCGCCTTGATGCACCAGGTGGCCGCCGAGGCTGCGGCGACGCGGCACACGCTGCGGGTTCTGGAGATTGCCGAGCTGCCCGCGGGCTGGCTGGGCAAGCCGCATGCCATGGCCAAGGCCGCCGCCGAGGCCCGAGCGGAGTGGCTGCTCTTCACCGATGGCGACGTAATCTTTGCGCCGGAGGCGCTGGCGCTGGCGCTGCGGCATGCTGTTGCCGAGCAGGCCGGCCACCTGGTAGTGGTGCCGACTTTGGTGGTGCGCTCCTGGCGGGAGCAGGCGCAGCAGGCGGCCATGCAGGTGCTGGCGCAGTGGTCCATCCGGCTGTGGAAGGTGGCCGACGCGAAGGCCCGGGACTTCATCGGAGTGGGCGGCTTCAACCTGGTGCGCCGCGAGGCCTACGAGTCTGTGGGCGGCTTCGAGTCGCTGCGGCTGGAGGTGCTGGACGACATGCGCATGGGCTGGAAGCTGAAGCGTGCGGGCTACCGGTCGTGCGTGGCGCTGGGGCCGGAGCTGGTGCGCATCCGGTGGATTGTGGGGGCGCGTTCGGTCATCCAGCTTATCGAGAAGAACGGCTTTGCTGCCTTTCGTTTCCAGCCAATTCTTCATGTTTTAGCTTGCCTTGCGGTGGCCCTGCAGGCGCTGGTTCCGCTGGCGGCTCTGGCGGCCGGCTTTTGCCCTGTGGCGCATGCCGGGTGGATCGCGGCCGGCGGGGCGGCGACGTACCTGGGCATCGCGCTGACCTACTGGGCCAGCCGGCGGCTGACGCTGGCTCCGGCGTGGGTTGCGGCGCTGTGGAGCCCGTGCATGCTGCTGCTGGTCTACGCGCTGGCGCGGTCGATGACGCTGGCGCTTTGGCGCGGCGGCGTGGAGTGGCGCGGCACCCGCTATCCGCTGGCGGAGCTGAAGAGGCAAAGCGGGCGCTGGTAGGCGGCGTAGTCTCCCACATCTCCAACAACAGGAGATGTGGGGCACCCGATTTCGTGCTTTCCCAGGTCTCAAAATCGAGACCTGGGGCACCCATTTTTGTGCGAATGCCAAGCGCGCTTGCGGTTGGCGTCAGCCGGGGTAGCCGCCGGTGATGTAGCCCTCTAACGACTGGATGGCCATCTCCTGGCCGGAGATGACCCACTTGACCAGGTCGCCAATGGAGACCAGGCCGACGACATCATCGCCTTCGAGCACGGGCAGATGGCGGAAGTGGTGCTGGGTCATCATGGCGAGGCACTCGTCGACGGTGTGGCGCGGGCTGACGTACATGACGGGGCTGGTCATGATGGCGGTGACGAGGGTGTCGCGCGACTGATGGCCTTCAAGGACGCACTTGCGGGCGTAGTCTCGCTCAGAGAAGATGCCGACCAGCCGGCCGCTGGAGAGGACGAGCAGCGCGCCGATGTCGTGCTCGGCCATCATCTCCAAAGCCTGGTAGACAGTGTCACTGGGTGCGACCGAGAGCACGCGCTGCGTGCCGCGTGCCTTCAGGACGTGGGCGATGGTGTCGTCAATCTTCATCCTCTGCCTCCGGGGTTGCGGTTTGTTGCGCCGAGGATGGGAGTGTAGCGCAGAAAATGGGCGGTTGGGAAACGGGAAATGCGTGGGCGCGCGGCCGGGTTTATGGCGCGCCCGGATCGGGACTGGCGGCGGTTGGCGGCGAGGAAAGCAGCTGCTCCCCCCTCTCTTGCTTTTTGGGCTAAGAATTTGAATTGATTCGGCTTACGGTTCGCCTGGCGCCGTAAGAATTTGATTCAAAAGGATTTATCCGCAAAAATTTGATTCTGCAAGGCTTAACGGAGATTTTGGGGCAATGGTGCGCGAATCTTAAGGGCTTATACGTAAAGATTTGAAATGAATGTGTTTATGGGTCGGCGGTGCAGGTGATCCATTCGTTGCCAGAGACCATTGTGCGATGGGTGGGGATAATTATCTGCAAAGTGGGCGTGGCGAAGTCCTGGTTTTTGTGGCCTTCTTTCGTGGGCCTGAAGGCCCACGCTCCCTCCGATTTCAGAGTTGAGGGACTCAGGGACCAAGGGACTACGGGACTGGGCGGTGGAAGGCTGCTTTGGTGGTTCCCACCCTTGCTGCGGAAGGATGGGGCACCCATTTTTTGTGACAAGTGGACAGGTGTGCAGGTGAACAGGTGGACACGCGGCGCTACAGATTTGCAGGTGCGCTAGCGGCCGGCGCCGGGGATGTATTTGTACTCGATTTTGGCGGGGCGCTGGATGGGGTCGCCGGTGATGTCGTGGGTGTGCCAGGTGACGGATTCGGCGGCGACTTCAGGGTGTTTGCCGAGGAACTGGAGCGCGTAGACCGAGGCGGTGGGATCGTCTTTCTGGTCGGCGAATTTGGCCGACTCGAGGGCGGACTGCTCCTTGAGGCCGAGACGACGATAAAGGATGGCGAGCTGGTAGTGCGCGCCGAGGTCGTCGGGGTCGACCTGCTGAATCTGCTCGTATGCCTGGCGGGCGGCCTGGTAGTTGTGCTCCTGGTAGTAGGCGAAGCCTAGCTCGCGCAAGCCGTCTTTGAAGCGCGGATATTTTTCTACGCAAACCTTGAGGTCTTCGATGGCCTGGTTGACCTGGCCGGCGTTGCGCTCGACCAGAGCGCGGTAGTAGAGGGCGCGCGGGTCGCCGGGGAGAAGAGAGAGGGCTTTGGCGAGGTGCGGCTTGGCGTCGTCGTAGCGCTCCCATGCGATTTCGACCACGGCCATGTTGGTGTAGGCGTCGGCGTAGTCGGGGCGGAGAGAGGCGACGTGCTGGAAGGCGGCGACGGACTGCTTGTA
>DASVLI010000288.1:0-44022 GCA_036384955.1 Occallatibacter sp.
CGCCGCCCGGCGCGCCCAGCACCTCCACCCGCTGCCCGCGCAGCGCCTGAAACAGCTCCGTCGACGTCGGGTCGTCGCTCATCCCCAAGGACAGCGCCTTCAACTGCTCGGCCAGCGGCGTGGTGGAGTTGTAATTCACTCCGCCAATCCGCCCGCCGCCCTCATCCAGCACCGTCAGCGACTGCAACACATCGTTCAACTGCGGCGAAGTGAAATCAATGCTCACCCGCTGGTTGCCGTTCACCGTGCCGGCGTGCTCAAAGTAGCCGATGCCGTTTTTGTAGAGCACCACCTTGCGCACCGGCAGGTCCTTGGCCACGCCCGTGGCAGTGCTTGCGGGCGCGCTGGCCGCATCCGGAGCGGCTGCTGCGCGTGCGTGGGTTGGGTTGGGGGTTTGGGCCGAGAGCGTGCCAACAGCAACAGCAAAGGCAATCAGGACAAGTCGCACAGGTTCCTCCCTTGCGCAGCAGAATGCTACATCCTTTGACCCCGCGCCATCCAAAATGGTTCCCGCCCGCCGATTATTTTCACCTTCCCGCCCAATTTCCCCGCCCAGTGACTTTAGTCGCTGCCCCCTCCGCCCGTCGCCCCTAGCATCGGTCTCGTTGCAGTCATTCTTCACCTTCGGAAAGGGTCATTCATGTTTTGCTATCAATGCGAACAGACTTCACAGGGCCAGGGATGCCAGGTCGTCGGCGTCTGCGGTAAAGACGAAAGCACCGCCACGCTGCAGGATCTGCTGATCCACGCGGTCAAGGGCATCAGCCAGTACGCGCACAAAGCCCGCCAACTGGGCGCGGCCGATGCCGGCGTCGACGCCTTCACCCTCGAAGCCATCTTCTCCACCCTCACCAACGTCAACTTCGACGCCGGCACCGTGGCCGATCTGGTTTACAAGGCCGCCGAAGTCCGCGATGCCGCCCGCGCCCTCTACGAGGAGGCCGCCATCAAGGCCGGCCAGGCGCCTGAAGTTTTGCGCGGACCCGCTGCATGGCAGCCCGCGGCCACGCGTGAGGCGCTGCTCGAACAGGGCCGCACGCACCTCATCCCCGCCTCGTTCCTGCAGGCCGGCGTGGTGAATGAAGACAGCAAAACCGCCAAGGGCCTGGAAGAGCTGGTGGTCTACGGCATCAAGGGCGTGGCCGCCTACGCCTATCACGCCATGATGCTCGGCTCCAGCGCGCCCGCGGCCTACGCCACGCTGCATGAGATCCTGGCCGCCATCACCGAGCCGCGCACTGCCGAAGAACTGCTCGGCCTCGCACTCAAAGTCGGCGAACTCAACTTCGCCGTGCTTGAGCAGCTTGACACCGCGCACAACGAAACCTTCGGCGCGCCCGAGCCCACCGTTATCCGCCTCCATGCCAAGGCTGGCAAGGCAATTCTCGTCAGCGGCCACGACCTGCACGATCTCTATCAACTTCTCGTGCAGACCGAAGGCCTCGGCATCAACATCTACACGCACGGAGAAATGCTGCCCGCGCATGGCTACCCCAAGCTCAAGGCCTTCGCGCATCTGGCCGGCAACTGGGGCGGCCCCTGGGTCGACCAGGCCGAGGAGTTCAGCAACTTCCCGGGCGCAATTCTCATGACTTCGAACTGCATCCAGCAGCCGAAGGAAAGCTACAAGGGCCGCATCTTCACCGCTGGTCCCGTGCAGTGGCCCGGCGTGGCGCACATCCAGGGCACGGACTTCGCTCCCGTTATCGCCGCTGCGCTCTCCACGCCCGGCTTTGCGCAGGACGAGCCCGAGCTGCCTCCCGCCATGACCGGCTTCGGCCACAAGGCCGTGCTCAACGTCGCGCCCACCGTGATTGAGGCCGTCAAAAGCGGCGCCCTCCGCCGCTTCTTCCTCATCGGCGGATGCGACGGCGCACGCAGCGGCCGCACTTACTACACCGAGATCGCCGAAAAAGTTCCACAGGATTGCGTCATTCTCACTCTCGCCTGCGGCAAATTCCGCTTCAACAAAGAGCAGATGAAGTTCGGTACGCTCGGCGGCTTGCCGCGCCTGATGGACATGGGCCAGTGCAACGACGCCTACTCCGCGCTCAAAGTGGCGCAGGCTCTGGCGGGCGCCTTTGACTGCGGCGTCAACGATCTGCCCCTGTCGATGGTCCTCAGCTGGTACGAGCAGAAAGCCGTTGCCATTCTGCTCACCCTGCTGTGGCTCGGCGTGCGCAACATCCGCATCGGGCCCACGTTGCCGGCCTTCCTTACGCCCGCCGTGCTCGGTCTGCTCAACCAGAAGTTCAACCTGATGCAGACCACCACCGCCGACGCCGACCTGGCTGCTATCTTCGCCTAGCCGCGCGGCAAAAATAAAACGGGGCATTGCCAATGGCAATGCCCCGCTCTCTTTTCCGGCATTAGCGCCGAGTGATGGCTTACTTCTCTTCGCTGGTCTGAATGCTCAGGTAGCGCTCGTAGCCCATTTCCTTGATCATGTGCACCTGCGCCTCCAGCCAGTCCACATGCTCTTCCTCATCCTTCAGGAGTTGGACAAACAGATCGCGCGAGCCGTTGTCTTTGTTGTCCACCGAAATCTGGATCGCCTCGTTGTACATAGCCACCGCCCCGATCTCCAGTTTCAGATCGGCTTCCAGCATCTCTTTCACGTTCTTGCCAATGCTCAGCGCCAATGGCTCCATGCTGGGCGTTCCATCCAGAAACAGGATGCGTTCCATCAGCGACTCGGCATGCTTCATCTCGTCGATCGACTGCTTCTTGATGTACTTCGACAGTTTTTCATAGCCGAAGTTCTCGCACATCTCGGCATGGACGAAGTACTGGTTGATGGCTGTGAGCTCCTCGCGGAGCGCGCGGTTGAGCTGTTCAATAACCTTTGCATTTCCCTTCATGGCGGTCATGATTGCATTCCCTTCAAACCACGTCAACCGCGAAAATTGCCCTCGCCGCACAATTTCAGATAGTCCCGCACTTCTTCCCATTCCGGCCAGCCCGCGACCGCGCGCTATTCTGAAAGCGCAGTCCCTTTCTTCCATCCCAATTCATTCCGGAGGTGTGTGCCCATGCGCGGCAACCGATCCCTGCCTGCATTGTGTCTCTTCGTCTTCGTCTGTTTCGCAAACATGCTCGCCGCGCAGCAGGCTCCGCAAGCTTCCACTTACGATCCCCGCCTCACTTTCGAGCCTCTCACTCTGCCCGACCCGGTCAACTCCTATCGCTCTGCCAACGGCATGCCCGGCCCCGCCTACTGGCAAAATGAAGCCGACTACGAGATGCACGCCACGCTCGACACCGCGGCCAAGGTGCTCCACAACGACGAAGTCATTACCTACACCAACAACAGTCCGGACACGCTGACCTCGCTCTGGATTTACATGGAGCAGAACATCTATCAGCCCACTGCGCGCGGCCACATCATCAACGGCGCCATGTTCCGCCGCCGCCGCGGAGCCGCCGCCTCCAACGAACCTCCGCCTTCCAGTAATGGCTTCGAGCTTGAATCGGTCGCAATCGAATCTGGCAAGTCCTCGCAAAAGGCCGACTACCTCATCGACGACACGCGCATGCAGATTCGCCTCGCCGATCCGCTGCTGCCTAAACACTCGCTGCGCGTCCACATCCGTTACCACTACACCGTGCCCGGCACCTGGGGCGGACGCACCTCGTGGGGCATGTCGAAGAACGGCGAAATTTACGACATCGCCCAGTGGTATCCGCGCATGTGCGTCTACGACGACCTGCACGGCTGGGACACTCTTCCTTACATCGGCAGCGAGTTCTATCTTGAGTACGGCCACTTCGACTACTTCATCACTCTGCCCAGCAACATGATCGTCGCCGGCTCCGGTGAGCTGATAAACCCGGGCGAGGTGCTCACCGCCGATGAAAGCGCACGCCTGGCCCAGGCGCGCACCAGCGACAAAACCATCCTCATCCGCACGCCCGAGGAAGCTCTCGCAGGCGCAGGCCGCCCCAAAAGGAAGGGCACGCTCACCTGGCACTTCCGCATGGAGTCAACTCGCGACGTGGTCTGGAGCGCCAGCAACGCCTTCGTCTGGGATGCGGCGCGCATCAATCTGCCCGGCGGCAAAACCTCGCTGGCCATGAGCGTCTACCCGCCTGAGAGCGTGGGTGAAGACAAGTGGTCGCGCTCCACCGAGTACGTCAAAGACACCGTCGAGCGCTTCTCTAAAAAGTGGTATCCCTACCCCTGGCCCGCCGCCATCAACGTGGCCGGCTTCTCCTCCGGCATGGAATATCCGGGCATCGTCTTCGACGGCATTGAGGACACCGGCAAAACTCTCTTCTGGATTACCGCGCACGAAATCGGCCACAACTGGTTCCCCATGATCGTCGGCTCCAGCGAGCGCCGCCACGCCTTCATGGACGAGGGCTTCAACACCTTCATCGACATCGACGAATCCGCCGAGTTCCAGGGCGGCGTCTACGGGCCCAAGCGCGACAGCGAGTACTCGGCCGGCGGCGAGCCGCCCGACATGATTCTCAAGGTGCTCGACAACCCCGCCGCGCCCAGCATCATGATGCCCGCCGACGCCTACTCGTGGCAGCTCGGCCATCCGGTCAGCTACTTCAAGGGCGCTTACGGAATGGTCCTGCTGCGCGAGCAGATTCTCGGCTCGGAGCGCTTCGACTGGGCCTTCCGCAATTACATCCGTGCATGGGCCTTCAAGCATCCTTCGCCGTCCGACTTCTTCCGCGCCATGCAAAGCGAGGGCGGCGAAGACTTGAGCTGGTTCTGGCGCGGCTGGTACTTCAACAACTGGCGCTTCGACGTGGCCGCAACCGCCATCGATGGCGACAAGCTCACCATTGTGAACAAGGGCCAGCTCGTGCTGCCCGCCACCGTCGAAGTCAAATTCACCGACGGCACCACCACGCGCTTCCGCCTGCCCATCGAAGCCTGGGAGTCCAAAGGTGAGCTGGTCTGGAGCGACAACAAGCCCATCGCCTCTGCCACCATCGATCCCGACCACGTGCTGCCCGACGACAACCGCGCCGACAACACCATCACCGCGAAATAGCGGTCAATACAGCTCGCAATCAACACCAAGAAAGAGGGCCGGCTTGCGCCGGCCCTCTCGTTACTCCCTACTCCCTACTCCCTGTTTCTTTACCCCGCCAACTTCTCCAACTGCGCGAGATGATTCAAATCGTGCCCGGCCATCGTCTCCACAATCGTCTGGAACGTCATCGTCCCGCGCTCCGGATGCGTGGCCTCCACACCCGCATACTGCGGCAATGCGTACTTCAGCAGCAGCAGGTTCCACTTGCGCAGCGCACTAAAAGCCGCCAGCGCATCCGCCGCTGCAATCCCCACATACGGCGGCGCCCACTTGTCCTGGTCAAACGGCTGAATCGTGTGCCCAGGCTCGGCCAGCGTCTGCCGCAAACGAAATCCAAACGCCACTTCGCAATCCGCCAGGTGGCACACAATCTCCGCGGGGCTCCACTTGCCCGGCGCTGGCGCGGTCGCAGCCTTCGCCGCGCCCATCTTTGCCAACAGCGCACTCACCGCATCCGGCGTTGCGCTCAAAATCTCTTCAAGCGGCCGCCCATCCAAGAACTTGTCATACGGATTCAACTCCGACATCGCACCCTCCAGTCCCTTAGTCCCCTTGTCCCTTAGTCCCGGCCTCACAGATACTCGCGCATCATCCGCTGCCATGTCGGCCAGTCGTGGGAGTTCCACGCGTCCCACACAAACAGCTTGTGCGGAATCCATTTGTCGCTCATCACCCGGTCCAGATGCTGGTTCTGCCCCAGGCACTGGTCGTCCCAGCCCGTGGCCAGCACATACGTGTTGCCCGCATAGCGATTCAGAAACCACGGGTCGCTCAGGCTGGGCAAAAACTGCGTCGGCTGGTTGTAGTACACGTCCTGGTCGCTGTACCCATGCAGAAAATTCGTCAAATCGAACGCGCCCGACATCGACAGAAATCCGCTGAACACATCTGGATGCCTGAGCGCCGTATTCACCGCATGGAAGCCGCCAAAGCTGCATCCCAGCGTAATCAGCTGCGGCGAGCGGTTCTTCTGCCGAATCAGCGGCGCAACCTCGTGCACCAGGTAGTCGTCATATTGCACGTGCCGCGCAATGCGCCAGCGCGGAGGCACCGCGCGGTTGTACCAGCTCTCCGCGTCCACTGAGTCGACACAGAAAAACTGCACATGCCCGCCTTCTACACGGTCGCCAATCGACTGCGGCATGCCGCGATCCTCGAACTCGTAAAAACGCCCGCACGAGCTGGGAAACACCAGCACCGGCAGCCCCGCGTGCCCGTGCACCAACAGCTCCATCTCCCGCCCCAGGCGCGGAGAAAACCACTTGTGATACTCGCGATGCATGCGGCTCCATACTGGCCCTGGGCACGCCAAACGCGGCCTGCGCGGCTTGGGAGATGTGCTGCTTTCCTGTTACTGTAACAGCCACAGATGTGCATTGATTGCAGAGCAAGTTCACTCTTCGGCCCGGACAGAATTAAGGAGGGGCACATTGGCGCGAATTTCAAAGAAGCCGCTTTGGCAAGTCCGCCAAACCAAGAGCCTCTTGCCACGGGACATGATCGTGGTTGAGGTTGCTTCGTTCACTTTTCGATTTATAGACGCAAATCAGTTGAGACAGTGTCTCGCTTACTATCAAGAGAAGATTCATCCCAGCAGCAGAGTCTCTGCCACCAAGCTTGCCTCCGAACTTGGTGAGGATTGGCGCGAGCAGCGCGGATGGGAAGTCGAACGATGGTTCGAACGTCTGCCGATGTATCTTCTTGAAGAGCCAAAGCGATTGAAGGTAATCAAAGCACTTACGAGGGCATTAAACCTCGCCGAATCAGGCAAACTGCAGGCCTGACAAGAACGGAGGTACGCATAGCAAGCACCTCCGGAGCATTCAACAAGAGAAGTCCATTTTTGAATAAAAAAACACAACAAGAACGTCGCGATGACACCACGCCTCATCCACGGCTCCATCTGCATCGCGGCTTCACCAGCCGTTACCTGCCCGACCCGCGCGATCTGGTCGTCTATCTGCCGCCCGGATACGGCGCCCAGCCCGGCCGCACCTATCCCGTCCTCTACATGCACGACGGTCAAAACCTCTTCGACCCGAGCACTTCGTTCATCGAGGGCCGCACCTGGCAAATGCGTGAGCACGCCGACGAAGCCATCGAGTCCGGCGAAGTCGAGCCGCTCATCATCGTCGGCATCTACAACACCGGCGACCGCCGCATCGCCGAGTACACGCCCGACGCCAACGAGCGCGGCCTGGGCGGCGAGGCCCAGGCCTACGGCCTTCTTCTCACCCGCGAGCTCATGCCCTTCATCGCCGAGCACTACGCCATTCGCACAGAGCGTGAGCACACCGGCCTCGGCGGATCCTCGCTCGGCGGTCTGGTCACTCTTTACCTGGGACTCTGCCAGCCACAGCATTTCGGCAAGCTCGCCGTGCTCTCGCCCTCGGTCTGGTGGAACCACAAGAGCATCCTCGGCACGCTCAACGAACACGCTCCGCAGGTTTGGGAGAAGCCCCGCATCTGGCTCGACGTGGGCGACCACGAGGGCCGCAAAACCCTGCGCGATGCCGAGCAGTTGGCCCGCCGCCTCAAAGCCAACGGCTGGCGCCCCGGCCCCGGTCCGCATGCCGACCTCCACTTCGAGCGCGTCCCCGGCGGCACCCACGACGAAGCCAGCTGGTCCACCCGCGTAAGGCCGATGCTGAGTTTTTTGTTTCCGTCCCCATAGTCTTGCATCAATGATGCATCGAGATTAATCTGGAACCATGTTGGCGGAACCTCTCATACGACTTTGCTTTGCGGTGGGTAGCACCAGCCGTGCAGCGGGGTCTTATAAACCCTGGTAAACGCCAGATAAGCGTGCCGGGAGGGGGCAGCACCCTCACCCACCACCAATTCCGACTTAACATGAATGGTGAAGCGCAGCCGCTTCTCTCTGGCCCCCGTTTTCAGCGATACCTCGTTGTTGTGTCTTGCACGGCTGGACGCACTGGTCCGGTCATTTATTTGAGCAGGCGCCCCTGTGCTGGTCCACCCGCGTCCGCCCCATGCTGCGCTTCCTCTTCCCGGCGTGACCCCGCAGGCACTCCGCGCTTTCTTTCCTTCCCTCGCACGCCCCGCCTGTCTATAGTGGGAGCATCCGTTGCCACTTCCGCGGCTTGCGCGCTTCTCCTGCCGTCTCTGCGCGCTCTTCGCGGCTCAGGATCCCTCAGAACCATGCACCCGCATCGCCGCTCCTGCCGCGCACTCCCGCTGCTGTGTCTGCTGCTCGCGTTCGCCTGCACGGCGCGCGCGCAGCACAAAGACGCGCCGCAGTTGCTCGCCGACCTTGGCCACGCCACGCTCTCACTCGAAGGCCCCTGGCAATTTCAACCGGGCGACAACCTCGCCTATGCTTCTCCCTCCTTTGACGACTCCGCCTGGAAGCCCATCCTCGCGGGAAAATCCTGGGAGCAGCAGGGCTTCTACGGCCTCACCGGCTTTGCCTGGTACCGCATCCATTTGGTTGTCCCGCCCTCGGCCGCGGGACTGCCCCTCGCCCTCAACCTGCCGCGCGTGGATAGTGCCAGCGAAATCTACTGGAACGGCAAACTGGTCGGCAGCATCGGCCGCGTGCCGCCCAATCCCGTCTGGTACTTCTCCGGCAACAATCCCTCCGCCACTATCGATCTTGGCTCCGCCCACTCCGGCGTCCTCGCCATTCGCGTCTGGAGGGCGCCGCGCGTCTTCTATGCCTTCCCCTACGAAGGCGGTCTCCTTGCCGTCCCCAGTATCGGCACCCGCACCGCCGTCGACGCGCTGGCCAGCTCCGTGCGTGCCGAGCGCCTGGAGAACGAGCAGATTACCCACGGCCTCTACCTGCTGCTTGTGTGCGCGGGCCTCATCACATTCCTCATGTGGCTGCGCCATCGCCGGCGCTGGGTTTTGCTCAGCCTCTCCGCGGTGCTGCTCTTCCCCATGGAGCTGCATTTCATCGCCGGCTCTCCCGGCGGTATGAACTTCCGCGCCAGCTACGCGCTCATCAGCATTGCCGTCGCTCTTTACAACATCGCGCTCTGGTCGCTGCTCATCCACTTCCTCGGCCTTGAGAATCGCCTTCGCCTCGTCCGCTGCACCCGCATCCTTGCCATCGGCATGGTGGCGATCTCCCTCGTTGACACCGTCTTCCAGTTCTTCGACTGGACCGTGCACTTCGCGCATACCTTCCTTGCCGTCGACATCGTATCCACGCTTCCCTCCGTGCTCCTCGAGTTCTGGAGCATCGTGCTCGTCCTTGCCGCGCTGCGTCAGCGCCTCGACGACGCCCGCTGGCTTCTCGCCATCACCGCCATGATCACCGGTCTTACTCAGGCCGTCGAAGACAGCACCGGCCTCGGTGTCCGCTGGACTCACTGGACCATCTCCAACTACCTCAGCACCCCGCTCATCGACTTCGACGGCGGCCAGCTCAACCTCCGCGACATCGCCAACACCGCCTTCCTGGCCGCCGTGCTCTACGTCGCCTGGCGCATCTCCGAGCAAAACCGCCTCCAGCAAAGCCGCCTCGAGCAGGAGTTCCAAAGCGCCCGCCAGCTCCAGCAGATGGTCATCCCCGAAGCTCTGCCCACCCTGCCCGGCTACCGGCTCACCAGCGCCTACCGCCCCGCGCGCGAGGTTGGCGGCGACTTCTTCCAGGTCATCCCCCTCGACTCCGGCGAAACCCTCATCGTCCTCGGCGATGTCAGCGGCAAGGGCCTTACTGCCGCCATGGCCACCACCATGCTGGTCGGCGCTATCCGCGTTACCGCCGCGCACAACTCTGACCCCGGCGCCCTGCTTGAAGCCGTCAACCTGCGCCTGCCCGCCGGTCTCGGCGGAGGCTTTGCCACCTGCATGGCCCTGCGCCTCTCTCCCGGCGGAGCCTGCATCGCCGCCAGCGCCGGCCATCTGCCGCCTTACCGCAACGCACAGGAGTTCGATCTGCCCCCGGCGCTTCCCCTCGGCATCGTACCCGGCGTCTCGTATCAGTCCGTGCCCCTTCCGCTGGCCCCCGGCGACTGCCTTACCCTCTATACCGACGGCATTCTTGAGGCCCGCTCCCCCTCCGGTGAGCTCTTCGGCTTCGACCGTCTCGCCCGCCTCCTGGCCGGCAACCCCTCGGCCGCCGCCATCGCCGACGCCGCCCAGCAATTCGGCCAGGACGACGACATCACCGTCCTCACCCTCGAAGTCGAGGGGTAGCTTGCCTCCGAGCCCCGTTTTCAGCGATACTTAGGTGTTGTGTCTTGCGCGGCTGGACGCACTGGTCCGGCCTTTTGTTTGGTCCGGCTCCGCTGTGCCGGCCCCTCGCGCCTTCGGACTCCGCTCCGGCACGCGCGCAAAAGACCCTGAGCCGCAACAGCATTCGACTTTGAAAGGAACTGAAACCCCGTGGTTATGATTCGTCTGGCGCGCTTTGGCGCCACCAAGCAGCCCTACTACCGCATCGTCGCCATTGAGAAGGACCGCGCCCGCAACGGCCGCTCCATCGAAGTGGTGGGCACCTACAATCCCCGTACCAACCCCGCCAGCGTGGAGCTGAAGCACGAGCGTATCGCCTACTGGCGCAGCGTCGGCGCGCAGCTGTCCACCACCGTGGCCAAGCTCGTCGCCAAAAATCCGGCGCCCGTCGCGGCCTAGGCTGGCATCCATCCTGCTCTTCAAAGCCCGCCAACCGGCGGGCTGTCATTTCCGTTGCTGACGGGCGTGTGTCAATGCTGTTACTATGCGCGCACCGATCCAAGTTGCCTCCTTTTAGGGGGCTACGGTCAGAGGCAAGTGGATGACCCAACACGATATGGTCGCTGTGGATGAACTGGTCCGCGAAATTGCACGGGCCCTCGTTGATGAGCCGACAGCTGTAGAAGTGGAATCCGTGGACCGGGACGAGAATACCGTTCTCAAGCTCCGGGTTGCACCGCAGGATGTAGGCAAGGTAATCGGCAAGCAGGGCCGCACGGCCCGCTCGGTTCGCACCATTCTGGGAGCCGTCAGCATGAAGCTGCATCATCGCTACACGCTCGACATCCTCGAAGAAGGCGACGAGGCGTAACGCCGATTGGCAATTGCCGGTGGGCCCCGGCACACCTTTGGAGAAGCTGATGGCCCAACCGCAACAAATGCAGCAATGGGTTTGGCTGGCGCGCATCAAGCGTCCGCAGGGACGGCGAGGCGAAGTCTTCGCCGAGATTCTTACCGACTACCCCGACAAATTTGCTGAGCGGCGTGAGGTTTGGCTGCTCGCCGCGGGTCCCGAACCAAGCGCACACGGGACCGCCGAATTAATTGCGCCTCGCTCCGCCGAAATCACAAATCACTGGCTTCACAAGGGCGGCATCGTGCTGCACTTCGCCGGGGTCGAGTCCATCTCCGACGCCGAAGCTCTCGCCGGCCTCACTGTCGCTATTCCGCAGGAGCTGCGCGCACCGCTCGGCGAGGACGAAGTCTACGTCGGCGACCTGATGGAGTGTGAACTGGTCGACGTTTCCGGCCCCGAGCCGCACATCATCGGCCGCATCGCCAATGTCGACCGCGCCGCCGGCCCCGTCGCTCTGCTGGTTATCGCCGGCCCCCGCGGCGAAGTCCTCGTGCCCTTCGCCAAAAGCTACCTCCGCCGCATCGACCTCGAAAACAAGCGCGTCGAAATGGCCCTCCCCGAAGGCCTCCTCGAACTGAATTAGGCCTCCGCTGTCCGACAGACACAAACGCCCGATAAAATCAGAAAGGCATGAGCCTGCGCTTCGAGATCGTCACCATCTTTCCCGGCTTCTTTCAGGGCTTTCTGGAGAACGGCATTATCCGCCGCGCCCAGGCTGAGGGACTGATCTCGTTTGGCCTGCACGACCTGCGCACCTGGACCCACGACCGCCATCGCACCGTCGACGACCGCCCCTTTGGTGGCGGAGAAGGCATGGTGCTCAAGCCCGAGCCGCTGGCTGCGGCTCTTGAGTCGCTCGGCGTCGCGCCCAAGCCCACACGCACAAGCGCCGCCCAGCCGCATGTGGTTCTGCTCAGTGCGCAGGGCCGCCCTTTCACCCAGTCCATCGCGCGCCAGCTCGCCAAACTCGACCGCATCGTGCTGGTCTGCGGCCGCTACGAGGGCGTCGACGAGCGCATCACCGATCTCTACTGCGACAGCGAGCTCTCCATTGGCGACTACGTGCTCAGCGGCGGCGAGCTTGCCGCGGCTGTCGTCGCCGACGCCGTCATGCGCCTCATCCCCGGCGTGCTCGGCAACCAGGCCTCCGGTGAGTTTGAAAGCTTCGGCTCGGCCGACGCTGAAATCGACTCCCACGTCGAAGGCGTTCCCCGCTCCCAGCATGGCGCCGGCGGTCTGCTTGACTACCCTCACTACACCCGCCCCGCGGAGTTCATGGGCGTACCCGTTCCGCAGGTGCTGCAGGAGGGTGACCACGCCGCCATTCGCCGCTGGCGCCGCGAGCAGCAGTTGCGCAAAACGCTCGCCAATCGCCCCGACTTGATCGACCACGCCTCGCTCAGCGAGGATGACCGCAAAATCCTGCGCACGCTGCGGGAGGAAGCTCACATATGAAGTTCACGCCTCTACACATCGCCGCGCTCATTGAGCTTGGCCTCTGCTGGATTGCCTGGTGGCTCGCCTTTTTAAAGCCGCTTAAGCAGGCCGCTGGCAAGCAAAAGACAGACCGCGCGCGCTCCTCCTGGATTGGCGTCATTTTTGAGGCGGCAGGCTTCTTCTGCGTCTGGTTCGTGTTGCGCCCTGCTGACTTTTCCAAGTCAACGCCCGCTCTGGTGGCCTCCATGCTGCTCGGGCCGCCGGCCGTCGCCCTGGCTTGGTTTGCCACCCATCATCTGGCCCAGCAGTGGCGTTTTGAGGCCGCTCTCAGCGACGATCACACCCTCGTAAACACTGGCCCTTACCACTACATCCGCCATCCCATCTACCTGTCGATGCTGGGCATGATGCTCGCAACAGCTTTTGCCTGGACATGGTGGCCCATGACCCTGGCCGGTCTGGTGCTCTTCCTCATCGGCACGGAGATTCGCGTCCACGCCGAGGAAAAGCTGCTCATGCTGCGCTTTGGCGAAGCCTTCTGGGAATATCAGGCCAACACCCGCGCCTACCTGCCCTTCATCCGCTAGCCGAGCGCCTTCACCGGCGCGGCCTGCTCCGCGCCCACGCGGCCCGCGGCAATCTCCGCCACAAAAAAGTTCTCGCCCACCGCCGGGCAACTGGCCATGCGCCGCAGCATGGCCAGCTGGCCCACGTGCGTCAGCGCATCGGCCACCGGCCCCTGAAACAGCCGCTCCATTGAGGCGTGCACCGGCTCGGGCGAGGACAGATAGTCGTCAAACGCGCCCAGCACCGCATAAAACCGCTCCACCTCCAGCGCCCACGGCAGCGGAGTGGAATTGTTCCAGCGCTGCGCGCCCTTGGCCATGCTCAGCGCCCAATCGAAAAGGTCGCCCATGTGCGCCAGAATCTTCACCGGCTCCCGCGTTCCGCCCGTATAGTGGGCAAACTCCGCCGGAGCGTTCTCAATCGCCCGCGTGGCGCGGTACGCCAGCGCCGCCAGCGTATGCCGCAGCATCTCCCGAGCCTGATCCATGTCTTTCTCCCTTTCCCCTCTACAACACAAATGTGACGCCATACCGCTCGGAGATGGCCAGCAACTGCTCCATGTCCTGCGGAACCGTCAGCACTGAAATCTCTTCCAGATAATTCTCGAACCCGCCCGGCGTCACCGTCACCAGCACCTGCCCCGTGGTAGTGCCGCAGTTGCGAAAGGTGTGCACCCCGCCCCGTGGACCGTACGCGCAGTCTCCCGGCGACAGCTTCACCCATTCACCATCCTTCAAAATCCCGTATTCGCCCTCCAGGACGTAAAACGTTTCGTCCTCGTTTTTGTGCCAGTGCGGGGGCGGCCCTCCGCCCGGCGGCGAGGTCTGCCGCAGCGTCATCGATTGCCCGCCAGTCATAGTTGCGTCCACCAGAATTTCAACCTGCTCGCCAAACACCTTGAAGCTCTTCACAGGAGTCATCAATTGCCCTTTATTTGCTTGGGGATGGGGATACGGGGGCACAATACCATACGGCGGGCGGGCCGGACTAGGCATAACCCGCAATTCTCTGATAAAATCAGAATTCTGAGTTCAAGAGCAGGAAGAAACCATGTCAATCCATCCAGTTATGCAGCGCCTGGCAGACAAGCTGAAGCGCACCGATCTGCCCGCATTCGTTCCGGGCGACCAGATTCGCGTCCAGGTCAAAATCAAGGAAGGCGATAAAGAACGCCTCCAGGCCTTTGAAGGCCTCGTCATTGCCATTAACAAAGGCCCCCAGGGCACGTTCACCGTCCGTAAGATGAGCTTCGGCCAGGGCGTCGAGCGCATCTTCCCCTTCAACTCGAGGGTGGTCGACCGGGTGGAAAAGATCCGCAGCTACAAGGTGCGCCGCTCCAAGCTTTTCTACATCCGCGGACTCCGCGGCAAGGCCGCCCGTCTCAAGGAAGTGGACCGCGTAGTGGCCAAAAAGGCCTAACAGGCTCTTCCCTTTTCCCTGCAACGAAAAACCCCGACTCCATGAGCCGGGGTTTTTCATTTGCATCTTCATCGCGGCGTTCAGCCGCGCGGCACCGTCGGATTTCCGCCATGGCCGTCCAGCGCTTCGCACACCTTGGCCAGGTGATGCAGACTGTGGCGAACCGCGTGGTCCTCCAGCACGAATTGCGCCGTCATCTGCGCTCCCGCGCTCAGTGAGAAGGGCGCCGCGCGGTCCAGCTCCGCGTCGGTTAGTCTTCGCACCCGGGCAGCTGCCTCCGCGGCGTTGTTGCGCAGCAGCTCCAGCGTTTCCTCCTTGGACGCGCCCCCATGTTTGCCTGCGTGTTCCGCGTTCATCTTGTTCACCGCTGCCCACGTCACATTCACCACCGGCTGGCCACTGGCAATCAGGCACGCCAGGTCCACCTCAATGGGATACACGCTGGCCACGTGATGCACGATGTTCCCCACGGTCCGTCCCGGCTTCCCTGCCTCGGTCACTCGGGTCTTCCACTCCGCATCCGTAAGTTGCCCGGCAAAATCGCTCAGCCGCGCCGCGCCCTCCTCCAATCGATCGGCAAGCAGTTCGGCGCGGCGATTCCGCGGTGCGCTCTCCTCTGCCTGCTTGCCGAAGATGGTCGCCGTCTTCTCGCCGCGAATCGCAATCACCTCCAGATACTCCGCGTCCACCAGTGTCCCCGAGCCCGTTGCGCGATTGTGGCCGGCCCACAGCGCCACCAGCTTCGCATGCAATTGCGCCTGCTCCTCCGCGCCCAGCGAGTCAAACGCGCGCGCCATGGGGCCGTACTTCTCGCGGAAGAAGTCCACAACCATCTCCGGCGGAAACGGATATTTGAACTGATAGAAGCGCAGCGCGCAGCGCACATCCAGCACGCCCTCGCTGAATCGCCCGCGCACCGTCGCCTCGTCGCCCCACAACAAAGGCGAAGGCATCCCGTTCGGCGCAACGTAGCTGGCAATCAGCTTCAGCATCTTGCCGATAAAGCCCTCGGCCGTCCAGTTCGCCATTACGATCCGGCCGCCGGGGCGGCATACGCGAATCATCTCCGAGGCCGCCAGCTCCGGCCGCGGCGCAAACATCGCTCCTACCAGGCTTGCCACCACGTCGAATTGTCCGTCCGCGTACGGCAGCGCTTCAACGTCGCCTTCCTCGAACCGGACATTCAAATGCTCCTGCTTTGCCCGCTCGCGGGCGCAGGCAAGCCAGTTGGGAGCAATGTCGCACCCGGTTGTCTCCACGCCCGCCCGCGCTGCAATCAGCGCAAGCTGTCCGGTGCCGCAGCCCACATCCAGCAGCTTCTGTCCTGGCTGGGCTCCTACGCGCCGGTAGAACAGGTGCGCATCCGGCTCCATGTAACGCGAAAAAATATCGTAGTCGCCTGTCATCCAGGTCTGCTTCAGGCGCGATTTCAGTTGACTCACTGGGTCAATGGTTGGGGAAATTGTCGCTTGTGCGCTCATACTTTCTTTCTTCCTCCAGGGGGATTCGATCCGCTAGAATCTTCCTCTACTATGCGGTTTGCTTCACTTCCCCTGCTTCACCCATTCGCCCGCATTTTTGGCTCAAACACCCGTTTTGTGAGTGTGCAAGTCGATGGACGTTCTCTCCGATGTGCTCAGCGCCGTTAGGCTTGAAGGCGCCTTATTTTTCAACGCCGAATTCACCGCTCCCTGGTGCCTCAGCTCTTCGGGCGCCGCCGGGATCGCTCCCCATTTGCCCGCCAGCGATGCGCACCTCATCATGTTTCACTTCCTCACCGAAGGCCGCGCCTACGCGTCGCTGCCCGGCGGTGAACGCGTGGAGCTTACCGCGGGGGACATCGTGATCATCCCTCACGGGGAATTTCATCTCATCGGCAACGGGCCTCCGCTCAAACCGGTTGACTCGTTTCGCGAATTCGCAAAAAACATCCCTGACGGACTCAAGCCGGTTAGTTTTGGCGGCGGAGGCGAAGTCACGCGCTTCGTCTGCGGCTACATGGCCTGCGACCCTCAACTCTGCGACATGCTTCTGCAGGGATTGCCGCGCATTCTCAAAGTGCCCGTGGCCGATGGGCCGTCAGGCAGTTGGATCGAGAATTCCATCCGCTTCTCCGTCGGTGCATCGGCTGAATCCAATGCCGGCAGCTCTCTGGTCGTCGGCAAACTCTCTGAAGTGCTGTTCGTGGAAACCCTGCGGCGCTACATCGCCACTGTGCCGCCCGATAGAACCGGCTGGTTCGCCGGTCTGCGCGATCCCATCCTCGCCAAAGCCCTTGCCGCGCTGCACCAGAGCCCGCACAAGCAGTGGACCGTCGAGAGCCTTGCCAAACAGGTCGGTCTCTCGCGCACACGGCTCGCGGAACGCTTTCGCCACTATCTGCGCATGTCCCCCATCGCCTACCTCACCGCGTGGAGAATGAAGCTGGCAGTCGATGCCCTGAAGTCGACGCAGAGAAGCGTGGCCGAAGTCGCGCTTGAAGTCGGCTACAACTCCGAAGCCGCGTTTAATCGGGCCTTCAAACGCACCTTCCGCATGCCGCCGGCGCAGTTTCGGCAGCATGGAAAATCAAAACCAGCACCCATCGCCAAGCCCCGCCGCGGCCGGTCGGCTTCTGCCTGATCCGAAGATTCGGTGCCACTTTTCCGCAGCCCGCCTTCAGTTTGATGAGCGCAGAGACACGCGCCCTTCTTAGACTGGATGCATGAAGATGTCGCAGCTCTGCGGACTCACCCACGAGAACGCTGCACGTCGCTTGGGCGCGCGCCTCATCGCCGGCCTCGACGAAGTCGGCCGCGGCCCGCTCTTCGGTCCCGTCGTCGCAGCTGCCGTCATTCTTCCAAACAATTGCCGTCCTCAAGGCCTCAACGATTCGAAAAAACTCTCCGAGCACAAACGCGAACAGCTCGACATCGAAATCCGCGCCTGTGCCGTAGCCTTCGCTATCGCCGCCGTCGACGTCTCCACCATCGACCGCATCAACATTCGCCGCGCCTCGCTGCTGGCCATGCGCTGCGCCGTCGAGCAGCTCGTTCAGCAGCCCGACTTCCTCCTCATCGACGGCCGCGACACCATCGACTGGCCCTGTCCGCAGCGCGCCGTCATCAAGGGCGACGCCATTTCGCTCTCCATCGCCGCCGCCAGCGTGCTCGCCAAGGTCTATCGCGACCGCATGATTGTCGCGCTCGACAGCGAGTATCCCGGCTACGGTCTCGCCCGCCACAAAGGCTACGGCACCGCGGCGCATCTGGCCGCGCTCGAGCGCCTCGGCCCCACGCCGCTGCATCGCCGCAGCTTCGCGCCCGTCGCACAGGCGGAGTTTGAATTCACGCAATCCTGAAGCGGAGGCACACCATGCGAACCCGCGCCCTGTTGCTGCTGTTCAGCATTTGCCTGCTCGCCTCCGGCTGCGACCGCAACAAACCCAAAAAGCCCGACCCCACCAAGGGCAGCGTCACCGGCACCATCATCTGCTCGGACACGGGCAAGCCCGCGCGCTTCGCCAAAGTCACGCTCGTCGGCCTTCCCCGCAAAAACGATACATCCACCAGTCCCGACACGAACGAGCAGGGTGTCACCGACCTCAACGGCCAGTTCGATCTCGAAGCTGTCCAGCCCGGCACCTACGTCGCCTACGCCACACTCGATGGCTATCTTGCGCCGGAGACCAGCGTCGACTTCGAGCGCGTGCAGGCACTCGACGGCGATCACGCACAGTTGCTCGACACCATCGCGCAGTGGAAGGGCCATCTTGTCGAGGTGCAGGTCCGCGCGCATCGCGCCTCCAACGTCACCCTCACCCTCGACCGCGCCGCCGAAATCAACGGCTCCGTCAGCTATGACGACAGCTCACCAGCCATCGGCATGCACTTCCGCGTACTGCGCAAAACTGAGAAAGGTGAGTGGCACGGCGTTGGCCTGCGCCTCTTCGGCGACTGGTCCATCAACACCGTCAGCGACAGCCACGGCCGCTACAACATCACCGGCCTGCCCGCGGGCCAGTACATCGTCTGCACCGTCTTGCCCACCGGCGACGAAAAATCCTCAACGCCCATCTGCACCGGCAACACCGTGCGCCCGTCCAAAGCCACAAGCGTCAAGCTCACTGTGGGAGAAGTCCTCAACGGCCAGGAGATTGTCATCCCTCTGGGCAGCCTGCACACGCTCTCCGGCACTGTCACTGTCGCCGCCGATGGCCACGCGCCCACCACCGCCCTCGTCCGCCTGCTCTACGCAGACGACCGCCAGCAGGTGCGCCAAGTCTCCATCGACAACGATGGCTCTTTCACTTTTGAATTTGTGCCGGAAGGCCATTACATCGTGCGCGTCACCAACGCCGAGGACCACGAAGTCTCCGAAGGCAACAACAGCGAAAACGGCAGCAGCAATAACAACGTCGACAGTAACACCACGCAGCCGCCTGCCCCGCCTCCGCATCCTTACGCAGACAAGGAAATTCCCGTCCAGGTGCAAGGCGACATCACCGATCTCTCCATTCAGCTAGTGCCCAAACCCGACCCGCCCAAACCGCAGTAGCTACGCCGCGCGCACCTTGCGTCGCTGCCACCATGCCAGCACCGGCCGCACCATCAGCAGCAACGCCAGCACAATCGTCATGCGCAGCGGCTCCAGCACGCCCGGCTTCACCTGCCACCAGTAGTGCACAATGCCGCCAATCGCCGCCAGGTAAACCAGCTTGTGCAGCCGGTTCCAGTTCTTGCCGCCCAGCTTGCGAATCGCCCAAGTCGTCGACGTCGCCGCCAGCGGCACCAACAGCGCAAACGCAATCACGCCCACCGTGATGAACTTCCGCTTCGCAATGTCGTCCAGCATCGCCGACATGCTGAAGTTCGAGTAGAGCGCCACATACGTCAGCATGTGCACGCACGCGTAGAAAAACGCGAACAGCCCCAGCAGCCGGCGAAACTTGATCAGCCAGCTCAACCGCGGGCTCAGCACACGCAGCGGTGTAATCGCCAGCGACAGAATCAGCATCAGCAGCGCGTTGTAGCCCGTGGTCAGCGCAATCGTCGACGTTGGGTCGGGCCCCAGCGTGTTCGTCACCGCCTCGTACGCCAGCATCGCCGCGGGACCAAGGCATGCCATCCACGTCAGCGTCTTCAAAATAATCAAAGTCGTTCGCTTCATATTTGCTCGTTCACTTTGCTTTGCCACTCGGCCGGCGCGGCCGCTGCTTTGCCGCAATGGACTTGATCTGGATGCGATGCTTCCCATCCGCGGTAAACGGAGTCCTCGCGCATAGCACCGCATCGCTCATTAACATCTGGATCTCAGGTGTGTGGATACGCTTCGGCGAGTCCAGCCGCACATGCCGCGCCACGCTCCCGCTACCCTGCAACAGCTTGTTGGGATCGGGCAGCCCTCTCGCTTGCAGAAAGAACAAATTCACCCACCGCGGATAGACCGCGATAGAAAAAATCACTTCAGACACGCGCTCTGCCGGGCTGAAGCCAACCGCAAGCGCGTTGTAGTTGTCGTACACCAGCTCCACCGCTGTCGGATACAGCTTGCGCATCGCCCGCAGCGCCGCTTTGCCCTGCGCGGCAATCTCCGGCGTGTACTTGGCCAGAAACCCATCCAACTGCCGTCGCGCCTCGGCCTGCGTCAGCGCGGGTTTTTCCGCTGTCTTCTTTTTGGCCGTCGCCATCGTTCTGCCTCAGTAATTCCGCTTCAAATCCATCCCGTTATAAAGCGATGCCACCTGCTCGCCGTAGCCGTTGAACATCAGCGTTGTCCGTCGCTGCTGATAAAACGGCAGCCCAATCCGCCGCTCCGTCTTCTGGCTCCAGCGCGGATGATCCACATTCGGATTCACGTTCGAGTAGAAGCCGTACTCCGATGGCCCTTGATCGTTCCACGTCGTCGGCGGCTGATGGTCAATCACCTTGATCGCCACAATCGACTTGGCCGACTTGAAGCCGTACTTCCATGGCACCACCACGCGCACCGGCGCGCCATTCTGGTTCGGCAGCACTTCGCCATACAAGCCAAACGTCAGCAGCGTCAGCGGGTGCATCGCCTCATCCATGCGCAGCCCCTCCGAGTACGGCCAATGAATCGAAGTCTCCGACGACCACTTCTCCACCTTCCAGTCATAGTAGGAGAGAAACTGCACGAACTTCGCGCCCGGCGCCGGCTCGCACTCCTTCAGCAGCTCCGCCAGCGAGTAGCCCACCCACGGAATCACCATGCTCCACGCCTCCACGCAGCGGTGGCGATAGACGCGGTCCTCCAGCGGCCGCATCTTCAACAGCGTGTCAATGTCGAAGGTCTTCGGCTTTTTCACCTTGCCTTCCACGCGCAGCGTCCACGGCCGCGTGGGCAGCACCCCGGCGTTCTGCGCCGGCTCGTTTTTGGGCACGCCAAATTCGTAGTAGTTGTTGTAGTGCGTCACGTCGTCGTAGCTGGTCAGCTGCTCGCCCGTGGTGGTCAGCGGGCTCTTCACCGTTTGCAGCTTGGTGCCTGCCAGCGCGCGCGTCGCCGGCGAAAGCACATCCGCCAGCCGCTCCGCGCCCAGCGCCGCCGCTCCTGCCGCTGCGGCAACACCCGCGGCTCCGCGCAAAAAGCGCCGCCGTGCAAAAAAGCGCTCGTACTCGCTGCGCGATGTGATCTCGGAAGAAGCAATGTCAGACGGTTTGCCAATTAGCATGATGTGACCTCGCAAGGGGAAGTGCGACTGCACACATTAGACACCCTCGGAGCCGCGCAGGTTACAACCTTCTGCGTCCATTTCATGCCGGTCAAAAACAAACACGCTTACAGTGTGCTTTTATGCGCGGTCACGGCCTACCATCGCCGGCAGCGTGCCCCGCGGAAACGTCGTCGACTGCCGTACCACCAGCTGCGTCGGAATCGTCCATGCCTTCTGTCCGCGCTTCGGGTGCTCGCTCTCAATGCCCGCGCGCAGCGCCTCCACGGCCGCTGTGGCCAGCAGCCGGCACGACATCTGCACCGTCGTCAGCGGCGGCAGCACAAACTGCGCCAGGTGAATGTCGTCAAAGCCCACCACCGAAATGTCGTCGGGCACGCGATGCGTGGTGCGATACAGCGCATGCAGCGCGCCAATCGCCGTCATGTCGTTCGAGCACAGCACCGCCGTCGGCAGCGTGCCCAGTGTCAGCAGCCGCTCCATCGCCGCAATGCCGCCCTCCATGGTGTGCGTGCCCTCCACCATCTGCTCCGGCGGAACCTTCAGGCCCAGTTCCTTCATCGCCTTCAAAAATGCGTCGCGCCGTGCGCGCGGCGAGCGTTGCGCCAGCGGTCCGCTGATGAACGCGATGCTGCGATGTCCCAGCGCGGCCAGGTGCTGCACCGCCTGACGAATGCCCTCGCCGTAATCCACCTGCACCAGACGAATATTCGGCAGCTCCGGCCCGGCATCCACAAACACCAGTGGAAACTCGCGCTCCACAAGCTGCTTCACCAACTCCTCTTCCACGCCGAAGGTCATCACCGCCACGCCGTCCACATTGCGCTGCAGCAGCCGCCGCATCAGGCTCTCGGTGCGCGCCGGATCGTAGTTCGTGGTGCCAATCAGCACCTCGTACCCCTGCGCCACGGCCAGGTTCTCGAACTCCTGAATCAGCTCTGGAAAAAATGGGTTGGTGATCTCGGAAACAATCAGCCCCAGCATGTGGCTGCGGCCGCTCACCAGGGCGCGCGCCTGCGTGTTCGGCAGGTAGCCCACCTCTTCAATGGCCTTCCACACCCGCTTGGCCAGCTCGGGATCCACGCTGGGAATGCGATTGACCGCGCGCGAAACCGTGGCAATGGAAACGCCCGCGCGCGCTGCCACATCGCGAATGCTTACCGAGCCCGGACGGCGGCGCGAGTTCGAGTTTTTCTGCATGCCCACGTGTAAGGCCGATTGTACGCTTTCCCGCTGTTTCTCAGCCACATGCGCACGGTGAATTTCTCGGCAAAACCCTCAGAATCAGACCTATCTGGCGCCAGTCCGCGTGTGCGGCAAGCAGTGAGCCAGCCTGGCATTTCCCGGATGCAGCAAGCGTTTCCCTTGTTTCCGCACACGTGCAAGCTTCTCTCATCCGGAAAGATTTACGGATGATTCTGCCCGCCCGCCGCCACATCCACCGCGTGGCTCAGCACCGGCAAAATCGCCGTCAGGCTCTCTTCGGCGCCGCGTTTGCTCCCCGGCAAATTCACAATCAGCGTGCGCCCGCGCATGCCCGCCACCGCCCGCGAAAGCCAGCTGTACGGATGGCTCTGGCTGCCCTTCCAACGCATCAGCTCGGCAAAGCCCGGCGCCTCGCGCTCCAGCACGCGCCGCGTCGCTTCCGGCGTGCGGTCACGCGGACCAAGCCCGGTTCCGCCCGCGGTCAGCACCAGCGCCGCTCCCTGCGCGCACCACTCCAGCAATTGCGCAACAATCTGCTCTTCTTCATCGGGCACAAGCGCGGTCGCAATCTCGGCCTCGGGCCATTGCGCGCGCAGCAGAGCCACTGTGGCGGGGCCCGCGGTGTCCACGGCCTCGCCACGCGCGCAGCGATCAGAAACTGTTAAAACGGCAAGCAGCATAGGGCGATTCTACTTCGCCCCCAGCACATGAATCGTGTGCAGCCACGTCTCCACTTCATCGGGCCAGTGAGTCACCGGCAGCGCGGTGCGGCGCAGCCCGTAGCCGTGTCCGCCCTCGGCAAAAATGTGCAACTCCGCCTTCACGCCCGCCTGCTTCAACTGCAAAAAGTAGTTGGTCGCGTTCTCCACGTGCACCGGGTCGTCCTCGGCCTGCACAATAAACGTCGGCGGCGTGTCTTTCGTCGGCTTAATCTCCGGATTCGTCACCATGTTCTGCTCGGCCAGCGCCAGGTAGCCCGGATACACCACCACCGCAAAGTCCGGCCGGCAGCTCAGATCGTCCGCCGCATCCACGCGGTCATACAACCGCTTGTCGTAATGCGTGCTGATGGCCGCCGACAAGTGCGCGCCCGCCGAAAATCCCAGCACGCCCACCCGCTTCGCATCGATGCCCCACTCCTTCGCATGCTCGCGCACCAGCCCCACCGCGCGCTGCGCATCCTGCAAGGCCGCCGCCGACTTGGGATACGGCCCCGTGTTCGGCACGCGATACTTCACCAGCACGCACGTCACGCCCGCGCCGTTCAGCCAGTCGCACACCTCCGTGCCTTCCAGGTCGATGGCCAGAATCTGATAGCCGCCGCCGGGAAACACCACCACCGCCGCGCCGTTGCTTTTGCCCTTCGGTTTGTACACCGTCAGCGTGGGCCTGGCCACATTGCCCAGCCGCACCAGCGGACGCCCCGCAATCAAATTGTCCTTGGCCGTCGTCATGTCTTTCTCCGGCGGCAAATTGGTCGGCGCACCCGGCGCAACCCCGGGCCACAGCGGCATCGTCAAATGTCCCGGCGCCGGCTGCCACGCAGGCGCCTGCGCCGCGGCGGCCAGTGGCGCAGCGGAAATCAAAGCAGCAAGAAAGATTGGTTTCAACACAAGAGTATCCCTCCAAACGGAACCGCTGCGATGATTGCAGCCCTCGCAGCCCGCGCGCAAGTGCGCGCCGCTACGGCTTCGCGTTCGTGGGAACCAGCAGCTTCAACTTCAGCGGCGCAATCTCCATGCGCGCCGGCAATGTGCCCAGCCACTCGCCATCGGCCTCCGCATACACTGCGTGCGAGCTGCCATTGCGCGGCAGACACTCCACCGAATCCACATTCAGCAGTTCAAAGGCATCACTAAAAGTCTGCCGTCCCGCCACCGTCGCCAGCAAAAAGCGCAGATACCGCCAGCGGCTGCGCGTCTTGATGGCCAGCAGGCGAATGTCCCCTGCCAGCAGCGTCGAGCCCGGCGTCAGCACGCCCAGCGCGCCGCCAAAGCTGCGCACCCGCACCGCCAGCACCTGCGAAACTTCTTCCACGCGCGCCTCGCCGCCGTTTGCCTTCAGCCGCGCATGGAATAGCGGAAACGGCCCCGTAGCCCACACGCGGAATCCCTCGATAACGTACAGCACGTAGCCCAGTTTGCGCTTCAACTTCGCATCCATGCGCGCCATCAGCAGCGCGTCGGCGCCAATGCCCGCCGCCACCGTAAAGTAGCGCACCTGCTCGGCTCCATCTTTGTCGCGAAAGTGAATCCGGCCCACCGGTACCGCCCGCGGCTCCGCCGCCAGCAGCACGCGCACCGCCTTCACCGCGTTGGTGCCAAGTCCCAAAGACTGTGCCAGCACATTCGCCGTGCCCAGTGGAACCACGCCCAACGCAACCTCGGTGCCCACCAGCTGCTGCATCACCTCGTGCACCGTGCCGTCGCCGCCGCAGGCCAGAATCGTGTCGCAGCCGCGCATCATCGCCTCGTCGGCAAACTGCGTGGCGCTGCCCGGCGCGTTCGTCTCGTAAGCTTCGGCTTCTATCCCCGCTCCACGAAGTATTGCCAGCGCTTCGGCCACCACATGGGTGCGCCGCGACGAGTGCTGGCCGGAAGCCGGGTTGTAAATAAGCGCAACTTTCCGCATTCAGTAAACCGCACAGCGCCTCGCTCCGCGGCCTCGCGGAGAAGCCTTTGCCGTGCAAGGACGTTCTTATCTTCTCAGGAATGGCTCACAACCGGCAGCAGCCCGCGCACGCAGGTACCAAAACCCACATCGCTGGCCATTGCCCCGGCAGCATCGGCGCAGAGCTGTTAATCACGGCGCAGCGTCTCTTGGTGCAAGGGAGGCCATCCCGTCTCTATCGGCGGAGTTGGACGGAGCGTGAAAGATAAGGAAGGTCTAATTACAGAGCGGAGATCTCACAGGGGCTCCGGAGTCCCGCGTCCCTGGAACTCCATGGTGCCAACAAATCGAAACCTGGCGCACGCTTCCTCGAAGCTCTGGGAATGAAAGGAAAGGAGAAAAGGGGGAGTGTGAGTCAATCACTGGCCATCGGAGCTGGGCCCATGCGGCGCTGCTTCCGTGCAACGCCCTTGCGCATGCGCTACCCGGCTCTGATAGGTTTGTTTACTTCACGTACGAGCTAAGCGTGTTCGAGATGTTGCTGAAGGCGGAGTTAATGCCGCCGGAAAGCGCCTTCATGCCGGCTACAGCGCCGAACGCGATCAGGGCCACAACCAGCGCGTACTCAACCAAATCCTGGCCTTCTTCGCGTTCCATCACCGACTTCAGAGAAATCAGCATCTTGATGTAGAGAGTATTCATGTCAGCTTTCCTTTGGAGTGGATTGACTGGATTGACCTAAGTATACAGACACGAAAAACTCCCACAATGACACATCCGGGACATACAGTTATCCCCCGTTCGAGTGCCATATCTTGTTACCCTGGCACTAAAAAACATGCCGAAGCATAACGCTTCGGCATGTTTTCTCCAGCTTTTTGCTATACCAAGGTTTAGCTGCAACCGCTCGTTGACCCGCAGCTCATGCAGCGGTAGCACGACCCGTTCCGCACCATGATCGCTCCACAGGTCGAGCAGCTCGGCGCGTCGCCCATCTCGTACATGCCCCGCATCATGTCCGCCGCGTGATACACCCCGCGGTCCTGCATCTCCGGTCCATGGGTCGGCATCTGCTCGGCGCCTACCGCGCGTATCTCCGGCGCAATCCCGCCTTGTGGCGAACTGGTCGAGCCCATGCCCATCGGCGTGTACTGCGGCGGAGCCGCCTGCTGCATGGAGCGGCTGGCCTGCTCTTCCTCCGACAGGATGGACGGAGCGGCCGGCAGTTGTGGCGCCTGCGGAGCCAGCCCCGCGAACAGCGTCAGTTGCGTACCCGACAGGAAGCGCAGACTCAGCCAACGGAAGATGTAATCCATCAGGCTCTTCGCGTAGCCAATCTGCTCGTTGCCCGTCCAGCCCGAGGGCTCAAAGCGCGTGTGCGCGAACTTCTCGCACAGCACTCGCAGCGGCACGCCGTGTTGCAGCGCCAGTGAAATCGACGTCGCAAAGGCATCCATCAAGCCCGACACAGTCGAGCCTTCCTTCGCCATCTTGATGAAGATCTCGCCCGGCTGGCCCGTCGGATACAGACCCACCGTGATGTAGCCCTCGTGCCCGGCCAGCGAGAACTTGTGCGTCACCGAGGCCCGCTCGTCCTGCAACCTGTGCCGCACCGCGCGCGGCGGAGCGTTCAGGTCCTGCGCCGGCTGCTGCGGACGCTCTTCTGCCACTGGCATCGCCACCGGCTTCAGCTCCGGCACCGCCGCCGCCTTGGCAATCTCCTGCAGCGACTTCTGGAAGGCCTGCGACGCTGCGATGACCTGCCTGGCCGTCACCTCCAGCCGCTCGTCAATCTTGGCTTCCAGCGTCTTCACATCGGCTTCCGTGCCGGCGTGGCCCGCGGCCAGCTCGGCCAGCACCCGCGCCGCTGCGGCGTCTGCCACAGAAGGCTCGCGCTTGGCGTCCAGCGACGTGTTCAGCGGCTGCGTGCCCTTCGACCCGTCGCGGTAAATCGCCACTGCCTTGATGCCCTGGCGCCAGCTCTCCGCATACGCCTCGGCCACGTCTTCCACCGTCGCCTCGTGCGGCAGGTTCACCGTCTTTGAAATCGCACCCGACAGGAACGGCTGCGTCGCCGCCATCATCTTGATGTGGCCCATGTACTGGATCGACCGCGTGCCCTTGGCCGGCTTAAAGCTGCAATCGAACACCGCCATGTGCTCCGGCTTGATGCCCGGCGCGCCTTCAATCGTGCCCGTCGCGTCAATGTAGCTCACAATCGCGTTCACCTGGTCGTTCGTGTAGCCCAGCTTGAACAGCGCCGCCGGCACCGTGTTGTTCACAATCTTGATCATGCCGCCGCCTACCAGCTTCTTGTACTTCACCAGCGCCAGGTCGGGCTCAATGCCGGTTGTGTCGCAATCCATCATGAAGCCGATGGTTCCCGTCGGCGCCAGCACCGTGGTCTGCGAGTTGCGATAGCCATGCCGCTCGCCATACAGCAGCGCCATATCCCAGCACTCGCGGCTGGCGTCAATCAGCGAGTCCAGTTGCGGCACCGAGAACGGCTCGCCGCTGGTCTTCGACTTGCCGATGTTGTTCACCTCGGCGCGATGCATGCGGATCACATCCAGGAACGGCTCGCGGTTGATGTAGAAGCCGGGGCATGCTCCGCCTGTCCGCTCCACACTCGCCGTCAGTGGCGTGGCAGAGGGGATGGTGGGGCACTGCGAGGCCAGAATCGCCGACTGCAGATAGGCCTGTCCGCACATGATCGCCGTCAGCGCCGCCGCCAGGTCGCGTCCCGCTGCCGAGTCGTACGGCAGGCCGAACGCCATCAGCAGCGCGCCCAGGTTCGCGTAGCCCAGGCCCAGCGGCCGGTAGTCGTGCGAGTTCTTCGAAATTGACTCGGTCGGATAGCCCGAGTTGTCCACCAGAATCTCCATCGCCGTAATCACCACTGAAATCGCGTGGCGATACGCCGGAATGTCGAACCCGCCCGCCGGCGTCACGAACTTCATCAAATTAAAGCTCGCCAGATTGCACGCCGAGTTGTCCAGGAACATGTACTCCGAGCACGGGTTCGACGCATTGATGCGCGCCGTGTTCTTGCTCGTGTGCCATTTGTTGATGGTCGTGTCGAACTGCATGCCAGGGTCGCCGCACAGCCACGTCGACTCGGCAATCTTGTGCATGATGTCCCGCGCCTTGTACTTCTTGACCGGCTGCTTGTCCTTCACCGACCTGGTCCAGTACTCTCCATCCGTCTCGTACGCGCGCATGAACTCGTCGCTCACGCGCACCGAATTGTTGGCGTTCTGGAAGAAGATTGACGAGTAAGCCTCCGAGTCCGGGCCCGAGCCGTCATAGCCGGCCTTGATCAGCGAGAACGCCTTGGCCTCTTCCTTGGCCTTGCACTCGATAAAGTCCACGATGTCCGGGTGGTCCGAATTCAGAATCACCATCTTGGCCGCGCGCCGCGTCTTGCCGCCGCTCTTGATCACACCCGCAAAGGCGTCAAAGCCGCGCATAAAGCTCAGCGGCCCCGAGGCCTGCCCGCCGCCCGAAAGCTGCTCCATCGAGCCGCGAATCGCCGACAGGTTCGTCCCCGTGCCCGAGCCCCACTTGAACAGCATGCCCTCGGTCTTGGCCAGCGTCAGAATCGAATCCAGCGAGTCCTCCACCGCGTTGATGAAGCACGCCGAGCACTGCGGATTCCGGTAGCCCGTCGCCTCGAACTTTACCCCGCCCGATGCCGCATCCCAGTGCCAGTTCGCGCCGTCGGAATTGGGCTCCAGACGGTCGCAGCCCACGTTGAACCATACCGGCGAGTTGAACGCCACACGCTGCGTCAGCAGCATCACCGCCAGCTCGTCGTGGAACACGCGCGCATCCTCAGCCGAGGCAAAGTAGCCGCCCGAAAGGCCCCATATGGTCACCGTCTCCGCCACGCGGCTCACCAGTTGCCGCACGCCCGTCTCACGCTCCGGCGTGCCCAGCTGTCCGTGCAGGTACTTCGACGCCACAATGTTGGTCGCCGTCATCGACCAATCAAGCGGCACTTCAACTTCCTTCTGCTCAAAAATCGTGTTGCCCTTGCTGTCGGTAATCAGCGCGGTGCGCTTTTCCCACTGCACTTCCTCGTACGGAGCTACGTCTTCCCGCGAAAAACGCCGCGAGAACTTCAGGCCTGCCTGGCCGTTGAATGCTTGGAGGTCGGCTGCGGTTGATTGAAAATTGATCTCGTTCATTGAACTCTCTCCATTGGCAGTTTCTTAAGAAAGCGTCGCCCGTGCAGCGCCAGCTTGGCTGCCTTGAATCTTGATTGGGTCGGAACCCGCGCACTGAAACAACTGGGTCGGAAATGACCGCGAAGGTACTACTGTTCAGCGGTCTGCTGGTGGGATTTCCCGCCGTTTTCTTTACAGTCTTTTTACAGCCGCAGTTGAAAAAATAGCGCTGTCTATGGGGCAAGTCAACATCAAACCACAATATATAGTGTTTTCTTTGTGATTCCCGTACCCATTCCCAAAACCCGGCCAGTCAGCCTGTGGAAACCTCGTTTCCCCGCAATTGGCGCGGGGTGACGATCCTGAAAATGCACAAAACACAGTGCACACGCGGAGCAGCAGAAACCCCACCGCCCCAACCCCAAGCCTAGAGCGGACGCCCGCCTGTTACAAGAGGCAGAAACTGTGCAGAAACGCTCCATTCACGTGTGCGAAATGTGGAGAACCGCGCCAGTATGTGGAACACCGGTACCCAGCTCCCGGCATCCCAAGGCACAAAATGAGTGCCCACATCCCTGCCTCACCCTAGAAGTAGCGCCGTCCTCCCGGACGGCAGTACCGTGGGCCTCCCGGCCCACTCCCGAAACCGGTCACTTGCACATCGCCCCGCCACGCGCTACATTCGCCTCCATCATGCGCGTCGTCGCTCTACTCGCACTGGCGCTGCTCTTGCCCTGCCCCGGCAGTGCTCAACAGCTCAAGCCTCCGCTCTTCGTCATCCACAAGCCAACGATCATTGCGTTCTTCCCCGCGATGACTTCCGATCAGTTGGACAAGGACGAGGATACGAACGAAGCATTAAGCGACTTCCAGTTCTATGCGGGTGCCGTCAAACCACGCCTACAAAATGCTGGCATCGATTTCATCGATACGGACGCGATCGCCTTCCGCGTCCAAACCAGAAAGGCTCGACTTCGCTTCAGCGCAGGCAAAATCACAGTCGGCTACTACTTCATCGCCCCCGGCAAAAAGCCGCACATTCTCTACGGCGTCATGACGGACGAAGACCTGATCGACGAGGCACGCAAGTACTTCCACCTCGCCATCAAGTAGCACGACCCTCAGTCCCGTAGTCCCCTGGTCCCTTAGTCCCTGTCCTGCTATCGTTTTCCCATGCCCCCGCAAGCCCCTCTCGACTGGCATCCCGTCCCCGCGCCCGCCCGTATCCCGCTCGCCGGCCGCACCGTCATCCTCGAACCCCTCGACGCCGCCCTCCACGCCGCCAGCATCTTCTCCGCGGCCCAGGGGCATGACAATCTATGGGACTACCTCGGCGACGGCCCCTACGCCCAGCTGGACGTCTTCACGGCCGCTCTCACGCGCAAGCAGCATGGCACCGACGCCGTTTTCTTCGCTCTCGTGCCCCACGCCACCGGCCAGGCCGCCGGCTACGCCAGCTTGATGCGCATCGACGCCCCCAACGGCGTCGTCGAGGTCGGCAACATCCTCATGACGCCCGCCATCCAGCGCACTACCGCCGCCACCGAGGCCATGTACCTGATGGCCCGCCACATCTTCGAGGATCTCGGCTACCGCCGCTACGAGTGGAAGTGCAACGCGGAAAACGAGCCCAGCCGCCGAGCCGCCCTGCGCTACGGCTTCCAGTTCGAAGGGCTCTTCCGCCAGCACATGGTCATCAAGGGTCGCAATCGAGACACCGCATGGTTCTCCATGCTCGACTCGGAGTGGCCCGCCCGCAAGCGCGCCTTCGAAGCCTGGCTCAACCCCGCCAACTTCGACGCCTCAGGCCGCCAGCTCCAGCCCCTCTCCGCCTTCTAGCTGCCGGATGCCCATCCTTCGCTTGAACGAAGGGTGGGAGACTATCCACGAAATGAATAGGGCCGGAGCATCCGCCCCGGCCCTATTCCCTACTCCCTATTCCCTGCTTTTCTCAATTTCCCGCCGCGAACACCACCTGCTGCTGATCCGCCGCGGCCACCTTGCCGTAAAACTCGCGCAGTGCCGGGTACTCCTGCGGCCCCAGCAGCACAAACACGCGCGCAAAAATCCGCTTCACGTCAATGCCTCCGGCAGCCGGCTGCGTTTTGATCACCAGCGCACCGTGCTCCGGCCACGGAATCTGCGCCGCCTGCGGCTGGCCTTCCACCGTATAGCCGGCCGGCGCGTGGTACACCACGTCGTCAATCACCTGCTCGGCGTAGTGCATGTCCACCGGGTACTGCCGCTCCGCATCAGTGACAAACTGCGTGCCCGAACCCGTCGCGAAGAAGAACGCCGGCACAAACAGCCGCTTGCCCGACGTGCTGCCCAGCTTGCCGCTCACCTTCACCGTGGCCTCGACAAATCCGGCGGATGTGCCCAGCCCCTTCACCTCGGTCACCTCGCCGCTAATGCCCTTCGGCAGCAGCTTCGGCAGTCCCGACTGCACAATCTCTTTGGCTTTCTGCTCGCCGCCCATCAATGCGCTCTGCCGCAGCGTCAGCGCCGCCGGACCATTGGCCAGCAGCTTCACCGTGCCGGTCAAGCCACCCTCGGCGTCCACCGTCAGCTCCGCCGTGTGCCCGGTCAGCGCGTCCTTGCTCATCCCCGCCGGGGTCACCGTCCCAATCGATGCGCCCGTCGCCGTCTCCAGCAAGCCGCTCGAAAGCTGATGCTGCCAGGCAAGCTGCCCATACGGCATAAACTTCTCGCCGGGGTCGGTATACACGTCCTTGCCATTGATGTGCAGAACCACAAGGCCGGCCTCAAATTGATCCAGCGACAGAAAACCAGGGTCGAAGATCCGCTCCGAGCGGTCCGTAATCAGCATCGGGCTGGCCTGCAACCCGGCGGCTCGCACCAGCGAGAGATAAAGCAGCGCAATCTGGTTGTTGGTGCCGCTCTTTTTGCTCCACACCTGGTCTGGTGTCGCGGCGTCGCCGCCGGTCTCGCCCTTGGAATAGGTTGTGTTGTCCAGCGCCTGCACGGCGGCATACAGCTTCATGGCCTTATCGTCGTCGCTCGTCGCGCCGGCCGTGATTTGCGCCGCCGCCGCACGCACCGCATCGCTCGGCTCGGCCATGTGGTCCATCAACTTGGCCCACCGCTTGCCTTCGCCTGCCCAGTACTCCGTCCCGGAAAGATACGGGCTGTAGTAGAACGACACGTGATAAGCAAAGCCTGTCTCCGGCGGCGCATTCTCTTCCCGCCGCGAAGCCGGCACGTCCGTCAGCACCAGGTCGTAATCGCGGTTCGGCGTAGGCCCAAACTGCGTTCCGGCAGGCAGACGCGACGAAAACAAAAGATAGTTCGCAACCTCGCCGTTCACATAGTGAATAACACCGCTGCCGGCCACATTCCGCTCCAGGTCGCTCAGCGGATTCCAGTGAAAGTGCTCCTTGCGAATCGGAATCGACTCCTGCAGGTCCCAATCTGGAATCTCACTGGCCAGAGCTGAGTTCATGTAGCCCTGCTTATCGTTCAACACGCCACCCACCTGGCTATCGCCCATGTGGATCATCCAGCGATACTCCAGAATGCTGCCTACCTCCACGGAGGGCAGGCTGAAGACACGCACCCGCAGATTGTGCCGGTTGCTGCGCTCCTTCAGCAGATCCACTGCCGCACCATTCAGCGGCACCACCGTGCCATCGGGGTGGATCGTCCTCCCCTCAATCTGCGGCGGTTCGCCGCCAAATGGCACTTCGACGTTCGCCCATTCCTTGCCTGCCTCGGTCAACACCTTGATACGCGCGCGCCCGCTCACCGTGTGGTTGAAGTTGTCGGTAATCGACTCGCGGAACAGATACTCGGCAGGCGCGCCAGGCGCTTTCGGGTCCGAGCTCATCTGTAACTCTTCTTTGGTCGGATCCTGAAACTTCTGAGCCCGGGCGGTAAGGGTAAAGAGGAAGACGAAGAGTGAAACCAGCAACAGCAGCTTGCGCGAATGCATTGAAACCTATCCAATCTGCCGCAATACGCCTGCCCCATTCGCGCAGACACAAGTTAGCAGTGAGTTATTGAACGCGGCGGCAATCTTAGCACCGCCGGTGGGCAAGAGCAAACCGGGCAATTGCCAAACTCTTTGCCTCATTCCGCCTCTGTCCATCAACAGAAAGCGCCGCCCGTAATGGGCGGCGCCTTCGTCCAGTCACAACACCGGATTCAGTTGCGATCCGTCGAATCGATCCCTACTCGTTTTCCTTGGCTTCGATCCGCATGCCATAGAACGACCTGTGCACAAAGAACACCGACACCAGGAAGAAGGCGACTGCTAGCCCGCGTCCCAGCATCGGATTGCCCGCATTGAGCGTTACCGCAAGCTCCACCGCAAGCAATCCAAACAGCGTGGTGAATTTGATCACCGGGTTCAATGCCACCGACGAGGTGTCCTTGAACGGATCGCCGACGGTATCTCCGATCACGGTTGCGTCGTGCAGCGGCGTTCCCTTCTGCTTCAGGTCTACCTCGACAACCTTCTTCGCGTTGTCCCATGCGCCGCCGGCATTGGCCATAAAGATGGCCTGGTACAAGCCGAAGATCGCAATCGAGATCAGGTAGCCGATAAAGAAGAACGGCTCAGCAAACGCAAAGGCAAGGGTTGCAAAGAAGACGGCAAGGAAAATGTTGAACATTCCCTTCTGCGCGTACTTGGTGCAGATTTCCACCACCTTCTTGCTGTCGGTGACAGACGCCTTCTCTACGCCTTCCAGTTTGATGTTCTTCTTGATGAACTCCACCGCGCGGTAGGCGCCCGTGGTTACGGCCTGCATCGATGCGCCGGTGAACCAGTAAATCATCGCTCCACCGGTAATCAACCCCAGCAGAAACGGCGCGTGCAGCAGAGAGAGGCTCTGTACGTCATGGGTCAGTCCGCCGGTCAGCGCCATGATGATCGAGAAGATCATCGTGGTTGCGCCCACCACGGCCGTGCCAATCAGCACCGGCTTGGCCGAAGCCTTGAAGGTGTTGCCGGCTCCGTCGTTGGCTTCCAGCAGATACTTCGCGCGCTCGAACTTCGCGGTGATGCCGTAGTCCTTCTTCAACTCCGCTTCGATGCCAGGTACGGCTTCAATCAGCGACAGCTCGTAGACCGATTGTGCGTTGTCCGTCACCGGGCCATACGAGTCCACCGCAATCGTCACCGGGCCCATGCCCAGGAACCCGAATGCAACCAGGCCAAACGCGAACACCGCCGGAGCGAGCATCAGGGCATCCATCGATGGTCCCGTGCTGAAGAAATAGCCAATTGACATCAGTGCAACCATGCTAAGTCCCAGCCAGTAGGCCGAAAAATTGCCAGCCACCAGGCCCGACAGAATTCCCAGAGAAGCTCCGCCTTCGTTCGCCGAGGTGACAACTTCCTGCACGTGGCCCGACTTGGTGGAGGTGAACACCTTTACCAATTCCGGAATGATGGCGCCCGCAAGGGTTCCGCACGAGATGATCGAAGCCAGCTTCCACCACAGCGATCCGTCGCCCAGGTCGGGAATCATCAGGTACGTGACAACGTAGGTCAGGATGATCGAAACAATCGACGTAATCCATACCAGCGAGGTCAACGGCGCCTCAAAGTCCATCTCCTCGGCGTTCCCGTACCGCGCCTTGGCGATCAGGCCATTGAGGAAGTACGCGCCCGAGCTGGAAACCAGCATGGCCACGCGCATCACGAAGATCCATACCAGCAGCTGCACCTGGGTCTTGGGATCGTGAACCGCCAGCAGGATGAAGGTGATCAGCGCCACGCCGGTTACGCCGTAGGTTTCAAAGCCGTCGGCCGAGGGTCCAACCGAGTCGCCCGCGTTGTCGCCCGTGCAGTCCGCAATCACGCCAGGGTTGCGCGCGTCGTCTTCCTTGATCTTGAAGACGATCTTCATCAGGTCGGCGCCAATGTCGGCAATCTTGGTAAAGATGCCGCCGGCGATACGCAGTGCTGCCGCGCCCAGCGATTCGCCAATCGCGAATCCGATAAAGCACGGGCCGGCATAATTGGCCGGAATAAACAGCAGAATGCACAGCATGATCAGCAGCTCGACCGAGATCAGCAGCATGCCGATGCTCATGCCGGCCTTCAGCGGAATCGCATAGACCGGATACGGCTTGCCGCGCAGGCCCGCAAACGCCGTCCGCGAGTTCGCAAACGTGTTCACGCGAATTCCAAACCACGCCACACCGTAGCTGCCCGCGATGCCCACCAGGCTGAATCCAAGAATGATCGGCAGCGTCACCGCGACATTGCCCACCGGCGCCAGCCAGCCGAAGTACATCGAAATAATCACCGCGATGAAAACCCAGAGCAGAAGTATGAATTTGCCCTGCGTTATCAGATACGTCTTGCAGGTCTCATAGATCAGTTCGGAAATCTCGCGCATCGTGCGGTGAACCGGAAGGTTCTTCAACTGCACGTAGATTGCCAGGCCGAACAACAGGCCGCCGACGCAGAACAGCAATCCCACCATCAGCAGTGCATGCCCGTTCACGCCCAGAAAATTCACGCTCGACAAATCCGGCAGCTTCAGGCTTGCTTCACCGCCCGGTTCGGACTGCGCAAACGCAGCCGTCGGAGCCAGCAATGCCACGGCCGCGTACTTCGCGCCGCGCTTCATCATGCCAGCCAACCCATTCAATTCCATCCCCAGACGCCGGAAATACAACGCCACAATGAGCGAAAGAGCGCTCGCTCCTAGAAAGAAATACACCCATCCCTCTGCTACGGTCACATGTCCTCCCCAAAACCTTGTTTTGAAGCCGAATGACGGACGGCCCCGCCCACTACCGGACCTCCGGATAAGCCGGGGAAAAGTCACCGGAAGCCTAACACCCCGCTTATAGACTGTCGAGTGATTGCAGTCACACGCGCGGGGGGGACATTTGGTACCACGAATGTCGTAAATTCCGCTCGCCCGCTGTGTCTTCTCAGGCGGTATCATCGTCCTAATTACTGAACTTACGTTCAGGGTGCCAGCAACGGACGAACCACTCTCGGCGCACGCGCGCACTCCTGCGGCGCTGCCGCGAAAGGGATGGCTGATGGATTCCTCGCTCTACTCCATTTTTGACCCGGCAACGCATCGCATTCTCGTCGAAGGTGTCTCTACGCTCGATGCCACGCAGGACCCTCTGCGCGCCCTCCAGATCATGATCGACGGGCCTGCCCTGCATGCCCATGCCGGCATCTGGATGGCGCCCTTTCACGCCATCGCCTTCGTCCCCCGCCTGGCCGCCTATGACATCGTTTATCTGAATGCCAACGAGCGCATGATCGATATGCGCGAGCTGGAGTCCGGCACCGACTACCCGGCCTACATGCAGATTCCGGCCAGCATCCTCATTCTGCCGCCCAGAACCATCGCCACCACCGAAATCAAAATCGGCGACAAGCTGCTGATGTACATTCCCTCCCAGGCCGGCGCCTTCCCTGATCAGGAAGCCATCGCCGCAGCCGCCGCGGGCAAGCAGGCAACGGTCTTCATGCAGCCCGGCACCCCGGTCGACCCCACCACCATCGTTCCGCCGCTCCCGCAGCCCCCGGCGCCGCCGCCGCCCAGCAAGTCCCCCATCGTCCGCTTTCTCCGCTGGGTCGACCCCAAACTGGTCACCCCGCCCGAGCTGCGCGCCTCCTCCCGGCGCCCCGCGCCGGAGCTGGTCGCTTACCGCTGGGTCAAAGGCTCCGCCATCAGCTTCCCGGTAGGCGACATCAGCTCCACCGGCGTCTATCTGCTCACCGATGAAAGATGGCCCCTCGGCGAGCAGCTCACCCTCGTCCTTCAGCGCGAGGGGCCGCTCGAGTCCGATCTCCGCCGCCAGGTCACCATGCACGCCGAAGTCGTTCGCTACGGCGACCAGGGCCTCGGCCTCCGCTTCCTGCTCCCGCTCGGCATGGACCTACACCTGTGGGAGACAACCCACCCCACCCACGCCGACATGTCCAAGCCCGAGTACGTCGTCAACGAGCTGCGCTTTGCCGACGCCCTCGCCTTCCTGCTGCGCATCTGCCCCCAGGCCGCCGCTGGTCTCCGCACTCTGCTGGAAAAAGACCTCGGCATAGCCCGCAGCGAGTGCGCCGTCGACATTCTCCTGCTCGCCCAGGATGCCCTCTTGCGCAATCCCGACTGCGACCGGCTGCGCGTTCACCCGGCCATCGCCCTGCGCGTCCTCGAAACCGGTTCATGGGCCGAGCACGACTTCATCAAGCAATTCTGGGCCGGCCTGCTGGTCACCGCCGCCACCCGCGAAGGCCTCGACACCGCCAACCTGCCCCACATTGACACCCTCAGCCTGCTCCGCCCCGTGCACTTCCATCTGCTGGCCGATGTCTGCACCCGCCAGGAGCCCGAGGGCGCCGAAGACCCCACACTCTACGACTGCACCCCCGATGAGCTCACCAAAATCACAGGCACCTCCGACCTGACGCCCATCTACCGCGCCGTCGGCCTGCTCGGCGAGCTTGGCCTCATCGTCCGCGACAACCGTCCCACCTACGCCTTCGGAGAAAAACTTCGCCTCATGCCCACCACCGCCGGCCGGCTGCTGCTGGCCCGCTGCATCGGCGAACACGCCGAGGCCTGAGCCTTACTCAATCGGAATGTCGATCTTGTCGCCGGGGAGAGCCACCTGCAAATTCTCCTCGGCCGGCTCCCGCACTTCTCCGCCTGGCAGCGGATGCAGCTTGAACAACACCAGCACATTGCGGTCTGGATTATCCAGCGCCCGGAACGCCGCCACCTGCTCCAGCGAGTAGTGCACGTGCAGGTCCTCCAGAGCGCCGGGGTCCAGTGAGTTCCACGTCGCATACCAGCCGGGGTTGTAGTGCGCCAGCTTCGTCACCAGCTCGTCGGTGCCAAAGTCGTCGCACAGCGTCGGCAGGTGCGTCATCAGCGTTATCTGGTCGCCGCTAATCGACACCAGCAGCCGGTTTCCATTGGGATGCGCATCGATATACCGGGTCAGATTCCGCGCTGCGTTGGCGAACGTGTACTCCGGATGCGCCGCGTAGCTCACCGTCCAGGCCGCATTCACCACCGCCGCCATCAGCGCCACCGCCAGCACGCCCAGGCCAACGCTGCGCAGGGTGCGCCCGCCCTGCCCCAGCAGCGCCGCCGCACCCTGCGCCACCACAAAAAAGCTGAAGAACGCCACCACCGCGAAATACCTTGGCTGCGGATGGTTCTGGTATGTCATAAACAGGACGTAGCCAGCCACCGCCAGCAGCGACGCCCCAAACACCTCGTCCAGCAGCAGCACTCGCGCCCACTTCTGCCGCACGCTTGCCGCAGCCAGCAAAAACACCACGCCCGCCAGCGGAATCAGCAGGTGATCCACCCACAGTCCGCCGTGAAACGACCACCACAGGCTCAGCACCGGCCAGTAAAACTCCCCCGGCTTCTCATATTTATTGATGAAGAACAGGTAGCGGTAATCCCCCAGCAGCCCGGCGTGGATCACCAGCACCATCCAAATCCCAAAGCTCACCACCGCCGCCTCGGCCGCCGTCATCGCGCAGCGCAGCGCCTTGCGCCACTCGCCGCGCAGCGGCACAATCATCGCCCAGCCCAGCGCCGGCAGCAGAAACACCGCCGTCGTCTTGGTCAGCAGCATCAGCGTAAACAGCAGCCCAATTCCCGCCGACGCCACATACGGCCGCTTCACCCCCGGCAGACGCACCGCCACGTTCAGCGCCGCCAGCGTAAAGCAGATCAGCATCGGCTCCAAAATCGCCAGCCGGCTAAAGCAGTAGAGGAACGGACTCGTCACCAGCAGCGTCACGGCCAGCAGCGCCGCCCAGCGCGGCGCCCGCGTCCGCAGCAGCGCATAACTCAGCAGAATGTCCAGGAAAAAGAAAAACACCGCCAGCCCGCGCGCGGCCTCCACCGTCACCCCGGTGGCAAAAAACAGCAGCCACTCCAGCAGCGGCCACACCGGCACCGCCGGCGCGGGGTTGAAATCCCCCGGCATGTACCAGTTGCCAAACAGATGCGCGCGAATCGCCGCATTGCCGTACCAGCCCTCGTCGGTGTACTTGGCAAAGTCGTCCAGCCACGGCGTGCGATTGGGAAAGTCCGCGCCCAGATGCACCGCGTGCAGCGCCGCAAACCCGCACACCACCGCCAGCCACAACCACGTCAACCAGCGTTTCCCGGCCTCATGCAACAGCACACCTCTCCCGTCAGCAGATTTCCAGGCAACACCCAAGGGGAAGTGCTTCCAGTATATCGTCGCCCAATTTCCGCCCCCGACGCCCGCACGGATACGCTGTCATCCCAAGTGCCCCGCATTTGCCTTTAAGGAAGCGCCATCCCACACCCATGGTTGCCCCAGGTGCCTCGCCCTTGGGCACCTGGGAAGCCACAACTCCAACCGCGCCCGGTGCCCCCGGTCCGGGGTCCCCAGCGACAGGTCTTCGTCGGTGGGGTGGAGATTCCTCGCATTTGGGGGCCGGGGAATGAACAAGCACGAAAAATGGGTGTCCCAGGTCCGGCGCTAGAAAATTCCATCAAGATGATGGTTGCCCCAGGTGCCTCGCCCTTGGGCACCTGGGAAGCCACGACTCTCCTGCGAGCGCCGAGCGAGCGTCTGCTGCATGCAACGCCGAGCGCCGCACGCAATGCCTCCCGGAGGGAGGCAACGAAAATAGCCCAGGGCGAAAGCCCTGGGAAAAGCCCGCCCAATCACCCGCCGCCCCGGAGGGGCGGCACGACACAAAACCACCGCCAGCCACCCCAAACCTCAACCACCCCGCACACAATCGGACCCCGGCTGGGGGGATCACTGCCCACTCGTCCACCTGTTCACTTGTCCACCTGTCCACCTGTCCCCAAAAAACAGGGGCCGGAGCTTTCGCCCCGGCCACCGTTCTCTACTCTCTGTTCCCTGCTCTACTCGTACGCCAGCGCGTCAATCGGATCCTTCCGCGCCGCCATCCATGCCGGATACAGCGCACCCAGAATCGACCCCGCAAACGCAATCGCCGCGCCCTTCATCATCCAGGCCGCGGTCAGTTCAAAGCTGAACGTTGGAAAGCGTACATTCAGCAGCATCCGCACGCCAAATGTCCCCGCAATGCCCAGCAGCACGCCCGCCACCGCCAGCACACAGGTCTCGCGCAACACGACGCCCACAATGGTCAGCTTCGACGAGCCCAGCGACTTCAAAATGCCAATCTCCCGCGTCCGCTCCAGCACCGCCGTATACATCGACTGGAAAATCACCAGAAAGCCCACAATCACCGCAATCGAAATCACCACCCGCAGCGAAATGTCGAAGCCCGGAAAGCGCGCCGGCGAGTACTGCGAAAGCAGGTCCGCCATGGTCTGCACGTTGTAGTTCTCCAGCCCCTTGGTCGTGTGAATCTCGTCGATGATCGTCTGCAGATTCGCCGTGTCGTCGGCCTTCAGATAAATCACCGAGGCCTTGCCGTCGGCGCCCATCAAATTGCCCAGCGTGTCGATGGGCAGCAGCCGCCGTCCGCCTTTGCCGCTCTCCACAATGCCGCAAATGCGGAACGCGTGGTTCAGAATCTCGATGGTGTCGCCCACGTGGTGCCCTTTGCCCGACTTGGCATAGACGTCGTCCACAATCACGTCGTACGGCCCCTCGAACGGCCCGCCGGAAACAAACGTGAACGGCTTCAGCCCGTTGTAGCTCTTGTAGTCGATGCCCCACAGAATCTCGACCGCGCCGCCCATCGAAAAGTCGGAAACCACCGGCGAGGCCACCGCCACATGCGGCAGCTTGCCCAGAAAGTCGCCCAGCCGCACCGAAATCGGCGCCCCGCCCACGCCATTCATAAAGCTGGCGTTCGACGGGCGAACCACCAGGTCGGCCCCAATGCCGTTGGTGCGGTTCTTCTGGTCGTCGAGCATGCCCATGAATACGGCCACAATCGACAGAATCATCACAACTTCAATGGCTACAGCGAAAACACTGATGATCGACCGCAACGGCCGGTGCACCAGATTGGCAAATACGAGCTTGTTCATCCGGACTGAGAACTCCACAGGCGTTTTAGCGCCTTCCCTAGCCTAACAGCCGGGAGCGTGCGCTAAAATGAAGCCATAAAGAACGCCCATCCTGGTATGGGAGAGCGATGCGACGGTGTCCAGGCGCCTGCTTTGGACCGGGTAATCGCAAATTAGTCCACTTAGGTAATGATTGCCTCGGGCCTGACGATAAAAGAAGGCACAGCCAGTTTGCGATGAATAGTTTCCCCATTTGAAACTTCCATCGCAGATGAAACAAAATAAAGGAAAATCGGCAGAATATCCTTTGACGAGGTGGCCGAAGCCGTTTATTTTGGTTGTGGAAATCTGTGGGCACAATCCCACGTTCGGGTTACCTATGGGTAGTTTTGGCGAAGACCTCCGCGCAGCCCGCATCTCTCGGGGCGTGGCGCTGGAGAAAATCACCGAGGTCACCAAAATCAGCCAGCGCCACCTGGTCGCGCTGGAGCAGGGGAAGTTTGGCCAATTGCCGGGCGGCATTCTGGCCAAGGGCATTGTGCGCGGATACGCCGGCGCCATCGGCCTCGACGAAGGCGCATGGACCAACCGCTTTGTGCAGGCCTGCTCGGACTCCGGTGAACACACCATTGTGCAGGACAGCGGCTGGACCACCTTTGCCGCCAACGTGGGCCGCGACCGCCTGCAGCGCCGTCAGGCACGCGAGGCACGCCTGCGCTGGATCGGCGCCATCGGCCTGGCACTTATCGTCGTCACCGCCGCCTTCCTCACCGTCCGCTACTACGGCCAGCGCGCCGCCTGGTGGTCAAGCCTCATGCCCGGCCATCACTCCGCGGCCAGCTCCGACGCCTCCGTCGTCCACGCCGCCGAACGCAACGCCCACTAAATCCCACTTCCCTTTCGTCTCCCCCCTTGCCCCTTCGAACCCGCATTCCTCCCCATTCGCTGCGATGCTTTGCCCCGTGGCACGCAACCCAATTAACATAGTTGGATGTGCACTCCGGCTTCGGCTGCCGTGCCTGGGTTCGTCTGCCGTCCCGCTTCGGGCCGGCTGGGCTGTTGAGAACTTTTTTGCCGGGTCGAACCCCCAAAATCCGAATCCCTTTTGAAGGGGAGGAAAAAGTTGAGCGACCGTTTCTTGTTTACCTCTGAGTCCGTCACCGAGGGCCATCCAGATAAGATTGCCGATCAGGTCTCCGACGCGATTCTCGACGCCTGCCTGGAGCAGGACCCTTACAGCCGTGTCGCGGCCGAAACCCTGACCGCCACCGGCCTCGTCGTCATCGCCGGCGAAATCACCACCAAGGCCTACGTCGACTTCCAGTCGCTGGTCCGCGGCGTCGTGGCCTCCATCGGATACGACAACGCCGTCTACGGCTTCGACTCCAACACCTGCGCCGTCATCTCCACCATCAACAAGCAGTCGGGAGACATCGCACAGGGCGTTGACACCGGCGGCGCCGGCGACCAGGGCATGATGTTCGGCTACGCCTCCAACGACACCCCTGAGTTGATGCCCGCGCCCATCTCGCTGGCCCACAAGCTCTGCCGCCAGCTCACCGCCGTGCGCAAAAGCGGCAAGCTGCCCTACCTGCGCCCCGACGGCAAGAGCCAGGTCTCGGTCGAGTACGACGAGAACGGCAAGCCCGCCCGCATCGATGCGGTCGTCATCTCCAGCCAGCACTCTGAGACGGTCACCAACGAAGAACTGCACGCCGACGTGATGAAGCACGTCATCCAGGCCGTGCTCCCCGCCAAGTGGCTCGACGAGAACACCAAATACCACATCAATCCCACCGGCCGCTTCGTCATCGGCGGACCCATGGGCGACACCGGCCTCACCGGCCGCAAAATCATCGTCGATACCTACGGCGGCATGGGCCGTCACGGAGGCGGCGCCTTCTCGGGCAAGGATCCGACAAAGGTCGACCGCTCGGCTGCCTACATGGCCCGCTACATCGCCAAGAACATCGTGGCTTCCGGCCTGGCCGACAAGGCCGAAGTCCAGTTGGCCTACGCCATCGGCGTGGCCGAGCCGGTCAGCGTTCTCATTGACACCTTCGGCACCGGCAAGATCAGCGAAGGCAAACTCACTGAGCTGGTCCGCAAAAACTTCTCGCTCACCCCCAAGGGAATCATCGAGAGCCTGAACCTGCGCCGCCCCATCTACCAGAAAACAGCCGCCTACGGCCACTTTGGCCGCACCGAGCCGGAGTTCACCTGGGAAGCCACCGACAAGGCAACCCTGCTGGCCGAACAAGCCGGCCTGGCCACCGCAGCCAAGTAAACCGCAGGCTACCCGCAACAAGAGAGCCGGCCCAATACGGGCCGGCTCTCTTGTTTTCGCCGCACGGTTAGCCCGCGTTCGCTTTCTCCGGTACATGCGATGCGGCCTCGGCTGGCAATTCCGCGTGAATGCATGCGCGGCGAAATGCAAAATCGTGTCTTCACGTTGTTCGACCGCTGTCGGTCCGCCAAAAACCACGCTCCCGGAGGGAGCGAAGAAAATAGCCCAGGGCGAAAGCCCTGGGTAGACTGCACAAACCCGCCTCAGCCCCGGAGGGGCGGCTGACTCTACCCCCACACATAACGTGGGTCGTACTCCATCCCGCGCACCAAATAGGTGCTCAATGAGTTCCTTGGTCCGATGCCCAGACAATCACTTTCGGATTGTCCGTGATCCGCGCGGAATCAGGCTCCCCGCACTCGACGCATTGTGAGAATCCAATGTCGCTCGAACCACAGCAACTCCTGCCGCAGATGCCTCGGCTTACACTCAAACAACATGCTCAATCGAGGCTATGCCTACGCCACAATCATCAGCCACAAACACCATGGCCAAACCCTGCTCTCTCACCTGGCAAGCCTTTAC
>DASVLI010000289.1:0-13409 GCA_036384955.1 Occallatibacter sp.
CAGCAGGCCAACGGATTCGGGCATGGTGCCGTCCCTGAAGATAAAATGCCTGGTTCCCAACCAGGAAGCACAACGCGAAACAACAGGCAAAGATCGGCTCAAGTACAGCAACTGCGGGAGTCCGGGCGCGTGCAGCGCGCCACATAAAAAAGAAGGGGCCCTGACTCTTTGCGATTGTCCCGCAAGTTGGACAGGACGTGTGTGATTCATGTCACTGGGGTACTAAACGGTTACCGCAGTGTGCACTAGCCGCCGAAGCGACTGGTAGGTGCGAAAAACGGAGAGTGCTGTGCCAGTGTGGCGGGCGGCGCCGCCGGAGTAAGCTGGAAAGACCATGAGTCCTACCCCGCAACAGCCGCAGATGAACGTTGTCAACTCCGACGACTACCGCGAGACCTACGCCAACAGCGTGCAGGTGCGCGTCAGCGTGTGGGATTTCCAGCTCGTCTTTGGACGGGCAAGCAGCGACAGCCCCGAGTCGGTGACGATTCGCAACCAGGAAGCCGTCTATTTGAGCCCGCAGCAGGCCAAGGCGCTGTGGAATGTGCTGGGCCAGAATCTGGCGCAGTACGAGCAAGCCTTCGGCACGCTGAATCTGGAGCCGCAGACGCAGAACTTTCCCCAGGGACCGGTGAACTAGGAACCGATGAACGGGGAACCAGGCCGGACCAAGACGTGGCGTAAACAAGGAGCGGGCCGTTGCGCTTGATGAAGCTGCTGCAACCGCGCCGCGATGCGCCGCTGCCTGCGTGGATGATCTTTCCGGTCATCTTCGCGGCGCTGTATGCGGCGCATTTGTCGCTCCTGGCGTTGCCTTATTACTGGGACGAGGCCGGCTACTACATTCCCGCCGCGTGGGATTTCTTTCGCACCGGCTCGTTGATTCCGCAGACAACCTTGACCAATGCGCACCCGCCGCTGCCCAGTGTCTATCTTGCGCTGTGGTGGAAGGCCTCCGGCTTTGCGCCGTTAGTGACGCGCGAGGCGGTGTTGATTGTGGCCGCGCTGGGGCTGACAGCTGTATGGCGACTGGCGATGCGGCTCACAGGGCGCGCTTCAATCGCATTCTGGACCGTGCTGCTCACCGGGCTTTACCCCGTTTGGTTCGCGCAAAGCACGCTGGCCCATGCGGACATTTTTGCCGCGGCCTGCGTGCTGTGGGGGCTGGTGTACGCGCTGCCCGCCGAGGGGCGCAAGCCGTGGGCGGCAGCGGTGTGGTTCACGCTGGGCGCGTTGAGTAAAGAGACGGCAATCGCGGTACCGCTTTTGTTTGCGGCTATGAGCGCGTGGGCCGCGGTGCGCGGCGTTCCGGAGCAGCGCAAGGCGCGGCTGCGTGAGGCCTTGTGGCTGGCCGCAAGTGCGCTGCCGCTGGCCTGCTGGTACGCGTGGCATTACGCAAAGACCGGCTTTCTCTTCGGCAATCCCGAATTTGTGCGCTACAACGCGGAGTCTACGCTGGACCCGATTCGCATCGGCGCGGCACTCTTCTACCGCGTGCTGCACCTGTTTGGACACATGAACATGTTTGTCCCGGTGGCCATGGCGCTGGCGGCTCTGCTGCTGCCTGTGCGCACCGATGCCGGCCGCGAGCGCATGGATCTGGATGGCGCGACGACGCGGCGCATTTTTGTGCTGCTGGCCGTGGAAGTAGTTCTATTCAGCGTGCTGGGCGGTGCGCTGCTCACGCGCTATTTGTTGCCCATGTTTCCGCTGGTGCTGCTGCTGGCGGTAAGTACCTTTCGCCGGCGCGTGCCGTTCTGGCCGGGCATTACGGCGTTTTGTGCGGTGGCGTTTTTGCTGGGGCTCACCATCAATCCTCCCTACCGCTTTGCGCCGGAAGACAACCTGGAGTACGCGCGCGTGGTGCGGCTGCATCAGGCCGGCATTGCGCAGTTGAACAAACGCTATCCGGCGTCGACGGTGCTGACCGCGTGGCCGGTGAGCGACGAGCTGACCAAGCCGGAGCTGGGCTACGTGAAGACGCCGTTTGCCGTTTCAACGCTGGAGGACTTTACCGCGCCGCAGATTGAACGCGCGGCTGCCGAGCCGGAGACCTATTCGACCGCGCTGGTGTTTTCCACCAAGTACGACCCTGCCAGAGTGCCCATGGGTCTGGGCCCGCGCGCTGAGGCGATGGACGAGAAGTACTTCGGCCTGCACCACGACCTGCAACCGAAGGCCATTGCCGCGCGGCTGGGCGGCACGCTGGAGTGGGAGCGCGAGGATCGTGGCATGTGGATTGCGCTCATTCGCTTCAACCGGCGCTTCGATGCCGCACTGGCGCCGGCGCCGCTGCCGGGCCGATGAGCCGCCCCATGCAGGCCGCCCGGCGGGGCAGAACCTATAATCAAGCTGTTGTGAGATTTCTTTTCGACATGCGAAAGCTGGGAGCCTGCTGCGTTGCGCTGGCCATGATGCTGGCGTCTGCGCGGCCGGCTGCGGCGCAGGCCGCCGGCAGTGATGACACGGGCAAGGGCCGCATTTTGCTGGTGTTGCCTTTTGACAACCGCACCAGCCAGCCGAACCTGGAGTGGATTCGCGAGGCCGCGCCGGATTTGCTCGGCAGCCGCTTTGCCTCCGCGGGCTTTGCGCCCATGAGCCGCGCCGACCGTGTGTATGCGCTGGACCATCTGGGCCTGCCGGAAAACTTTCAGCCCTCGCGCGCCAGCTCGCTGAAGCTGGCCCAGACGCTCGATGCCGATTCGATTGTGGTGGGCAGCTACATTACCGATGGCAGCGATTTTGTGGCCGAAGCGCAGATTGTGAGCGTGCCGCAACTGCGTATGAGCGCGCCGGTGACAGCGCGCGGGCCGATGCGCAGCCTCATCGATGTGCTGGACTCGCTGGCCTGGAAGCTGACCCGGCAGATGGATCCGCAGTTCAGCGTAGCCGAGGAGACATTTATTGCAGCGGGCAAGAGTATGCGCGTGGACGCCTTTGAGCAGTACATCCGCGGCATTACCGAGCCCGATCACGAGGAGCGCCTGAAGCACTTGCAGGCCGCGCTGAAGCTGAGCCCTGACTACGCTTCTGCGTGGATGGCGCTGGGGCGCGAGGCTTATGCGGGCCAGCAGTACGACCAGGCGGCCGCGGCCTTTGCGCATGTGGGGCGCGACGATCCAAACGCACTTGAAGCCGGCTTCTATCGTGGACTGTCGTTGCTGTTTTCCGGCAATTATCCGCAGGCCGAGGCCGCATTCGCCGGTGTGGCGCGCATTCTGCCTTTGGCCGAGGTGCTGAACAACGAAGGCGTGGCGCAAAGCCGGCAGGGGCACGACGCCACCGCGCTCTTTCGCCAGGCGAGTGTCGCTGACCCCGATGTGGCCGACTATCACTTCAACCTTGCCGTCAGTTTGAACCGCAGCGGCGCAGTGGCCGACGCGCAGACCGAGTTGGCGCAGAGCCTGAAGCTGAAACCGAACGACAGCGAGTCACAGGGATTGCAGGCGGCATGGAAGTCGCCCGCGGTCGGCGGCGAAGAGAAGCCTGACCCGCTGGAGCGGATTGTGCGCACCTTCGACGCGCGTGCGTTTCGCCAGGCTGCGCTGATGTTGGACCAGATGGAAGAGGCTCGTCAGCAGACGCTTTCGCCGGCGCAGCGAGCGGCGCGGTTGTGTGAGCAGGCTGAAAGCTACCTGCAGCGCGGTTTGATGCTGGAGGCCGAGCGGCTGTATCACTCCGCGGTGGTCGTCGATGATGGCTCGGCCGAGGCGCACGCCGGACTGGCCGAGGTGCGCGAGCGTACCGGGGATTCCGCCGGAGCGCGCCAGGAAGCGCAGGCTGCGGTGAACCTGAAGCCTTCGGCAAAAGCGTATCTGGTGCTCGGCAGGCTCGATCTTGCATCCAACAATCTGGATGCAGCTGGCAAGGACGTAAGCGCGGCGCTGCAGCTTGACCCCAGGAGCCGCGCGGCACAGGATTTGAAGCGGCAGATTGACGCCAAGGCGGGCCGGTAGGCAGCGCCTGCGAACCATCTGCCGCGGGAGCGGGCCATGTTCAGGAAGGGCGCGTTCGTTGCAACTCTGCTGACAGCGGTTTTGTTGTTGCTCGGCGTCGCGGCTCAGGCGCAGGTGCACGTTGACAAGCTGGTGCTGGACGATACGATTCAGCCCGTGAGCGCAGCCATGCTGGAGCGGGCGCTTGCCAGCGCCAATAGCGACGGCGCTGCTGCGCTGCTGGTTGTGCTGGACACGCCCGGCGGGCTGCTCGACTCGACGCGCTCGATGGCCGGTGCAATTCTGGCGTCGCGCGTTCCGGTGATTGTGTTTGTGGCTCCGGCAGGCGCGCGCGCAGGCTCGGCGGGTTTCTTTCTATTGGAGTCGGCCGACATTGCGGCCATGGCTCCGGGAACCAATGCCGGCGCGGCGCATCCGGTGCTGGAGTTCGGCGGCAAACCCGACGAAACCATGACGCAGAAGATTGTGAATGACGCGCAGGCTTTTCTGCGCTCGTATGTCACGCGCCGCAATCGCAATGCGGAAGCGGCGGCAGCCGCGGTTGAGTCGTCGCACTCCTACACCGCTGAAGAAGCGCTAACGCAGAACCTGATCGACGTGATCCAGCCCGATGATGCGAAGTTGCTGGCCGCGCTGGACGGCCGAACTATCACCCGCATGGACGGCAGCAAGCTGACGCTGCACCTGGCCGGCGCGCGCATCGACACGGTGCGGCCCACGGTGCGCGAGAACCTGCTTGGCTGGCTGGTGAATCCCAACATTGCGCTGCTGCTGCTGGTGTGCGGCGCATTGCTCATCTATCTCGAATTCAACACGCCGGGTACCATTGTGCCGGGGGCGCTGGGCACGCTGCTGGTGCTGCTGGGCATCTTTGGGCTGGGCCTGCTGCCCATTCGCTATACCGCGGTTGCGCTGCTGATTGGCGGCGTGGCACTGCTTTTGCTTGAAGCCAAATTCGGCGGCCACGGCGCCATGGCCATCGGTGGCATTGTCTGCCTGGGCTTCGGTGCGCTTACGCTGGTGGCCGCACCCGTGCCGGAGATGGGTGTCTACCCCTCCGTGGCGGCGGCGCTCAGCATCGCCTTCGGCGGCATTACCGTGTTTCTGGTGCGGCTGGCGGTGCGTGCGCGCCGCCTGAAGGTGCGCATCGGCGCGGACGCCATGCTGGGTCAGCTGGCCCAGGTGATGGAGCCGCTTACGCCGGAAGGCCATGTACTGGTGGAAGGCGAAATCTGGCGCGCGGTTGCGACGGCGCCTCTGGCGGCTGGTACGCGCGTGCGCGTGGTGGGTCACGAAGAAATGTTGTTGCAGGTGGAACCGGCGGAGAAGCAAAGTACGCCGTCACAGTAAAGGACTCCGGCCGGAGTACAATCCGTGCTGGAGTAAGGGAGTGGCTTATGGGTGAGTTGAGTCTTCCAGTTCTAATCGTCGTTGCCATCGTGGTTCTCTATCTACTGAATTCCATCAAGATTCTGCGCGAGTACGAGCGCGGCGTCATCTTCCGGCTGGGCCGTGCTCTGCCAACGCCAAAGGGCCCGGGCATCATTCTGGTTTTCAGGCCTTTTGATCAGATGGTGCGCATCAGCTTGCGGCAGGATGTGCTGGAGGTGCCGCCACAGGACGTAATCACCCGCGACAACGTGACCATCAAAGTGAATGCGGTGGTGACCCTGTATGTGGTCGATCCCAACGCGGCGGCCATCAAGGTGGCGAACTACGTCTACCAGACATCGCAGTTTGCGCAGACCACGTTGCGCTCGGTACTGGGCGAAGTGGAGCTGGACGAGTTGCTGAGCCATCGCGACAAGCTGAACCTGCGCATCCAGACCATCATTGACCAACGCACGGAGCCATTCGGCGTCAAGGTCACCTCCGTGGAAGTGAAGCAGGTGGATTTGCCCGAGCAGATGCTGCGCGCCATGGCCAAGCAGGCCGAGGCCGAACGCGAAAAGCGCTCGAAGATCATTCACGCCGAAGGCGAATTCAACGCGGCGCAAAAGCTGGTGGACGCGGCCGCGTTGCTGGCCGAGCAGCCCATTACGCTGCAACTGCGTTATCTGCAAACGCTGACGGAAATCGGTGTGGAGAAGAACACGACCATTGTGTTCCCGCTGCCGATCGAGATGATGTCTTTGTTCAACAAACTGGCGCCGAAGCCCGGCGACGAAAAGTAACGGAGCGGGAATGAACGGCGGCAACCGCCCGCGCGACTTTGCGCGTATCGATGAACCGCGGAAGGATGTTGAGCTGACGCTGCAGCCACTGATGGTGGTGGCTGTGGGCGGAGGCCTGCTCGCCTTGTGCTTCGTCTGTTTTGTTGCCGGCTATGTCGCGGGCAAACACAGCAAGACTGCTCCAGTAGTGGCGCAAAAGCAAGCCGAGACGCAGCCCTTGCAGGCAGCGCAAACCCCTGCTGCCAAACCGTCCGCTGTTTCTTCTTCGCCGCATGTGCAAAGCGCGCCAGCGGTCGCGTCGGAAGACGATACCGATTCCGGAGACACCGCACCTGCCTCTACGCCGGCATCAGCGCCTGTGCCCTCACCGCAACCCGTCGCACAGGCCACGCCCCTGGTGCATCCCGCGCTGCCGGTGCAGGTTTCGCAGCCTGCGCAGGTTGCTGGTGTGATGGTGCAGGTGGCCGCCGTTTCTCAAATGGAAGATGCGCAGGTGCTGGTGGGCGCGTTGCGCAAGCGCGGCTTTGCCGCGGCTATTCGCCACGACGGCGCGGATGGCAAGCTGCATGTGCAGGTAGGGCCCTTTACAAACCGCAACGACGCGAATGCCGCGTGCCAGCGGCTGTTGAACGAGGGCTATAACGCGGTGGTGCAGTAGCGCCTCAGCCGCGCATCCACTCCGGCAGGCCAGAGGCGATAGCCGTGCGCATCGCATCCATCAATTCGACGCGTGAGGCAAACTGCGCCGGAATCAGCGGCGCGTGGAACGCGATGTGCACGATTCCCGGACGCACACGCAGACTGCCTTTGGCCATCATCGACTCTGTGCCATGAATCGACACGGGAATGCACGGCGCGCCGGTTTCCATCGCAAGATAGAACGGACCTTTCTTGAACGGCAGCATTCGTCCGTCGCGCGAACGCTTGCCTTCCACGAAGGTGGCGATGTGCAGCCCTTTCTCCAGCGCGGCGCGTGCGGCGCGCACGCTTTCAATTGCAGATTCGACGCTGCCATTGCGATTGACCGGAATAAAATCTCCTAGCTTCATGGCGTAGCCGAGCACGGGAATCTTCATTAGCGAGCTTTTGAGAAATGCAGATGCACGGCCTGGAATGTGCGGAATCAGCGCCGGCGGGTCGAGATTGGAAACGTGGTTCGACATAAAGATGCACGCCGTATGCGCGGGCACATTCTCCAGGCCTGTGACTTCCACGCGAATGCGCGCCAGGCGAAAAGCGGTGTGCACAATCCATTGCGAGACGTTGTAAAGCGGTGCTGCGTTGCCGGTAACCAGCGTCCACGGAATGAAGATGAGCGCGGAAGGCGCTCCCAGAGCAATGATGGTGATGAGCAGAGTGAGTGAGGCGAACATTTCTATCCCTGACTATTGAAACACCGCACGGCAATTTCCGCGGGCAGCTTTTCGTATATACCGTCGAAGCCGCCGTTGGAAAGGATGGCGATCACGTCGCCGGGAGCCAACTGCGGCACCATGCGCGCCAGAATCGAGTCCACATCGGGACACAGCTCGGCGGGCGTGCCCGCGGCATTCAACGCGGTGACCACATCTTCCGGATGCAGCCGCTCGGTCTCATTGATTCGTTGCTGCTGGTAGACGCCGGCCATCACCACGCGGTCGGCGCCGCGCAGGCTGGCAATAAGGTCGCGTTCGAGCACCTTGCGGCGCAGCGTGTTTGAGCGCGGTTCCAGCACGGCCCACAGCCGCGAGTTTGGATAGACGGCGCGCAGTGCGCGCAGTGTTTCGCGGATGGCCGTAGGATGGTGCGCGAAGTCGTCGATGATGGTGATGCCGTTAATCAGCGCGCGCACTTCCAGGCGGCGCTTCACGCTCATGAAAGTCGAAATCGCCTCGACAATGGCGGACCTGGGCACGCCCTGGCCGTGCGCCAGCGCGACGGCTGCGGTGGCGTTAAGCGCGTTATGTTCGCCAGCCAGACGCATCTCAAGCTCGGCCCACAGCGCGCCTTCGTGCCAAACCTCCCAGCGCATCAGGGCAGTGTCGTCCTTGATCTCGTGGCGCAGATTGTGAATCTGCCAGTCGGACTTTTCTGAGAAGCCGTAGCGCTCCACGCGGCAAAAGGCTTTGGCCACGCACTCGGTCACGTTTTCGCTGCCATCGTAGGCCACGATGAGTCCGCGTTGCGGAACCAGATTGACCAGCCGCTTGAATGCAGTCTTCACCGCGTCCAGGTCCGCATAGATGTCCGCGTGGTCAAATTCAACGTGCGTCAAAATCAGCGCGTCAGGGAAGTAGTGCAGGAACTTCGGCCCCTTGTCGAAGAAGGCCGTGTCGTACTCGTCGCCTTCCAAAATGAACGTTCGCGTGTCGCGCAACTGGAAGCTGGTGCCGAAGTTCTCCGCCACGCCACCGATGAGAAACGATGGCTCCAGCGCGGGGTTTTCGCTCGCTGCGGTCTGATAAATCCAGGCCAGCATGCTGGTGGTGGTGGTTTTGCCGTGTGTACCGGCAACGACGAGCGACTCGCGGCCGGGCAAAAACTCCTCATGCAGCAGCGCCGCCATGGAGGTGAAGGGAATGCGCTTGTCCAGGATGCATTCGACTTCAGGATTGCCGCGTGAGAGCGCATTGCCAATGACAACCAAATCGGGCGCGGGCTCCAGATTGCTTTCCGCATACGGCTCCAGCACGGGGATGCCGAGCGAGTGAAGCAGATCGCTCATCGGCGGATAGGCAGCCTTGTCCGAGCCGGTGATGCGATGACCGCGCAGTTGCAGCAGGCCCGCGAGCGACGCCATGGCCGTTCCGCAGATGCCGCTGAGATGAATGTGCCGGGGAGAAAATGTCATGCCAGTACCGCCGGTTCAAGAATGCGGAGCTCAGGATTGTTGCCGGCGTCGAGCTTCGCGCGCACGCCGAAGGTGAGCGTGACGTTGGAGTGAGAGACGTGGCCCGAGCGCAGTCCGATGACAACGGGCCCGGAAAAATCCTTGAAGAAGCGCAGCAGCACCAGGTCGAGCAGATCGGGCGCCGCGCCGGGCGAGGAGCAGTCGAGCATTTCGCCGAAGACAATGCCAGTGATTCCTTCGAGTTTGCCCGCCGCGCGCAACTGCCAGAGCATGCGGTCAACCTGATACGGCTTGGTGCCGACATCTTCAAGGAAGAGCAGCTTGCCTTCGGTTTGCGGCTCCCATGGCGTGCCAAGCAGCGAGACCAGAATGCTAAGGCAGCCTCCATAGAGCATGCCTTCGGCAGAGCCGGCTTTCAGCGTGCGCAGGCCCTCCGACGCGCCGAGTGCATACGGCTGGTCGGCGAGAGCAGCGCGAAAGCTGGCCAGATGCACGCCGTTATCGACGGCAAAATCCGCGGCAACCATGGGTCCGTGAAAGACAGGCAGGCCGATGCGATCAAGCAGATGAAGCTGGGTGGCAGTCAGGTCGCTATAAGCAAAGAATGGCTTGGGATGCTGCCTGATGATGTCGATGTTGAGGCCATCGAGCAGATAGTTGGAGCCGTAGCCGCCGCGCACCGCTGCAACTATCTGCGCGGAAGAATCGGCAAACGCCGCGTGCAAATCAGCGAGTCGTTCAGCCGGCTCACCCGCGAAAAACAGCGGGCCGCGCTGCTGTGTATGAGCGGCGGCGGAAGGCGTGTAGCCCAGCTCGCGCAATGCTTGCATGCCGCGCTCGAAGCGGTCATCGAGCGCAAAGGAGGCGGGCGAGATGACACGAATGCCTGCGTCCGGCGGGGGCGCCGGCGGCTTCAGCAGCGGCATTGTGGGCTGCGCGCACATTGCTAGTAGGCTTCTCCGCGGGCAATCAGCGTGGCGGGGCCAGTGAGGTAGAGGCTTTCGCCGGGGCCGCTCCAGCGCACGGTTTGCGCGCCGCCGGGAGCGAAGACCTCGACCTCCGCGGCAGCGTGGTGAACGCCGATCACGGCCGTGGCCGAGGCGCTGGTGCCTGTCCCCGAAGAAGTGGTTGGACCTACGCCTCGCTCGAAGATGCGAATAGCGATCTGGCCGATGGGTTCGGAATCGGCGCCGAGAATGTATACAAACTCGACGTTGGTCTGATCGGGAAAGTCGGGATGGAAACAAATTTCCTGGCCGACTTCCATCCAACTGCGGCCTGCGACGGAGAAGTCAAGGCGCGCCAGTGTTTCTTCGGAGAGGTCGTAGCCGGGCGGTGCGCTTTCCGCACGCGGCAGCACGATAACGAAGTGCGGATTGCCCATCGAGACGTACACGCCCTCAATCTCCGTGCCATCGGAGAGTTCAACTGTCTGCTCTTTGAACTCCGGCTCGTCCATATCGGTAGTCACCAAATATGTGGGGCCGTCGTCGGTGTCGCGCACATCCTGGATGGTGCAGACACGCACACCGGCGTCGGTCTGGATGGAGAACTCGTCGTCGACGCGCGCGCCGCGCTCCTCGGCCATCCATGCGGCCACGCAGCGCGTGCCGTTGCCGCTGATTTCCGCCACCGAGCCGTCGGAGTTGTGCAGGCGAATGCGGCCGGAGTTGTCGCCGGTCCACTCAAAGAACTCGACGCCGTCGGCGCCGATGCCCGTATTGCGCTCGCAGAGCCGCTGCGTAAGCAGAGCCTGGTCGAAGTTGCGCGCATCGTCGCTGTTGACGATGAGAAAGTCGTTGCCGCAGGCATGAGCCTTGGTAAAGGGAATCAATCTTCCTCCGGATCGCGGAAGGTGAGCAGCGCGTCGATGGCCGGCTCAGCGGTGAGCTGATGGCGCACGCGCGCATGCTGGTTTTTGGTGGCGGTGAGTGTAAAGATGATGCGCTGCAACTCGCCGATGTTGTCTTTGTCAGCCACCTGCAGGCGCTCACCGGCCTTGTCCATCGCATCGAGAATGCTGTGGAGCATGGCGATTTGATCTGAGCCGCGCGCCTCATACACAAGCGGATAGATTTTCAGATTGGCGCGGCGCTCCAGAACGCCCACCAACTCCACGCCGACAAGAACGATGAGCGTTGCGGCAATGGCGGCCGCGTAAAGCCCCGCGCCACAGGCCATGCCAATGGAGGCGACCACCCACACAACCGCCGCGCTGGTCAGTCCGCTGATGCGATTGCGATTGTGCAGAATAAGTCCTGCGCCGAGGAAGCCGATACCTTGCACGATGTTCGAGGCAATGCGGCTCTTGTCGGCGTTGGCCGCGCCTGCAAGGTAAATGGAGAGCAGCGTAAAGAATGCGGCGCCGAGGGCGATGAGCAGATTGGTGCGCACGCCGGCGGATTTGCGTTTGGCTTCGCGCTCAACGCCAATAAGGCCGCCCAGCAGGCTGGCGACGAGCAACCGGCCGATGGCGCCGTTGGCGACGGCCCATTGCTGCAACCAGCTGACATCGAGAGATTGCGCGATCTGTGCCGCCGTGGTGCTCATGCTCAAAGTGCTCTGGCCCGATGCTATCACCGCTGTTGGGCTTTGTTGATAGCAGGACTGGTGCTCCGGTAAAGAGAGGCCGAGGGCTGCCATGGCGCGGAGAAGCGGCCAATGAGTTCGAGATTGGCCGGGTGCGCATGCACTGCCTGGTCCACCTGGTCGCCATCGAAGGCCAGCACAAAGGCGGCGCGGTCGGCGGGGTTGGACAGCGCGTTTTCCCAGGTGTGGAAGTCACCCTCGTTGATGGTTTGGCGGAGCGGGATTCCAGTGAGCGCGATGAGCTGTGGATTGTACGAGCTGTTCATCAGGACTTCGCCGCCGGGATGCGTGGCCAGCGCCGCGCGCAATGCGGGTGGAATGGTTGCCTCGTAGGTCCGGCGCGACTCGACATTTTTAGTGCCTTCGATATAGGTGAGCGGGCCTTCTTTGAGCATGTGCATGGCATTCAGTCCAAGGAGCAGAAACATGGGCGCGATAAGAGTGATGCGGAACGAGAGGCGCGACTTTTGCCAGACGCGGATGACTCCATGCGCGGCAAAGCCCAGGCTGAGCGCGAATGCCGGCAGCAGTTCCATGCCGTAGCGGGTGTTGTAGTAGGAGTGTGGCCACCAGATGGGGATGAAGATGGGGACCGATCCCCAGGCCACCGAATAGGCATAGAAAGGCACCGGAAGCCACAGCAGCAGCGACCAGCGATAACCCTTGCGGCCCATATCCTTCAAGGCCCAGCGCATGCCCAGCAGCACCATAATCACCATGGTGCTGCCCCACGACATGCAGGTCGCGTCCAGCATTGCGCTCTTTACGTAAAAGAGCAGCGCAACCCATGGATTGTGCCATCCGGGATGCGGCGGGCCGCTGCCTGGAGTCATGGTGCGCATCTCGATGGCTTTGGCCGAGTAGGGGCCGCGGATGAAGGCCAGCCAGTCGCCAAACGCGATGGCGTTGTAGGCAAACCAGAAGATGGGCGCGGCGACGACGACTGCGCTGGCCAGCCAGAAGCCGCGCGTCAACTGATCGCGGCGCAGCAGCGTCATGCCCATCGCCGTCCATGCCAGCAGCGCGAGAATCCATCCGTCGTAACGCGTCAAAATAGCGGCGACCAGCAATAACGCAATCACCCACTGCAAACGCTGGCAGCGCTCCGGCGCCTCGTCCAACGCCATACGCCACTCCACAAGAAAGAGCACCGTGCAAAGTATCTCGCAAAGGAAGAGCGGCTCGGTCATTGCCGTGGTTTGCAGGTAGAGCAGGTTCGGATTCAGCGCGAAGAACAGCAGCGCAATGGAGGCGGGAATGCGCGCCATCCATTTGCGGGCCAGCAGATAAAGCGCGAGGCACGAGACCAGATAAGTAAGTGAAGAGGGAATAAGGCCGGCAATGCCGTTGGCCCACCACGCGTAGACGGTGACAAAAGGCAGCAGAACGATATGCGGCACCGGCAGCCACACTGAGCCCAACTGTTCAAAGCCTGGCTGATGCGAGTCGAAGAGACGCCGCGCGATGTGCAGATGCGCCACCGCATCGCCGTAGTTGAGCAGGGCATGCAGGCGCCAGCTGAAGTACGCAGCGAGTGCGGAGAGAGCCGCGCAGGTAATGAGTACGATGCTGCCTTCGATGCGGAATTTTGTCTTGCTAATCAAGGTGCGTCAGTTCGCGGAAGCGGTTGAAGCGGTGTTCAATTTCCTCGCGAGTCAGTTGTTGCAGACGTTCGGTGCCAAAGCGCTCCACGGTAAATGAGCCCATTACCGACCCGTAGAACATGGCACGGCGGAATGCGCCGGGCGTCAGCTCGGTTTGTGAAGCAAGGTAGCCAAAGAAGCCGCCGGCAAAGCTGTCGCCCGCACCCGTGGGGTCAACAACCTGCTCCAGCGGAAAGGCCGGAGCGCGGAAGGTTTC
>DASVLI010000290.1:0-11233 GCA_036384955.1 Occallatibacter sp.
CCGGATCATCTCTTCCACAACAACGGCGACGGCACCTTTACTGATGTGAGCGTGAAGGCCGGCGTGGCGGACACCAACAAGTATTACGGCATGACGGCGGTATTTGTGGATATTGACGACGACGGCAAGCCCGATTTGCTCGTGGCCAACGATTCAACGCCAAACTACTTCTATCGCAATCAGGGCAACGGAACTTTCCAGGATGAGAGCTACCTATCGGGCTTTGCCTTTAACAAAGACGGGCATGAAGTGGCCGGTATGGGAGTGGCTGTAGGCGACTACTTGAATACCGGCAAACTGGGCATCTTTGTGACTGATTTTGCCGACGACAGCAAGGTCCTGTATCGCAACGAGGGCGATGCGAGCCTGACCGATGTTAGCCATCGTTCGGGCATCGGCGAGACATCGATTCCCTTCCTGAGCTGGGGCACGGATTTCCTCGACTTCGACAACGATGGATGGAAGGACATCTTCATCGTCAGCGGGCACGTGTTCCCGGTAGCCGATAAATCCGACTGGGGTTCGACCTACGCACAGAAAGTACTGCTCTACCGGAACGTGCACGATGGCAAGTTCGAGATTGTGCCCGCGGTAAAGGGAACCGGGCTGGCGGCAATCACCTCGGCGCGCGGCGCGGCCTTTGGCGACCTGTTCAACGACGGCAAGATCGATGTGATCATCAGCCCGATTGACGGGCCGGTGGTGCTGTTGCGCAACGTGAACCCTGACCATCACCATTGGGTGGAGCTGGAGCTGACCGGTGGGCCAAAGAGCCCGCGCGATGCGGTGGGCGCGGTGGTTTTTCTTGCCGCGAACGGCATGCGGCAGCGGGAGAATGTGCTGAGTTCGGGCAGCTACATCTCATCGAACGACAAGCGGGCGCACTTCGGGCTGGGCGACGCGACGGATGCGGGAACGGCCGAAATTCGCTGGCCCTCTGGCGGGAAAGAAACCGTGAAACTGGGCGGCGTGGATCGCGTCTATCGCATCACCGAAGGCAAGGGCATTACGGCGGAGCTGTGCAGCGGGGCTGCCTGCCCTGTAACACAACCGTCACCTGCCGCTGAGTCTCCCAGGTAATGTGCGGCCGGGATTGGCGGTTGCCAAATCCGGCGGCGTGCGCTTAGGCTGTTGTCATGCGTCGATGTCGCTAAACACCGCCCTGGTGTCTGCCGCGATGCATCTGTGCGCCCAATTCCGGCGCGACGCAATTCCGCCCCGCGGAACGGCTGTCACCTTATCCCCTAATCATTTCGACCATGTAATCCGGTAGCAGCACTGCTCTGCATACCCGAAGGAGAATTGAAGATGGCGCGTATTGCCTCGGATGTAACTGAGTTGATTGGAAAGACGCCGCTGGTGCGGCTGAATCGCGTGTCGGCAGGCCTGCCCGGCACGGTGGTGGTGAAGCTGGAGAGCCGCAACCCCGCGGCCAGCGTGAAGGACCGTCTTGGATTTGCCATGGTGGAAGACGCGGAGCGGCAGGGACGCATCAAGCCGGGCGAGACCGTGCTGATTGAACCCACCAGCGGCAACACCGGCATTGCACTGGCGTTTGTGGCGGCGGTGAAGGGCTACAAGCTGATTTTGACCATGCCGGAGACGATGAGCGTGGAGCGCCGCGTACTGGTGAAGGCCTTTGGCGCGGAGATTGTGCTGACCCCCGGCGCCAACGGCATGAAGGGCGCAATCGCCAAGGCCAACGAGATTCTGGCATCGACACCGAACGGCGTGATCCTGCAGCAGTTCGATAACCCTGCGAACCCGGCGATCCACTACCACACCACGGGCCCCGAGATTTGGGAAGATACCGACGGCAAGGTAGACATTCTGATCAGCGGCGTGGGCACGGGCGGCACCATTACCGGCGTGTCCAAGTTCATCAAGGAAAAGAAGCCGGAGTTCAAGGCCATCGCGGTGGAGCCGACCGACAGCCCGGTGCTCTCCGGCGGCAAGCCGGGTCCGCATAAGATTCAGGGCATTGGCGCGGGCTTTGTGCCGAGCGTGCTGGACACCAAGCTGGTGGACGAGGTGGTGCAGATTTCAAACGACGAAGCGGTGGAGATTGCGCGGCGTCTGCCCAAGGAAGAAGGATTGTTTGTCGGCATCAGTTCCGGCGCGGCGGTGGCGGCGGCACTCAAAGTCGCCGCACGACCGGAGAGCGCGGGCAAACTGATTGTGGCCGTGCTGCCGGACTTTGGTGAGCGCTATCTCTCCAGCGTGCTGTTTGACGCGCTGCGGCAGGAAGCGCTGGCGATTCCGACGCAGCCGGTAACGCTGTAAGCAAGGAAGAGAACTGGCTGGCGGGCTATAGTGCTCGCCGGCCGGGAGCAACGCCCATGGCCATGATTGAACGGATTCGCGAAGACATTCGCTCCGTACTGGAGCGGGACCCGGCTGCGCGCTCGTGGCTGGAGATTCTGTTGTGCTATCCGGGGCTTTGGGCGGTGTGGATTCATCGCGCGAGCCACAAGCTGTGGCGCGCCAAGCTGCGGCTGCCGGCGCGTTTCCTTTCGCAGATCGGACGCTTCTTCACCGGCGTCGACATCCATCCCGGCGCGACGCTGGGGAGACGGCTGTTTATCGATCACGCTACCGGCGTAGTGATTGGCGAAACGGCGATTGTGGGCAGCGATGTGACCATCTACCAGGGCGTAACGCTGGGCGGCACGGGCAAGGGCCACGGCAAGCGTCATCCAACCATCTGCGACAACGTCTTTATCGGCAACAACGCCAACGTTCTGGGCAATATCTCGGTAGGTGAGAACTCGCGCGTTGGCGCGGGCTCGGTAGTGCTGAACGACGTGCCGCCCAACTCGACCGTGGTGGGCGTGCCGGCGCATATTGTGTACCGCAACGGCGAGCGCATTCTGATTACCGACCCGCACGACATCAAGGATCCGCTGAGCGACGCGTTGATTGCGCTTTCAGCACGGGTGGAAGGGCTGGAGTCGCGCATGGGCGCGCAGGCCGTGCAGACGATTCCGTTCGCCGTGGAAGAGGCCGAGCGCAGCGCGTACCGCGAGGAGTTGGACAAGCTGAGCGAGTACGTGTCGATGGGCGAAGGAATCTAGATCAGAGTGCGCGCGTCGCGGATGAGTTTCCGGCCGCCATCACGGCCACATCGGGCCACAGCATCCAGTACGCGTTGAAGGACTGCGCGCCGAGGCTGGCGTAGAGACGCCGCGCGGGCTCATTCTCTGTGGCGACATTCACACAGACACGGGCAATCTTGCGCTCCACAAACCAGGCGCCCATTTGACAGGCAAGCGCGCGGGCGATGCCTCGGCGGCGGTACTCCCACACCACATCGACCCATTGCAGCTCGCCCTGGCAGGCGAAGCGATGCGAGGCGTGACCGGCAACAAAGCCAGCAATGGTATCTTCCTCGATGGCGACGAAGATGGCGCGTGGCGGATCGGCCTCACCGGGAGAATACACGCCGCGCATATAGCCGCCGATGCGCTGACTCCAGAACTGCTCGGTTTGCCACTCACGCGCGCGGATGGCCGCCATGTGCGGCACGTCGTTGTCGTTCGCGGGGCGAATGAGCATGCCTCAGCATATCCTTAGCTGCGGTCGAGGCCGCTGGGATTTTCGCGCGGCTATTTTGGTAGTTGCGAGGCGTCCCATCCGCCGCCGAGGGCGCGGACCAAGCCGACGCTGGCCAGGAAGCGGCGAGTTTCCAGATCGTTGGCGGTGCGCTGATTCTGCAACAACGCGCTTTCTGAAGTCAGTACCTCAAGATAGCCAGTGACGCCGCCCTTGTAGCGTTGATTGGCAAGATCGAGCGAGTGCTGCGCGGCTGCCACGGCCTGGCGCTCGGCCTCAGACTCCTGCGAGAGAATGCGCAGGTCGGAGAGGCGGTCTTCTACTTCGTTGAATGCAGCAAGCACAGTGGCTTTGTAGGTGGCCGACTGCGATTCGAAGTTGTGGCGCGCGGCGTCGGTAACGGCACGGCGCCGGCCTGCGTCGAAGAGCAGCTCGGCGGCCTGCGCGCCGAGGCTCCAAAGCGAGCTGGGACCCTGAATCCAGGTACCGCCATGGGTGCTTTCAAATCCACCTGCTCCGCCCAGGGAAATGGTGGGATAGAAGGCGCTGATGGCAATGCCAATTTGCGCATTGGCCGCGGCCGCGCGGCGCTCGGAGGCAGCCACATCGGGGCGGCGCTCGGCCAGCTGCGAGGGAATGCCGACGGGGACGTTGGGCAGGGCCAGATCGAGCGGCGACGGCGCAAGCGTGAACTGCGCGGCGGGCAGATTGATGAGCGTGGCGATGGCATGCTCGTACTGCGCGCGGGCCTGGTTCACATCGATGAGCTGCGCACGCACCGTCTCAAGCTGGGTGCGGGCCAGGGCCACGTCTGCCTCAGTGGAGACGCCGCCGCGCAGACGCTGCTCGGTCAGGTCGAGCTGATGCTCGTAGTCGGTAAGGGTGGAGCTGAGCAGCCGGCTCTGCGTGTCGAGACCGCGGAGGGCGAAGTAATCCTGCGCCAGTTCTGCGTGCAGGCTCAGGTCGACTGCGGCCACGTCGGCCGCGCTGGCCTGGGAGGCGGCGCTGGCGGACTCGACGCCGCGGCGCACGCGGCCCCAGAAGTCGGGCTCCCAGGAAGCCTGGCCGGCAACTTGAAGATCGTTGTAATTCCAGCCGGAGGTGGGGCCGGCGAGGGGACGATTGCGTGAGAGTGCATCGTGCGAGCCGGAGACGCCGGCCGAGAGCGTGGGAAAGAGATCGGCGCGGGCGATTTTGATCTGGTCGCGAGCAGCGAGATAAGCCTCGGTGGCTGCGCGCAGTGTCTGGTTGGAGGGCGCGATACGCTCTTCAAGCTGGTTGAGCTGCGGGTCGTTGTAAACCTGCCACCATGCGCCGCGCAGCAAGCCGTCGGAGGGCGAAGCGGGCTTCCATGCGCCGGCCTCGGGATTGGCCGGCGGCACAACCGCGCCGCTGCCGGCCTCGCGATAGGCAGGCGGAGCAGTGACCGTTGCCGGCGCATAGTTGGGGCCGACCGGCTTGCATGCCGTAAGGCACAATGCGCAACAGGACGCGGCCGCAAGCGCGAGATGGACGTGCACACGCATCGTCAGCGGCCTCCAGCATTCGGTTCGGTTGCGGCTGTGACCGGCGTGACGCGCTGGCCTTCAATGAGCGAGTCGGGCGGATCCTGAATCACCTTGTCGCCGGGATTGATGCCGTGAACGATCTGCACGGTGGCTCCATCGTCCTGCCCTATGATGACCGTAGCCAGATGGGCGATGGGGCCGTTGGGGCTGTCGACCACGGTACCGACCTGAATGCCGGTGCGGCGGAAGATCACTGCCGCGGCAGGCACAACATAGGTAGGCCCGACAGCCGCGGCTTTGAAGTGGACCTGGGCCAGAGAGCCGGGCAACAGCTCGCCGTTGCGATTGTCGACATCGAGCTCGACAAGCAGCGTGCGGCTCATCGGATCAATTGCATTTGAGGTGCGAACCAGCGTGCCGGTGTAGGTTTGTCCCGGACGCTCAGGGAAAGTGATGGAGATTTTCGCGCCCTGCTTTGCGGAGGCGGCGGCGCTCTGCGGCAGATTCACGTAGACGCGCAAGGTGTGAATGGCCTGCAGGTGAAAGAGCTCCCTGGCGGCGCCGGCGTCGATAAGCTGGCCGGTGTCGATGGTGCGCGCGGTGACTACGCCGTCAAAGGGCGCGCAAATCTTCTCGTAGGACTGGAGCTGACGGAGTCGCTGCACATTGGCCTGCGCGGAGCGGACGGCGGCGGCGGTAGCAGCGGCCTGGTTGATGAATGTGTCGGTGTCCTGGCGCGAGACGGCGTTGGTTTGCACGAGGCCAGAGTAGCGGTCGGCCTGAATTTTGGCGTTGCTGGCGTTGGCCTGCGCGGTGCCAAGGTCGGCTTCGGCCTGCGCCAGCTGCTGATCGACTTCCGGCGCGGAGATTTCGGCCAGCAGAGCGCCCTGCTTCACATGCGCGCCGATATCGAAGTACCAGCGAGTGAGGTAGCCGGAGGTACGGGCGAAGATGGGCGAGTCAGTAAATGCCGTGACGTTGCCGGGAAGCGTGTAGGTGTCGGTAGGCGCGCCGGGCTTGGCCGGCAGCGCAATCACCGTCGGTGCGGCAATGCGCTGGGTGGTCTCTGCCAGCACGGTGCGGTCGTGCATGCGGCTTAGAATGCCGACGACAGCAAGCACCGCGAAGACCAGCAGCCCGAGGATGACGCCGATGACGGCCTTGCGCGGCGATGTGGCGGCAAGGTCGGGCGCAGGACTCTCATCGTGACTAGCGGCTGCGTGCGGTTTGGGATTGGACTCTTGATTCATGGTGTAGCTCCCAGGAGTTGCGGCAAAGCTTTTTATTCGAACTCGTCGATGCTGGCGGCAATGGCGGCGCGCTTAACGGACTTCTTTTTGCGCTCGAGCCAGCCGTGAATGAGCGAGAAGAAGGCAGGCACAAAGAACAGTGTGGCAACAGTGGCCATCAACAGGCCGCCGATAACCGCGCGGCCGAGCGGCGCGTTCTGCTCGCCGCCATCACCCAGGCCGAGAGCCATGGGCACCATGCCGATGATCATCGCCAGAGCGGTCATCAGTACGGGGCGCAGGCGGACAAAGCCAGCATTGAGTGCGGCCCGGCGTGCGTCGCCGACAAGAATCTCCAGCTGCTCGCGGGCAAAACTGACAACAAGGATTGAATTGGCCGTGGCCACGCCCATGCACATGATGGCGCCCGTAAGCGCGGGCACGCTAAGACGCGTGTTGGTAATGAACAGGAACCATACGATGCCGGCCAGCGCGGCAGGCAGCGCGGAGATGATGAGGAACGGATCGAGCCACGACTGGAAATTGACGACGATGAGCAGATAGACCAGGAGGATGGAGAAGACGAGGCCCACCAGCAAGCCGATGTAGGACTTGTTCATGGTCTCGCTTTGGCCGCGGATGACGAGCTGCGTTCCGCGGGGCAGGTCCTTCTTGTGGCTGTCGAGGATGGTCTCGATTTTGCGCGTCACGGTGCCCAGGTCTTCGCCGTCTACATTGGCGAAGATGTCGAGAACGGGCTGCACATCGTAGTGGCTGACCGCGCCGAGCTCGGTGCCGGGGACAATGTCCGCCAGGTTGCCAAGAACCTGCACAGGCTGCGCTGCTCCGGGAGCGGCGGTGGCGGCCGCGGGGTTGGGCGCGGTGATCGCAGCCGACCCGGTGACGGGCAGACTGTTCAGCGAGGAGAGCGAGTTCATGCTGTACTGCGGCGCCTGCACCATGACGTTGTAAGTGACGCCTGTGCGCGGGTCGAGATAGAAGCTGGGCGTGGTCTGGAAACTGCCGCTCAGCGAAACAAGCACCGATTGCGCCACGTTCTGCTGCGTCAGGCCCACGCTGCGCGCACGCTGACGGTCCACGTTCACCGTCCACATGGGCAGGTTGAAAGGCTGCTGAATGCGGGCGTCGACTGCGCCGGGAACGAAACGGACCTCGTTGAGGATGCGCTCAGCCAGGGCACGGTTGGCGGTTAGGTTGGGACCAACAAGCTGAATGTCGATGGGCGCGGCGAGACCAAAGTTGAGAATCTGCGTGACGATGTCGACGGGCAGCACGTAGAAGGTGACACCGGGATATTGCTGGGCCAGAACCTCGCGCAGCTTTTCGATGTAGGCCTGGGTGGGATGGTGTTTTTCCGTCAGCTGCACCTGAATGTCGGCGTCGGCCGGACCAATGGGCGCCGAAGTGGAGTAGGAGAGATTCAGGCCGGAGTTGGGCAGCCCGATGTTGTCGACGATGGTTTCGACTTCTCCCTCGCGAATCTGGCTGCGGATGGTGGCGTCGATGCGATCGCAAAGGGCGGCGGTCTCCTCGATGCGAGTTCCGGTATGTGCGCGCACGTGAATCTTGAACTGGCCGGAATCGACATTGGGGAAGAAGTCCTGCCCAAGCGAGGGAGCGAGACCGACGACGGAAATTACCGCGAAGAGCAGGAAGCCGATGAGAAAGATGGGGGCGTGGTCCACGCAGAGCGTGAGCAGGCCAAGGTAGGCACGGCGGAAGCTCTCAAAACCATTGTCAAAAGCAAGCTGGAAGCGGGTGAAAGGATTGCGGCTGGCGATACGCGCCGCCGTGCGCGCGTCGTCGTGCTCCTGCAGCATGTATTTGGACAGCGTGGGCACCACGGTACGCGAGAGCAGGTAGCTGGCCAGCATGGCGAAGACCACGGCCTCTGCCATGGGAACGAAGAGATAGCGCGCCACGCCGCTGAGAAAGAACATGGGGACAAAGACAATACAGATGGCGAGCGTGGAGACAAACGCCGGAATAGCAATCTGGGCCGAACCGTCGAGAATCGATTGCTCCAGTTCCTTGCCTTCTTCGAGGTTTCGGTTGATGTTCTCAATGGCAACGGTGGCGTCGTCGACCAGGATGCCGACAGCCAGCGCCATGCCGCCCAAGGTCATGATGTTGATGGTCTCGTGAAGGACGGCAAGCATCGTCAACGAGCACAGAATCGACAGCGGGATGGAAATGGCGATGATGATGGTTGATCGCCAACTGCCGAGGAAGACCAGGATCATGATGGCCGTCAGACAAGCGGCCACAATGGCTTCGCGGATGACGCCGTTAACGGCGCCGCGCACAAAGATGGACTGATCGGAGAGAGGCTCAATTTTGAGCTGGGGAGGCAGGCGGTCTTTGACGATGCGCAGCTTTGCCTGGATGCCGGCAATGATGTCGAGCGTGGAGGCCGAGCCGGTCTTCATCACGCTCATCAGGATGGCGCGCTTGCCGTCGACGCGAACAATATTGGTCTGCGGCGAGTTGCCGTCGCGCACGTGCGCCACGTCGCGCACAAAGACCATAGCGCCGTTGACCGTGCGGATGGGCAGGTCGTTGAGCTGATCGATGACAGTGGGCGCGGAGTTGGTTTCAACCGCGTACTCAAAGCGGTCGACCTTCATGGTGCCGGAGGGCACGATGAGGTTCTGCGCGGAGATGGCATTGACCACGTCGCCGGGAGCCAGTCCGCGGGCCTGCAATGCGGGAATATCGAGATCGACGGCGACCAGGCGCGACTTGCCGCCGTAGGGATAGGGAGTCTGCGCGCCCTCGATGGTGGCCAGCTGGGTACGGATATTGTTGGTCGCAAGATCATTCAGCTGCTGCTCATTCAGGCCTTCGCCGGCGAGTCCTAACTGCAGAATCGGGACGCTGGAGGCGTTGTACTGAATGATGAACGGCGGCGTGGAACCAGGGGGCAGGCTGCGCAACATCACCTGGCTGATGGCCGTAATCTGGGCGACGGCATTGCCGATATCAACATGTGGCTGAAAGAAGACTTTGATGACCGCGACGCCGTTCAGTGACTGGGACTCGATGTGCTCGATGTCGTTCACTGTGGTGGTCATGCCGCGCTCGCTGTTGAAGACGATGCGTGAGGCCATCTGCTCGGCGGAGAGACCGGAGTAGTTCCAGACGATGGTGACGACCGGGATATTGATGTTGGGAAAAATATCCGTGGGCATCGTGAGGATGCTGTATCCGCCCAGGATCAGGATCATGAGGGCAAAGACGATAAACGTATACGGTCGCCGAAGCGCCAGCCGGACGATCCACATTGCGAGAACGCACTCCTAGAGCAAGACACGGGTCAGGCCCGGTCTGCCCTCGCAGGCCCGACGCCTCGGCTCCGTTGTACAGGAGACGGGCATACAAGCGTCAGTGATTTCAGTCAGTTTCCCAATGAATCATTCGTCGGAGCAGCCGCAAGAAGGAAAACATAACGGCTCCGGAAATGTCTTATGACGAATAGATTCTGATTTGAGTTTAGAGGATGTATGTGACCGGAGAATGTACACCACATCGTGGACAGTGCGGACAACTGAGGGTCAGGCCGGCAAAATGCACCGGGTTCAGTGCATCAAGTCGCCAGGATCGCAAGCAAAACGACGCAGGCGCCGATGGCCAGGCTGATGCGGTCGCGCATGGCGAAGACCACCGGGTCGTCGTCGAGCTCGCCACGCGAGGCCAGCAGCCAAACGCGATAAATCCAAAGCAGAAGCAGCGGGACGATAAACCAGAGGCGGCCGGCATGGCGGTAGAGCGCGACCACGTCCTGCCCGGAGATGTAAACCGCGAAGATGACCACCGAGGCAGTGGCGCTGGATGTCCCGAAGCTACGGATCTGCTCGAGGTCGGCAACCAGGTAGCCGCGCCCATGGGTGGAGATGGCGCCCCGCTCGCGGAGGTTCTCAAGCTCGCTGAAGCGCTTGACCATGGCCAGCGAAAGGAAAAGGAAACTGGAAAATCCGGCCAGCCAGTGGGAGATTGGCGTACCCGTGGCCGCACCGCCAGCCAGCAGACGCAGCGTGTACAGACCAGAGAGCAGAAGAACATCGACGATGGCGATGCGCTTGAAGTAGACCGTGTACGACGTTGTTGCGGCGATATAGGCCGCCACCCAGAGCGCAAAGGCTGCAGGCAGCATCGGCAGAATGCTGAGCGAGGCGGCAAACAGCACAGCGGCAAGCAGGACACCGCCGGCCACGGAGAGGTCTCCGGCAGCGAAGGGACGGAGGCGCTTGCCGGGGTGGCGGCGGTCGCTCTCGATGTCCATCAGGTCGTTGACCAGATAGTTGGCCGAGGCCATGAAGCTGAAACAGAAGAAGGCGGCGACGACCGCGGCAATGGAGCGCGCATTGAGCTGGTGCGAGAGCAGCACGGGCACAAACAGCATAACGTTTTTGGCCCACTGGTGAATGCGGATGGCTTTGAGCAGCGTGCGTGGCGTCGAGCGGCGGTCGTAGAAGACCTGTACGGGGCGGATTTTGCGCACCGCCAGGCCCATGCGCAGCCCGCGCGAAGGGTTGGCGATCATGGGCTGACGTGCGGCTTCCAGCAAGCTCAGATCGGCACGGGCGTTGCCAATGTAGTCGAACTGACCGAACTGCTTTTTGAGCAGCGCCAGCTTTTTGCGATTGGTGAGGTTGGTTTTGCCATCGGAGGCGAAGACGCCGTCGAAAAGGCCGAGATGAGCCGCCACGCGATTGGCCACGGCAGAGTCGGCCCCGGTGGTGAGGTACATCGAGCGCCCGGCGCGGCGCTGAGCCTGCAAATAACGGAGGACGGCACTGTTGTAAGGGAGGCGAGCGGCGTCGACGGACGCGCGCTGTGCGACCTGCTGCTTGAGACGCGCGCGCCCGCCAGCAAGCCACCGGAACATCTCGAACACCACCAGCGGACGGGAGCGCACCAACT
>DASVLI010000291.1:0-12727 GCA_036384955.1 Occallatibacter sp.
TCCTCGCCAAACGTCTTCACGCCCGGCGCAAGAATCACCAGCTCCGCGCCATCGGCCAGCGCCATCCGTGTGCGGTACACCGCCTTGTTCCCGATCCACGTTGAATGAAATTCCTTCGGGTCGAGATACACCACAACCTTCTTCAGCGGTTCAGCCACCAGCTCGAAGTTCACCTTCAGGCTCAGCTCCGCCGCCAGCGTGAAGCACTCCACATCGTCGCCGATAAACAGCCCGCGCACCGCCAGCGATCCATCGCCCGCACGTCCAACCACGGTCAGCACATACACAATCGGCAGATGCCGCAGAAAATGGTCGCTCGCATAATTCAACACCGCGCGCACCGGATTCTCCGCGCGCCCCATAATGCGCTCCATGCCGTACACCGCGCCAAGATAGTGACTGCGGTTGATGCCTTCGCGTCCGCCTGTGCCCACCAGAATGTTCTTGTTGTAGTTGGCCATGCCAATCACTTCATGCGGCACCACCTGGCCCAGCGACAGAATCAGGTCGAAGCCGCCTTCGGCAATCAGCTTGTTCACCTGCGCCGGCCACGCGTAGTCCAGCTTGCCCTCGGACTGCTCGCGGATGAACGCGCTCGGCACTTCGCCCAGCGTCGCAATGTCCTTGCGCCAGTCGTGAACGCGGAACAGCTCCAGTGGCACGCCAGCAAACATTTGCTCCAGTTGTCCCGGTCGCATGGCAGCATGCGTGCCCAGTGCGGGCAGCACGGCCTTCATCCTGTCACCGTAGTGCCGCCACGCCATCGTGGTCAGCTCGCCGGCACGCGAGTGCATGCGGCTCTGGTCCGGCGGAACCGCCAGCACCTTGCTGCGCGGCCCAAGTTCTTCAAGAGCAGCAACCAGCAGCTCTTCCAGCTGAGCCGCGCTCAGCGTCGTCTCGGTTCCACCCACTGCGCAGTACAGGCTCATGCCGTCAGCTCCACCTTCTTCAGCCCCGGCGCCAGCAGCAGAATCACGCCTAGCGCCACAAGATACGCGCTGGCCGCAATGGCAAACAGGCTGGCGTAGTTGTTGTGGGTTATCTGCAGCACGTGTCCGGCAAAGTTGGCAATAATCAATCCGCCCACCGAACCAGCCATGCCGCCAATGCCCGTCACCGAGCCCACGGCCGAGCTGGGAAACATATCCGACGCCGTCGTAAAAATATTCGCACTCCAGCCCTGGTGCGCGCCGGCGGCCAAACTCAGCAGCCCAATCGCAACCCACACCGAGCTGGTGTAGTTGATGAAGAACACCGGCACCACCGCGCAGGCGCACAGCAGCATCGCCGCCAGACGCGCCTTTACCGCACTCATGCCCAGCTTGCGGAAGGGTGTCGGCAGCCAGCCGCCGCCAATGCTGCCAATGGCCGAGGCATTGTAAACCACAATCAGCGGCACGCCGAGATGCATCAGATCCAGGTGATAGCGCGTGCTGAAGTACGACGGCAGCCAGAACAGGTAGAACCACCAGATTGGATCAGTGAGAAACTTGCCCAGCGCAAAGGCCCACGTCTGCCGATAGCCCAGCAGCCGCAGCCACGAAACCGATTGCGGCATCGGTGCACCGGCCAGCGGATTGGTCATTGTGGGCCGCGGCTTGTAGTACAGGTACCACCACACAATCCACGTCGCGCTAAAGACGCCCGTGACCAGAAAGCCTGCGTGCCATCCATAGCGCACCGCAACCCACGGCACAATCAGCGGCGCCAGCACAGCGCCCACGTTGGCTCCGGAGTTGAAGATGCCCGTGGCCAGCGAACGCTCGGTCTGCGGAAACCGCTCGGCGACAGTCTTGATCGCGGCAGGGAAGTTGCCCGACTCGCCCAGCCCCAGCGCGAACCGCGCCACGCCAAACTGCAGCACGGTGTTGGCCAGCGCGTGGCCCATCGCAGAGAGGCTCCACACTGCCATCACGATCATGTAACTGATGCGGGTGCCAATGCGGTCCACAAATCTGCCTGCCAGCAGCAGTCCTGCGGCATAAGCAATCTGGAAGGCCATCACCACATAGCCATACTGGATTTCCGTCATGCCGATGCTGTGCTGAATCGTCGGCTTCAGAATGGCGATGACCTGCCGGTCCATGTAGTTGATGGAGGTGGCCGCGAACAGCATCGCGCAAACGGTCCACCGCGAGCGATCGAGGATATTGCCTGGTGCGCTTTGCTGTTCGTCCGCCATCGTCACCTCTCCGCTTACAACTTGTATGCCTTGCGCACCAATCCGTTGGTCAGCTCATAGGCCAGCTCGTGCGCCTCGTCCTCGTCCAGCCTGTGCTCGGCAACCAACCGCGCCAGGAAGACGCAATCCATGCGCCGCGCCACATCGTGCCGCGCCGGAATCGAAAGAAACGCCCGCGTGTCGTCGTTGAAACCCACCGTGTTGTAGAAGCCCGCCGTCTCCGTCATCTGCTCGCGGAATCGCACCATGCCTTCCGGGCTGTCGTGGAACCACCACGGCGGCCCCAGCCGCAGGCACGGATAGTGTCCGGCCAGCGGCGCAAGCTCGCGGCTGTACGTGGTCTCGTCCAGCGTAAACAGAATGATGGTCAGCCCGCGCTCGTTCCCAAAGCGGTTCAGCAGCGGCCGCAGCGCATGCACATAGTTCGTCGGCAGAGGAATGTCCGCGCCAGTGTCGCGCCCAAAGCGCTCATACACTTTCTGGTTGTGGTTGCGGAAGCTGCCCGGATGAATCTGCATCACCAGGCCATCGTCCAGGCTCATGTGCGCCATTTCGGTAAGCATCTGAGCGCGGAAGAGCTCCGCATCGCCAGCATCTGCAAGGCCAGTGCGCACACGCGCAAACAGCTTTGCCGCTTCGTCGCTGTGCAGGTCCGCGGCCTGAGCCGTTGCGTGTCCGTGGTCGGTGGCGGTCGCGCCCAGCGTCTTGAAGAATGCACGCCGTGCGCGCAGCGCGGCCAGATAGCCGTTCCAGGTTGTAGTGTCCTCGCCAGTCAGCGCGCCGAGTTCAGCAACGCGCTCTGTGAAGCCGGCAAACTCCGGGTCCACAACCGGGTCCGGCCGGAAGGTGGGCACAATGCGCCCCTTCCATCCCGAGGCGCGAATCGCCGCGTGATCGCTCAGCGTGTCCAGCGGCGAGTCTGTCGTCGCCAGTACTTCAATGCGGAAGCGCTCGAAGAGCGCACGCGGCAAAAACTCCGCTGTCTCCAGCTTCGTTTGAATCGTGTCGTAGTACACGTCCGCTGTCTTCTCGCTCAGCCGCTCCGTTATTCCGAACAGCTTCTCGAAGGCGTAGTCGAGCCACATGCGCGTCGGCGTTCCGCGGAACAGGTGATAGTGGCTGGCAAAAATCCGCCACACCTTGCGGGGATCCTTCAGCGTCGCCTCGCCAATGCCCAACTCCTCCAGCGACACGCCCTGGCTATAGAGCATTCGGTACACATAATGGTCCGGCTGCACAAACAATGTTGCCGGGTCAGCGAAGGGCGCGTTCTTCGCAAACCACGCCGCCTGTGTGTGTCCGTGCGGGCTTATGATCGGCAGGTCGCGCACGCGCTCATACAGTGCCAGCGCCAATGCGCGCACCGTTGGGTCTGCCGGGAACAGCCGGTCTTCATGCAATAACATCGCTCACTCGATTCATGGCTCGCCCGCGCGCAAAATTTGAGAGCATTGCCAGCGCGTGGCTCCAGCCGATACCAATATAGAGTCTGCGCGCGGCGCTGCCCAATACGCCGCCGCACAATCGGAGCGTTCATGCCTCGTCTGCGTCATCTTCCGCTCATCTTGATCTTGACGGGTTTTATTTTTGTGATGAATTTACCCGCTCAGTCCCCGTCCGCTGCGCTCAAGCTAGCCGACGAGGCGATGAGCCGCTGGCCCGCGGCGCAGCTCGGCGCGCAGCCCGGGGCAGCCGATCTGCTGGTCGCGATTGATGCCGCATGGGCTCACTCGGCAGACGCGCGCTACTACCAGTATTTGAAAAGCGCCGTGGATGCTTCGCTGCAGCCGGATGGCAGCTCGACGCTCGCCGACAGCCGCCCGCTGCTCGCGCTCTATCGCGTCACGCTCGAGGCACGCTATCTGCACGCCGCGCTTACGCTCGCTCCGCAGCCCATAGCGGCTCCGGCGGCCGATACTCCATCTGCCGCTGCCGCTAAAATTCTTGCCGCGTTTCAGGCAGACGCAACTCAACCGCAGCGGCCCGGCGTCACCGTCTTGATGGACGCGTACTACAACAGCCAGCAGCGCGAAGATGCCTCCGGCAAGCCCTTCTTCTTTCACTACAAGTGGGGCGAGCGCAGCGACGCAGGTTTCTCGCTGGTCGGTCAGCTCTTCCGCGACCACGGCGCGCGCCTTGCCACGCTAGCCGAAGCGCCCACTGCTGCCAATCTCAGCTCGGCGCAGATTTACCTCATCGTCTCGCCCGACAATCTCTCCAAGAATCCGCACCCCAACGTCATGCAAGCGGACCAGGCCAACGCCATTGCAACCTGGGTGCGCTCCGGCGGCGTGCTTGTGCTCCTTGCCAACGACCCGGCCAACACCGACCTCGACCACCTGAACCTGCTCAGCGATCAATTCGGCATCCACTTCAACAGCGTTCTGCGCAATCATGTCGTCGGCGACAACTGGGAGCAGGGAAGAGTTGACGTTGCCGCCGGCGGTCCCATCTTCCGCAACCCGCACTCGCTCTATATGAAGGATGTCTGCACAATCGCGCTGAGCCGCGAGGCTGTCGCCCAACTCACCAAGGAGGGCGAGATCTACATGGCGTCGGCTGAGTACGGAAAAGGCACGGTTCTCGCCGTGGTAGACCCCTGGGTCTATAACGAATACGCAGACGGACGGAAGCTGCCCGCACTCTACGACAACTATGCAGGGGTAGCGGAAGTCATCCACTGGCTGCTCAAACGTACCCGGTAGTACCCGGCGGGGTCACCATGTTTTGCACTGGAAATGGTGCAATTTGAGCGGATCCAGCGGGTTTGTTGGTTGCGGAACAGGCACCTTTCGGGTATGCCCAAAGTCCAATCTACGAGCGTGATGATGGTCACTTTACAGGCCAAGGCGGTGCCGCGTTAAAATCCCCCCAGAGCGGTACCACTTTCGTGTCATTACGAAATGCGCGAAAGTGGTACCGAGTGGCCTGACAGCGCACCAGAACCGGTTTCAGTTTTACTCCAAGGGGTTATCGCAATGCTTGCTACCGCAAGTACGTCCACTCCGAGCTTCACCGAGAAGGCTCGCGCCGAACGGCGTCCCCTGCCCGGCCTTGCCGCCTATCACTGGGATGGGGCCATTCCCCGCTTGAACAAGGTGCGCAACATCAGCTCTACCGGTGTTTACCTGCAGACCCCCGACCGCTGGAAACCAGGCGAGATTGTCACCCTTACGCTACAGCGCGAAGGCCCGCCGCAGATGGCCTTTGACAGGCATGTCCGCATCCGTACCCGTGCCGTCCGCTGGGGGAATGACGGCGTTGCGTTGCAGTTCGATTCGCTCGATCAGTCCGATATTCGCCTATGGGACAGCCCGCTGAAGGCGGATGTGACCCACACCGAGCCCGAAGACATTCTGCGCGAGTTCCGCCTGGCCGAAGCGATTGCTTTCCTGCGCCGCCTGGCGCCGGAGGCCACCGCCGACTTCCGTACGCTGCTGCGCGAGGGACTCAGCAACTATCGCGTCTCCGCCGCGGTTGAAATCGCTCTCAAGGCCGAGGCGCTGGTTTCCGCCAAACCCGATGCCGACAAGATGCGCGTAAGCCCTCAGGTTGCGCTGCGCATTCTCGATGGCGGTTCGTGGGCCGAGGAGGAATGGGTTCGCCAGATGTGGGCCGGACTGCTTGCCTCCAGCTGCTCAGCGGATTTCGTGGACGAAAGCAATATCTCGCTGGTCAACAACCTGGCGCTGCTTACGCCGGTGCACTTCCGCATCCTCACCTCCACCTGCAACTCCATCAAGGCCACGGGCTATGGCACGGGCTGGAACTCGGCCAGTCTCGGCGGGCCAACTGTCGACCATATTCAGAGGAGTACCGGCTTCCGCGACCGGCTGCGCGTGGAGCGCGACATCGACCACCTGGTCGACCTCGGCCTGCTCGAACGCCGCTCCAAAATGCCCTTCTACTCCGACGAGGAAGCCACCATTTTTCCCACCCGCCTGGGACAGAAGCTCCACAACAGCTGCGAAGGCCTGCGGTAGTTCCGCACGGCCTTCGCGCCGTTTCCTCCACTCATCCTTCTTCTGTCTGGACTGCCGCCGTCTCTTCCTCGCTATGATGGTAGGGCCGCGGTGCCTTTGCGCCGCGCGGGAAGGGTTCCGTGTCTCAGCCAGTCATCATCTCTGCCGTTCGCACGCCTGTAGGAAAGTTCCAGGGCGCCTTGCAGCCCTTTACCGCGCCGCGACTGGGCGCGCTTGCAGTGCGCGAAGCCGTCCGCCGCGCCGCGCTTGAACCCGCGCAAATCGACGAGTGCCTGATGGGCTGCGTACTGCAGGCCGGGCTGGGCCAGAACCCCGCTCGCCAGGCCGCCCTCTACGGAGGCCTGACCAACCAAGTCGGCGCAATGACCGTGAACATGGTCTGCGGATCGGGACTGAAAGCAGTGGCCCTGGCCGCGCAGGCGGTGCAAACGGACGACGCTGAAATCCTCGTCGCCGGCGGCATGGAGTCGATGTCCAACGCACCGTATCTGCTGCCGCAGGCGCGCACGGGCTATCGCATGGGCAACGGCGCGCTGGTCGATTCGATGATTTACGACGGTCTGTGGGAGATTTACAACGGCATCCACATGGGTGTCTGCGCGGAGATGATCGCGGTGAAGTACGGCATCACGCGCGCCGAGCAGGATGCCTTCGCTGCCGAGTCGCATCGCCGCGCGGCCGCAGCCGCTGCCGATGGATCCTTCCGCGACGAGATTCTTGCTGTCGAGCTGCCAAAGCAAAAAGGCGAGACCGCGCCACGCTTATTCTCTGCCGACGAATCGATTCGCCCCGACACCAGTGTCGAAATTCTCGCACGCCTCAAGCCTGCATTTCAGGAGGACGGCACCGTCACCGCCGGCAATGCGCCCGGCGTCAGCGATGGTGCGGCCGCAGTGGTCGTCACCAGTGAGGAAAAAGCCAACGCGCTCGGTCTCCAGCCGCTGGCCGTCATCCGCGCGCAGGCCACCGCTGGCCGCGAGCCGGAGTGGATGGGCCTTGCGCCCATCGATGCCGTACGCAAGGTTGCCTCAAAGGCTGGCTGGTCGCTGGCCGATGTTGATCTGTTTGAGTTGAACGAGGCCTTCAGCGTGCAGGCGCTGGCCGTGAATCGCGAACTCGGCCTCGATGCCGCGCGCGTCAACATTCATGGTGGAGCTGTCGCGCTCGGCCATCCCATCGGCGCCAGCGGCGCGCGCGTGCTGGTCACGCTGCTTTACGCCATGGCGCGGCAGAACAAGAAGAAGGGAATTGCCGCACTTTGCCTCGGCGGCGGCAATGCCGTGGCGCTCGCGGTGGAACGCATCTGAACGCGGCGCTGTTCGTTGCTATGCGTGCATGCGCTGCTTCTGCGCCACGGGCACGGTCTTCTGCGCCAGGTAGCGGTCCACCGCCGCAGCCGCCTGACGGCCTTCGCTGATAGCCCACACCACCAGCGATTGGCCGCGCCGCATGTCACCGGCGGCGAAGATGCCTTCCACCGAGCTAGCATAGTTGGTCGTCGCAATATTGCCACGCTGGTCAAGATCCAGACCAAGCTGCTCAATCATGCCCGTGCGCACCGGCCCCAAAAAGCCCATGGCCAGCAGCACCAGGTCTGCATTCAGTGAGAACTCCGACCCGGCAATCGCCTCGAACTTTGGCGGTGCGCCTACGCGCACGGCGTGCAGCTTTGTCACATTGCCGTTGGCGTCGCCCTCAAAGCGCACACTGTTCACGCTCCAATCGCGGATGCCTCCTTCCTCGTGCGCGCTTTCGGTGCGCAGTTGCAGCGGCCACATGGGCCAGGGCGTCGAGGCCGCGCGCGTCAGCGGCGGCTTGGGCATAATTTCAAACTGATGCACACTGGCCGCATGCTGGCGCAGGCTGGTGCCCAGGCAGTCGGCGCCGGTGTCGCCGCCGCCGATGATAATTACGTGCTTGCCTTCGGCCAGAATGGCCAGCTTCGGGTCAAGAGTGTCGCCCTCATTACGCCGGTTCTGCTGCGGCAAAAACTCCATCGCAAAATGAATGCCCTTCAGCTCGCGGCCCGGAATCTTCAGGTCGCGCGGCTGCTCGGATCCGCCGCACAGCAGAATCGCGTCGTGATGCTCGGTCAGCGCTTCCACCGGCACATTCACACCCACATGCGCATTGGTCAGGAAGGTGACTCCCTCGGCGCGCAACTGCGCAACGCGGCGGTCGACCACGTGTTTTTCCAACTTGAAGTTGGGAATGCCATAACGCAGCAGCCCGCCGATGCGGTCGCTCTTCTCATACACCGTCACGGAGTGGCCGGCGCGCCGCAATTGCTGCGCCGCTGCCAGACCCGCCGGTCCGCTGCCCACTACCGCCACGCGCTTGCCTGTGTTGTTCTCAGGCGGCTCGGGATGAATCCAACCTTCGTCCCATGCGCGCTCCACAATGCTGCGCTCAATCAGCTTGATGGAAACCGGAGGCTGATCGATGCCCAGCACGCATGCGGCTTCGCATGGCGCGGGGCAAATGCGCCCGGTGAACTCCGGAAAGTTGTTGGTCGCATGCAGCCTGCGAATGGCCGACTGCCAGCGTCCGTTGTATGCCAGGTCGTTCCAGTCGGGAATCAAATTGCTGACCGGGCAGCCGGTATGACAGAAGGGCACGCCGCAGTCCATGCAGCGCGCGCTCTGCTCACGCTGCTTCTCCTCGGGGAACGGCTCGTAAATCTCGAACCAGTCTTTTACGCGCTCGTCCACCGCGCGGCGCTTCGGCTGCTCGCGATCAATTTCAAGAAAGCCCGTCACCTTACCCATGCTGCACCTCCGCGGCGGCCGCCACCAGAGGCGCCGATGTTGTGGGAGCGCTGTACACCGTCTCGCTCCGCTCCACGCCAAGCACACGCTTGTACTCGTGCGGGAAAACCTTGATGAACCTTGGCTGTGCGTCGGCCCAGTGCTCCAGAATCCATGCCGCGCGCGGGCTTCCGGTCAGGTCGCGATGCCGCTCCAGCAGGCCGCGCACCTCCGCCACATCCTTGTCCAGCAGCAGCGGCTCCAGGTCCACGCTGGTCTTGTTGCAGCGGCGTGCCGTAAAGTCACCCTGGTCGTCGTAGACGTAGGCGCGTCCGCCGCTCATGCCGGCGGCAAAGTTGCGGCCCGTGGTGCCCAGCACCACCACCGTGCCGTTGGTCATGTACTCGCAGCCGTGGTCGCCCACGCCCTCCACCACTGCCGTCGCGCCAGAGTTGCGCACCGCGAATCGTTCGCCGGCGATGCCGTTCAAGAAGACTTCGCCGCTGGTGGCGCCGTACAGCACCACATTGCCCACCAGGATGCTTTCTTCCGGCAGGAAGAACGAGGCCTTGGGCGGGTAGGCGATGATGCGCCCGCCCGAAAGCCCCTTGCCCAGATAATCGTTCGAGTCGCCTTCAAGTTCCAGCGTCACGCCCGTCGGCACAAACGCGCCAAAGCTCTGTCCAGCCGATCCCTTGAACTTGAAGTGAATGGTCTCTTCCGGCAAACCTGTTGAGCCGTAGCGCCGAGCGATCTCGCCGCCCAGCATCGCGCCTACCGTGCGATGCACGTTGCGAATGGCGAAGTTTCCCGTCACCGGCGTCTGCGATTCGAGCGCAGGCTGTGCCTTGGCAATCAGTGCGTGATCCAAAGCCGAGTCCAGGCCGTGATCCTGCTGCTGCATCTTGCGCCGTGCGACGCGCGAGGGAACCGTGGGCGCATACAGAATCGACGAGAGGTCGATGCCCTTGGCCTTCCAATGCGCGTCCGCGACTGAAGCGTCAATCTTCTCCACGCGGCCCACCATCTCGTCCACCGTGCGGAAGCCGAGCTTGGCCATGTGCTGCCGCACCTGCTCCGCGATAAAGAAGAAGAAATTGACTACGTGTTCGGGCTGGCCTTTGAAGCGCGCGCGCAGCACTGGATCCTGCGTGGCAATGCCCACCGAACAGGTGTTCAGGTGGCATTTGCGCATCATGATGCAGCCCATGGTGATGAGCGGCGTGGTGGCAAAGCCGAATTCCTCCGCGCCCAGCAACGCGGCAATCACCACGTCGCGGCCCGTCTGCAACTTGCCGTCGGTCTGCACGCGGATGCGGCTGCGCAGATCGTTCAACAGCAGCACTTGCTGCGTTTCGGCCAGGCCCAGCTCCCAGGGCAGGCCGGCATGCTTGATGGAACTCAGCGGCGAAGCGCCTGTGCCGCCGTTGTCGCCCGAGATCAGCACCACGTCTGCGTGCGCCTTGCTTACGCCCGCGGCCACTGTGCCCACACCCACTTCGGATACCAGTTTGACTGCGATGCGCGCCTGCGGATTTACGTTCTTCAGGTCGTAAATCAGCTGCGCCAAATCCTCAATCGAGTAAATGTCGTGGTGCGGAGGAGGCGAAATCAAACCCACGCCGGGAATCGAGTGCCGTGTCCGGGCGATTACTTCGTCCACCTTGTGGCCGGGCAACTGGCCGCCTTCGCCGGGCTTTGCTCCTTGCGCCATCTTGATCTGCAACTCGTCGGCGTTCACCAGGTAGTTGGTCGTTACGCCAAAGCGTCCGCTGGCCACCTGCTTGACTGCGCTGCGCCGCAGGTCGCCGTTGGCATCGCGCGTAAAGCGCTCCTCTTCCTCGCCGCCCTCGCCGGTGTTCGACATGCCGCCCAGCCGGTTCATGGCAATCGCCAGCGTCTCGTGCGCTTCCTTGCTGATGGACCCGAAGCTCATGGCGCCCGTAGTGAAGCGCTTCACAATTTCCTTGGCCGGCTCCACTTCCTCCAGCGCAATCGGCTCCTCGGAGTACTTCAGCTTCAGCAGTCCGCGCAGCGTACACAGAGTACGGTTCTTGTCGTCCAGCAGGTCCGTGTACTCCTGGAACGTGGTCGGATTGTTCTCCCGCACTGCCTGCTGCAGCTTGCTGATGGTCTGCGGATTCAGCAGGTGATACTCGCCGTCCTTGCGGAACTGGTACTGCCCACCAACTGTTAGTTCGGTCTCTGACTCGGTCAGCGGCTGGAAGGCGAACTCGTGCTTCATCTGCGCCTCGCGCGCCAGCACATCCAGCCCCACGCCCTCAATCCGCGAGGCCGTACCGCCGAAGTACTTCTCCACCAGCGCCTGATTCAGACCCACCGCCTCAAACACCTGCGCGCCGCGATAGCTTTGCAGCGTGCTGATGCCCATCTTCGAGAAGGTCTTCAGCAATGCCTTGTTGATGGCCTTGATGAAGTTCTTCTCTGCCTGGTTTGACGTGACGTTGTGTGCCAGCAGCCCGCGACGCTTCAGGTCGTGCAGCGTCTCAATCGCCAGATACGGATTCACCGCGCTGGCGCCGTAGCCGATGAGCAGCGCAAAGTGCATTACCTCGCGCGGCTCGCCGCTTTCGATAATCAGCGCCACCTGGGTACGCGTCTTCTCCTTCACCAGGCGGTTGTGCACAGCAGCCATCGCCAGCAAAGAAGGAATCGGCGCGTACGTTGGGTCCACGCCGCGGTCGGAAATGATGAGCAGCGTGTAGCCCGACTGCACTGCGTGCGCAGCGCGGGCGCTCAGGTCTTCCAGGCTCTGCCGCAGCCCGGCCTCGCCGTCGGCTGCACGGAACAGCGCCGGCAGCGTGGTCGCCAGCAGGTCGCCCGACGAAACGCGGCGCAGCTTTTCCAGATCACGATTGGTCAAAATCGGATGCGGCAGCTTGAGCGTGTGGCAGTTCTCCGGCGCCTCATTCAGAATGTTGCGCTCGGTGCCGATGTAGCTGATCAGCGACATTACCAGCTCTTCGCGGATCGGATCGATGGGCGGGTTGGTGACCTGCGCGAACAGCTGCTTGAAGTAGTTGAACAGCGGCTGCGGACGGTCGCTCAGGCAGGCCAGCGGCACGTCGGTGCCCATCGAGCCAATTGGCTCCTCGCCCTTCACCGCCATCGGCGCCAGCAAAATCCGCAAATCTTCTTCGCTGTATCCGTAGGCGCGCTGGCGGCGCAGCAGCGTCTCGGGATTCGAGGCAATCACGCGCGACGGCTCCGGCAGCACGTCCAGGGTTACCTGCTGCTCCTTCAGCCAGTCGGCATAGGGCTGGCGCGCGGCCAGCTTCGTCTTGATCTCTCCATCGGAGATGATGCGCTTCTCCATCAGGTCCACCAGGAACATGCGGCCCGGCTGCAGGCGGCCCTTCTTGCGCACATCCTCCGGCGGCACTTCGATCACGCCGGCCTCCGAGGCCAGCACCACCAGGTCGTCTTTGGTTACGATGTAGCGGCCGGGTCGCAGTCCATTGCGATCCAGCGTTGCGCCAATCACGCGCCCATCGGTAAAGGCAATCGCGGCGGGCCCATCCCAGGGCTCCATCAGCGACGCGTGGTACTCGTAGAACGCGCGCTTGTCCTCGTCCATGTCCGGGTTGCCGGACCACGCTTCGGGGATCAGCATCGCCATCACATGCGGCAGCGAGCGGCCGGATTGGTAGAGGAATTCCACCGCGTTATCCAGCGAAGCCGAATCGCTGCCTTCGGGCATGATCACCGGATACAGGTCATCGATCTTGGCGTCGAACAGCGGGCTGCGCAGCACGCTCTGGCGCGCGTTCATCCAGCTGATATTGCCGCGGATG